>JBIOKD010000489.1:0-1516 GCA_044451485.1 Candidatus Eiseniibacteriota bacterium | reverse complement strand
TCGACACGCGAGCGGTTCATCGAGGACCCCAAGCGCTTCCAGGTGATCCGGCCGATGTGATCGAGGCACGTTTGGACGGCTGCGCGCACATCACCTAGAGTTGCCGGCCGTCGCCACCGCCACCCCATCCACCCACACGAGGCAGACTCCGTGTCCGAGATATTGCTCGCCGCGCCGGTTCGCACCCCGATTGGCTCGTTCGGGGGTGGCCTGGCATCGTTGACCGCCGCCGAGCTGGGCGGACTCGCCGCGTCCGAGAGCCTGCGCCGGGCCGGGGTCGACCCTGCGGCCGTCGAATACACCGTGTTTGGAAACGCGCGTCAGGCCGGCGGCGGGCCCAACCCCGCGCGCCAGGTCGGACGCCGCGCGGGCCTGCCGGACACTTCACCGGCCTACACCGTGAACATGGCGTGCGCTTCGGGTCTGCAGGCCATCTTGTCGGCGTCGCAGACCATCCGCGACGGCGACGCGGGGATCGTGCTCGCCGGTGGCACCGAGAGCATGAGCCGGGTACCGTACATGCTCGAGCGCGCGCGCTGGGGATACCGGCTGGGTCACGGCGAGCTGACCGACGGCATGTACCGCGACGGCTTCCTGTGTCCGCTCTCGGGCAAGATCATGGGGGAGACCGCCGAGACCCTGGCGACCCGCGACGCCATCACACGCGCCGAGCAGGACGCCTACGCGGCCGAGAGCCAGCAGCGCTGCGAGGCGGCGCGCAAGGCCGGCCGCTTCAAGGACGAGATCGTACCGGTCACGGTGAGCGGCGGGCGCGGCAAGAGCACGGTGGTGGAGACCGACGAGCACCCGCGTGACGGCGTCACCGCGGAGACGCTGGCCAAGCTGCCGCCGGTGTTCCAGACGAACGGCACCGTGCACGCCGGCAACTCGTCGGGGATCACCGACGGCGCGGCCGCCGTGCTGGTGATGTCCGAGACGGCGGCGCGACGCGCCGGGGTCACCCCGTGGGCCCGCATCGCCGGCTGGGCCAGCGCCGGGGTGGACCCGGCCATCATGGGCATCGGGCCGGTGCCGGCGGTGCGCAAGCTCGAGACCCGCACCGGGGTGAGGCTCGCCGACATCGACTTGGTCGAGCTCAACGAGGCGTTCGCGGCGCAGGTGCTGGCGTGCGACCGCGAGCTGCATCTCGATCGCGCGAAGCTCAACGTGAACGGCGGCGCGATCGCGCTCGGTCACCCGATCGGTTGCACCGGCACCCGTATCGTGGTGACGTTGCTTCACGAGATGCGGCGTCGTGGCAGCCGCCACGGGCTCGCCACCCTGTGCGTCTCGGGTGGCATGGGGTTCGCGCTGCTGCTCGAGCGGGTCTAGCCGTCGCGGGTGGTGGGTCTCGGGATTCCGATTCGTCGGGGCACTCGGGCGTCGCGCTCGTCGCGGGTCCCATCGCTCCGCCAGCCCCGCCACGCCGCACCACCACCGCGTCGCTCCACCCCACTTCCTCGCGCGACACCCACTCGCACCCCACGTGTCCTCGATGCGGTGCCCTCGCGAGCGC
>JBIOKD010000488.1:0-1522 GCA_044451485.1 Candidatus Eiseniibacteriota bacterium | reverse complement strand
GTTCTCGCGGGCGCATGCCGAGGGGGGTGTGATGCGCATCGTTTGGTTGATCGTTCTGCTGCTGGTCGGGGGTGCGGGCTACTACGCGTACACGCGTCTGGAGCGCGAGCCGCCCGAGGTCTCGACCTTGACGACCCAGGCCTTCGTGGGCGCCGAGTACCACCACCTGTTCCGCTTCAAGGACGCGGGCTCGGGCGTGCGCCACGTGCGCATCTGGCTCGAGTCGAACGGCAAGTCGTTCCCGCTCGCGGAGCAGGACTACCCGGGCAGCGTGCTGACCGGCGCGGACCTGCAGCTCGAGCGCGAGATCGAGGTCACCTTGAAGCCGAAGGAGCTCGGCGTCGGCGACGGCTCCGCCTTGCTGAAGGCCGAGGCGACCGACTACGGCTGGCTCTCGAACAAGGCGCAGGTGGAGGTGCCGCTCTCGATCGACACCACGCCGCCGCGCGCGTCGCTGTTGACCGGGCTGACTTACGTGCGGCGCGGGGGCTCCGAGCTCGCGGTCTACACCGTGGAGGACAAGGTCGCGAAGCACGGCATCCAGGTGGGAGACAAGTTCTTCCCGGGCTTCGTCGACCCGGGCGATCCGGCGCGCCGGCGCGCCTTCTACGCAAACCCGACCGACGCGCCCGCGGGCGTGAAGCCGACCCTGATCGTCAGCGACCGCGCGGGTAACACGACGAAGATCGAGATGGTGACCTCGCTGCAGGATCGGGCCTTCCCGGCAGACACCATCCCCCTCACCGACGAGTTCATGGCGGCAAAGATCGCGGAGATCCTGCAGGGCTGGAGCGGCTCGCCGCTCGACGGCTATCTGAAGATCAACCGCGAGGTGCGCAAGGAGAACGACGGGGCGCTGGTCGAGCTGTGTCAGAAGTCGAGCGTGGACCGGATCTGGTCGGGTCCGTTCGAGCAGATGCCGAACACGCACGCGGGCGCGAGCTTCGCGCAGCGGCGCAGCTACGTGTACCAGGGCAAGGTCGTCGACCAGCAGACTCACATGGGCTACGACCTGGCCTCGACCTCGCACGCCCCGGTGCCGGCCGCCAACGACGGCGTGGTGGTGTTCGCGGGTCCGCTGGGCATCTACGGCAACGCCGTGGTCCTGGACCACGGGCTCGGCCTGTTCAGCCTGTACGGACACCTGTCCGAGATCGACGTCAAGAACCACAGCGCGGTGGTCAAGGGCGAGAGTCTGGGCAAGACCGGCACCACGGGTCTGGCCGGCGGCGATCACCTGCACTTCGCGATGCTGCTGGACGGCGTGTTCGTGGATCCGCTGGAATGGTTCGACAAGAAATGGATCGACGAGCACATCGAGGCCAAGCTCTCGACGAGGCCTTCCACCGGCGGCTGAGCGACTGGTACCGGGTCGCGCGCCGCGACCTGCCGTGGCGGCGCACGCGCGACCCGTACCGCATCTGGCTGTCCGAGACGATGCTGCAGCAGACGCGCGTCGAGACGGTGATCCCCTACTACGAGCGCTTCCTCGCGCGCTTCCCCACCGTCGAGTCACTCGCGC
>JBIOKD010000487.1:0-1549 GCA_044451485.1 Candidatus Eiseniibacteriota bacterium | reverse complement strand
CGCGGTGTCGCCAGTTCGATTCTGGCTCTCGGCACCAACCATCTCCGGTGTGCGTGTTCCGGGCGGAAGTGGCTCAGTTGGTAGAGCATCACCTTGCCAAGGTGAGGGTCGCGGGTTCGAGTCCCGTCTTCCGCTCCATTTCTTTGCCCCCACACCTCTTCGCTCACACCCCCTTGCCGGCGCGGGTCTAGGCGTCCCCGGCTCGGATCCGCTCGAGACGTTCCGCGATCGGCGGGTAGGCCGAGCGCGCGGACCCCAGGCGACCTCGTTCCTGGACGCGCGGGTTGGCGATGAACAGGTGACGCGCCGCCTTTGGGACGTCGAACACGGTCGACCCATGATTGATGTGGTCGAGGGCGGACGCGAGCGCCACCGGGTCCCTCGTGAATGCGATGGCCTGCGCGTCGGCCAGCAGGACGAGCTCGACGTTGAGCGGGCCGGCGACGAGGCGGCCGGCCCACAGCATCGCCGACGCGACGACCGCCGGCACCAGGACCAGGAGCGGAATGCGGAGGAGCGCATCGCCCTCGGCGGAAGCGTTACCGGTGGCACCGAGCACGACCGCCACCCACACCATGGCCGGGACCCCGACTCCGAGGACGATCCACCCAACGCCGCTGATGAAGCTCGACAGGGTTGCTGCGCAGCGGTCAGCCGCGTCGTCATGGCCGGTCACCCGCGCGACAAGGTGGGCAATGACGCCAGCGGCCTGACCGCGGTGGAGATGCGCGACGAGCGCCTGGCTCACGACCACGGTCGCGGCGGCGCGCGCCGGCCACACATAGGCGTTGGCGTCCGAGCCATGCGAGACGGCGAATCGCGGAGGTGCGATCCCGGCAGCGGCCGCCATCTCCGCGACGATGTCGAGCCACATGCCCCGGCTCGTTTCCGTGTCGAGTCCGGCTGGGCCGGTCAGGCCCGGGGGCCCGCCGAAGGGAACCCCGACGCCGAACGTGCGGGACGCGGTCACGGCGATCAGGCCGGCCCCGGAACCGAGGGCAGCCGCCGCGAGAAGCGTCCGTGGATCCGAGGTGAGGATCGCTGCCAGCGTCGCGAGCGACAGTCCGATCAAGACGAGCAACGCGATCGTGTCGATCCAGGCGATGCGCCGATGGCGCTCCAGGCGGACCTGGTACGGCAGCCCCTCCGGGGCGCGCAAACGAGGCGTGGCGATCGCCAGCACGAGGACGAAGGCGGGCACGAGCAGCATCCCAAGGATCGGAGCGACGACGGTCGCCGCGATCATGGCTCGCGACTCGGTTGGGCAGTTTCGGTCCGATCGTCCATGCTCGACCACAGGGCTGGCGCCGGGCGCGTGTCCCGGCATTCTGGCACCTGTGACGCGGAGCGCCCCGACTTGTCACGGGCTCGACTCCGCCGAGACGTCCGGTACGCTACGCACCTCAGCTGCCCCTTCGTCTAGTGGTAGGACAGCGGACTTTGAATCCGTTAGGCGAGGTTCGAATCCTCGAGGGGCAACCACCTCCCGCTGGCGCGATCGTCGGCGCCCGGGCTGGTGCCGAGCCTCGCCCGCACCGGCGCTGATTCG
>JBIOKD010000486.1:0-1555 GCA_044451485.1 Candidatus Eiseniibacteriota bacterium | reverse complement strand
GCGACCGATCCGCATTCACCGGGCCGGTTCCGGTGCAACGGGCCATTGTCGAACATGCCCGAGTTCGCCCACACGTTTGGGATCCCGGACGGCGCGCCGATGGTCCGGCCCGCCGACCAGCGGGCGAAGATCTGGTGACCCCACGGCCGGGCGCGATCGCCCTCCGCGTCGTGAAGCCCGCGCGGAGGGCCGTCCGGCGAGGTACGGGTCCCGGGCGGGGCCCGGTCTTCGCGCCCGGTGCGAATCTCAGCCCTCGGTGGGCTCCACGATCCGGAACTCGGCGACGATCACGGTGACGTTGTCACGTCCGCCACGCGCCAGCGCCAGATCGACCAGGGCGCGGGCCGTCTCGGCGCTCGCCGGATGGGCCCGCATCACCCCGGCGATCTCGCCCTCGCTCGCCATGTCGGTGAGTCCGTCCGAACACAGGAGCCAGCGATCACCGTCCTTGATCTCCACATGGTACATGTCGGCGTCGAGGTGGTCGCCGGGCCCCCCGACCGCGCGGGTGAGCACGTGCTGCAGCCGGTGGGTGGCGACCTCCTCCTGCGCGATCATGCCACGATCGGCGTACTCCTGCGCCACGGTGTGGTCGTGGGTGATCTGTCGCAGCTCGCCGCCACGGAGACGGTAGGCCTTGGAGTCGCCGACGTGGATCACGAACGCGTCGGCACCGATGGCGTAGAGCCCGGTGAGCGTGGTCCCCATCCCCGACAAGCGGCTGTCGGCGGCGGCGCGCGCGTGGAGCGTCTCGTGAACCCGGGACAGGTAGCCGCGAGCACGGGACGACATCGCGCGGATCTCGGTGTCCCGGGTGGCCGGGTCGTCGAGCTGCAGGGCCCAGCGCGGCGAGCGCAGGATGAGATCGAGTGCGGTGGTGAGGGCCGTGCGGCTCGCGACGTCGCCGGCCTCGTGCCCACCCAGCCCATCGGCGACGATCATCAGGTGACCGGCCGCCTCGTAGCGCGACGGCAACTCGGTCTCGGGAAGGCTGCTCGCCACCCGCTCCATGTAGCGCCCCATCCGGAAGACGAGGTAGGCGTCCTCGTTGTTCTCCCGCACCTGGCCACGGTCGCTCAGCGCGGCCACGTCCACCTGAACCTGACGCGCCGGCCCCGCGGGTGGCGGAAGGGCCGGGGTCGGGACCCTGAGCTGGGCGGTGTGGGGTTCGGTGATGGGTTCGGTCGGCGGGTCGGGTGACGACATGGCGGGCGTCCAAGGTTTGGGGACGATGTCGCGTGGTGATGGTAGGACGAGCGTCCACCGGCGACAAGCCCCCAGGCTCGAGTCGATCCGGCGTCGATCGCGACCACACCCCCGCACCGGCCTGGCTGGACGACCGCCGACCGTCGCGAGCTCGATCGCGAGCCATGGCCGTTGGAAGTCGCCAAGGAAAATGATCGATCGTCCAACTTCCCTATTGGCCGACCGGTCGGGAGGCGCAATACTAGCGGTGCCGGCACGATACAGCCCTTCCCGGCACCACCGCCGTCATCCGCATCCCGACCGCCGTCCCCCGCGCCGGTCCGAACCCCCGGGAGCCCGCCATGCGCCG
>JBIOKD010000485.1:0-1559 GCA_044451485.1 Candidatus Eiseniibacteriota bacterium | reverse complement strand
GGCGGCCTGACCTACGTCTGCCGCCGCTTGACGATCCCGCCGGCGGAGGCCTACGGGGTGGCCACGTTCTACGCGATGTTCAGCGTGGAGCCGCGCCCGCAGACGGTTGTGCACGTGTGCGACGACATCGCGTGCCGGGTCAACGGGGCCAAAGAGCTCTGCGCCTCTCTGGAGACGAGCGTCGGGCCAGAGGGCACCGAGACCCGCGAGGGCGGCGCCACGTGGCACCGCAGCCCCTGCTTGGGGATGTGCGAGCAGGCGCCGGCGGTCCTGTTCCAGCGTGCCGGGGTCAACGGGTCGCACATCGCGGTCGGCCATGCCGGCGGGGACCTCGCGGCCGGCCTGTCCGAGGGAGATCTCATCGACCAGGCCCTCATGGGCGGATCGGTTCCGTCCCACACAACGATGACGGTGGCCAAGATCCCGGGGGACGCACCGGCTCCCTCGGCACCGCAGAGTGCCCACCCCGGCGGGCTTCGACTGCTCCGACGTGTGGGCGTGGTCGACCCCACCTCGATCGACGACTACCGGGCGCACGGGGGGTACGAAGCCTTGCGGAGGGCGCACGAGCTCGGACCTGACGGTGTGATCTCGGAGGTGACCGACGCGAAGCTCCTGGGTCGCGGCGGAGCCGCGTTCCCGACCGGGGTGAAATGGAAGGCAGTGGCCGAGCAAGCGGTTCGGCCCCACTACTTCGTCTGCAACGCCGACGAATCCGAGCCCGGGACGTTCAAGGACCGCATCGTGATGGAGCACGATCCGTTCGCGGTGATCGAGGCGTTGACGATCGCCGGCTATGCGACAGGTTGCGAGCAGGGCTACCTCTACATCCGGGGCGAGTACCCGCTCGCTACCGCGCGCCTCGAGCACGCGATCGCTGAGGCGCGCCGGCACGGGTTCCTCGGGGAGGACGTGATGGGGGAGGGGTTCAGGTTCGACATCGAGCTGCGACGCGGCGCCGGCGCGTACATCTGCGGTGAGGAGACCGCGCTGTTCAACTCGATCGAGGGCAAGCGGGGGGAGCCGCGGAACAAGCCGCCGTTCCCGGTGCAGCGCGGCGTCTTCGGCAAGCCCACCGGCATCAACAACGTCGAGACGTTGATCAACGTGCTCGAGATCCTGCGCGTGGGTGGCTCCGAGTACGCGAAGATCGGGACGGAGGGCTCCACGGGTCCGCGCCTGTTCTGCCTGAGCGGCACCGTCGCGCGACCCGGCCTCTACGAGGTGGAGTCCGGCGCGACGCTCCGTGAGGTGCTCGACCTGGCGGGAGGCATCCTGGGCACGCCGAAGGCGGTCTTGCTCGGCGGTGCTGCGGGCGGATTCGTGACGCCGGGCGATCTGGACATCCGGCTCACGTTCGAGGACGCGCGCGCCGGCGGCTACACGCTGGGGTCCGGTGTCGTCATGGCGTTCAACGACACGGTCGACCTGGTCGACATCGTGCTGCGGATCGCGCGGTTCTTCCGCGACGAGTCCTGCGGGCAGTGCGTCCCGTGCCGGGTGGGCACGGTTCGGCAGGAGGAGGCGCTCCACCGGCTGGTCCAGGGCCGTGAGCTGGG
>JBIOKD010000484.1:0-1588 GCA_044451485.1 Candidatus Eiseniibacteriota bacterium | reverse complement strand
GTAGCCACGCACCTCGAGCTCGGCGCGCAGCGCATCGGGCGGGAGGACGGCGCCGGGGACGAACGGCACGGCGTCCGAGTACACGCGTGCGGGGAACGACCACGCCGGACCGCTGGCCGACATCGCGCGCAGCGCGTGGAGCCGGAGCGCGAACCAGCCGCCGAGTGTGCCCAGCACCGCCAGCGCGACGATCACGTGCGCCAACAGACGGCGGGTCCGGCGACGCCGGGTTCCGAGCGCGAACGGCGACACGGGTGACGGGTGCCCTGGAGTCTACGGCCCGTCGCCGCGGGCAACACCCGCCGGGGACGGCATCGCGACCTTGGGCGGCTCGGGAGTGAAGTCCTCACCGGGATTGATGAACCGGTCCAGCTCGAGCTTGTACTGGCGGTCGTAGAGCTCGCGGTAGCGGCCGTTCAGCGCCAGCAGCTCGTCGTGGGTGCCCCGCTCGACCACTTCGCCGTGCTCGATCACCAGGATGCGGTCGGCGCTGCGGATCGTCGACAGCCGGTGCGCGATCACGAACGAGGTGCGGCCACGACGCAGACGTCTCAGCCCGTCCTGGATCATCGCCTCGCTTTCGCTGTCGAGACTCGAGGTGGCCTCGTCCAGGATCAGGATCCGCGGATCGGCGAGGATCGCGCGCGCGATCGCGATCCGCTGGCGCTGCCCGCCCGAGAGCTTGATCCCGCGCTCGCCCACCACGGTGTCGTAAGCGTTTGGGAATCCCTCGATGAACTCGTCGGCGTGGGCGATCGTGGCCGCCTCGCGGATCTCGGCGTCGGTGGCGTCGGGGCGCGCGAAACGGATGTTGTCACGCACGGTGCCGTCGAACAGGAAGTTCTCCTGCAGCACCACCCCGAGGTGGGCGCGATAGTCGCGGAGCCGCACGGTGGCGAGATCGCGGCCGTCGGCCAGGACCCGGCCACGCAGAGGGCGGTTGAAGGCCATCACCAGGCTGATGAGCGTGCTCTTGCCGGAGCCGCTCGAGCCCACCAGCGCGGTGGTGGAGCCCGCCGGCGCGTCGAACGAGATGCCACGCAGCACCGGCCGATCGGGCTCGTATTCGAACCACACGTCCTCGAAGCGGATGTCGCCACGCAGCTCGGGCATCGCGGCGCGCCGCTGGTCGTCGTCGAGCTCGGTGCCCATCTTCAGGATGTCGTGGATGCGGTCGAGCCCCGCGAACGCCTCGGTGATCTGGGTGCCCACCGAGGCGATCTGCACCAGTGGACCCGCCACCAGGCCGGTGAAGAACACGTACATGAAGAAGCCGCCGAGGGTCATGGTGCCGTCGAGGATGGCACGGCCCCCGACCAGCGTCATGATGACCCCGATCACCCCCACCACCAGCGTGCTGAACGCGGTGGTCGCGGACACACCGGTCATGGAGCGCGCCACGTTGCGCAGCAGCCGGTGCGCGCCGTGTGCGAAGACTTTCTTCTCGCGCTTCTCCGCGGTGTAGGCCTTGACGATCCGGATGCCGCCGAGCGACTCGGCGAGCCGGCCGGTGACCTCGGCGTTGATCTGCCCGCGCTCGCGGAACAGCGGGCGCAGACGCGCGAACGCGACCGCCATGACACCGGCG
>JBIOKD010000483.1:0-1595 GCA_044451485.1 Candidatus Eiseniibacteriota bacterium | reverse complement strand
TCTCGACCGTAACGCCGCGTTTCTTGGCGTTGGTGAACCACGCCGGTCGGGTGAACTCGACCACGCCCTCGATGACCTGGTTGATGTCCAGGGTCTCGAAGCGCTCGTCCTGACGCACCCGCGTGAATTCCTGCACCCGGCGCACGGTGTGGGCACCGTCGAGCGCCGCCTGCTCGATCACCTCGAGCTGGCGTCTGAGCTCGGGGGACGTCGGGCCGCGCATGAGGAGCTGGGTGCGGCCGAGGATGGCGGCGAGGATGTTGTTGAAGTCGTGGGCCACGCCACCGGCCATCTCGCCGAGGGCGTTGAGCTTCGCCGACAGCACCAGCTGCTGCTGGGTGGCGCGCAGCTCGTCGTAGGCCGATTTCATCTGGGCGTAGATGCGGGCGTTGTGGATGGCACTGCTGCACTGGGCCGCGAACACCGTGGCCAGCTCGAGGTCGGCCTGCACGAACGGCCGGCGGTCGCGCCCGATGCGCGACAGCGTGATCACACCGATCACCTTCTGACGCGCGATCAGCGGCACGCACAGGAGCGACGACTCCTCGGGTGGCGTGCCGGGCACGCTCACCGCGCGGGGATCGTTCTCGCTGTCATGCACGATCTCGCCGCGACCGCTCAGTGCCACGCCACCGGTGATGCCCTCGCCCACCTTGAGACGCACCGCCATCACCTCATCGCGGAACTCCATCACGTCGCAGGCGACCGGGTGCAGCAGTCGGCTGGCGGCGTCCACCATGAACACCGTGCACTCGTCCACCTGGACCACCCGCCGCACCTCCTTGGCGATGGTGTCGAGCACGGTCTGGTGATCGAGGGTGCCGGTGACCCACTGGCTCACCGTGAGCAGCGCCTCGAGCTTCTCCTTCTGGGTCTTCTCCTGCGCCAGCAGCTGGGGCAGCGCCGGGTCGGCCACCATCCCGTCGGGGACGGTGCGCAGCGTGATCAGCCAGCCGGTCAGGACGCCGCGATGACGGAACGGGATCACGGTCGCGAGCAGGTCGCGCTCCGGTGCCGCGGCGAGACTCACGTGCACCAGCTCCATGGCGCTCGTGGCCGGCGCGCCTTCGTGGAGCAGGGGATCGATCCGCTGGTGCACGTCGTGACCGAGCAGCGCAACGAGCGGCACCGGTCCGTGCGCCGCCTCGGGTCCGGCCAGGGCGATGAACGGGGCGTTCACCACCGTCACCAGACCGGCACGGTCCACGAACGCGATCGGGAGCGGGACCGATTCGAGCAGCTCGATCGCCGGGCCGTCGAGACCGGTCTCCTGACGGGTCGCGGCCTCGCCACCGAGCAGCGCCGACGCGGCGTCCACGCCGCGCACCCCGAACGCTTCCCAGCGCCGGTCGGTGTCGACCAGCACGCGGGTCACCGCATCGACGTCGCCGGTCTCGAGCGCCCCCTGGAGCGCGTCGAGCAGCGCCTTGGCCTCGGCCAGGGCGGGATGCGGTGCCAGCGCCGACGCCAGGCGTTGCGCGATGACGGCCGCCAAAGCGGCGCGATGCCGCCTGACGAACCGCGCCAGGATGCGATGCAATGGAGAACCCTCCATGGTCCGTGGATGCAGGAGCCGTCGCGGGTTATCGGCACCG
>JBIOKD010000482.1:0-1597 GCA_044451485.1 Candidatus Eiseniibacteriota bacterium | reverse complement strand
GGCGTGATGCTGTCGCACACCAATCTGCTCTCCAACGTCGAGACCGTGGCGCGCACCTTCGAGTTCGGGCCCGGTGACCGCTTCCTGTCGGTGCTGCCGCTCCACCACACCTTCGAGTCGACGGGCGGCTTCCTGTGTCCGCTCCGGGTGGGCGCCAGCGTCGCCTACGCGCGCGGACTCAAGTCGAGCGAGCTGCGTGAGGACATCCGCACCTCCGGCGCCACGCTGTTCCTCGGCGTGCCGCTGCTCTATGAGAAGCTCCTCGCCGCGATCCACAAGGGGATCGACGACGCGCCGCTTCCGCGCAAGCTGGTCGCCCGGACCCTGCTCGCCACCACGCGCCTGGTGCGGCTCACCACCGGGCGCCGCATCGGGCACGCGCTCCAGCGCCCGCTGCGGGACGCGAGCGGGCTCGCGCGTCTGCGACTCTTCGTCTCGGGCGCCTCGGCGCTGCCACGCGAGGTGTTCTGGGGGTTCGCCGACCTCGGCTGGCCGATCCTCGAGGGCTACGGTCTCACCGAGTGCTCGCCGGTGGTGGTCGCCAACCGCCCGCACCACCCGAATCCGGGTGCGGTCGGCTGGCCGCTGCCGGGAGTCGAGGTGCGCATCGTGGGCGCGGACGAGGACGGCGACGGCGAGATCGCGGTGCGTGGCCCGAACGTGATGCTCGGCTACTTCGGTCAGCCCGAGGCCACCGCCGAGGTGTTGCGCGACGGCTGGCTCTACACCGGCGATCTCGGCCGCATCCTCGCCGACGGACGCGTGCGGGTGACCGGCCGGCTCAAGAACATGATCGCCACCGCGGCCGGCAAGAAGATCTACCCCGAGGAGGTCGAGGCCGCGCTGATGGACTGCCCCTACGTGCTCGAGGTGGTGGTGGTGGGTGGGCGCGATCCGCGCGGCGAGCGCGAGGAGGTGCACGCGCACGTGTTCCCGAACCGCACCGAGCTCGAGCTGCTGGCGCGCGCCACCGGCAAGACCTTCGACGACGCGTTCGTGGAGACCGTGCTCAAGCGCGAGGTGGAGACGCGCTGCCAGCAACTGGCGCCGTACAAACGCGTCAAGCGGCTGTTCCTGCGCGACGAGGAGTTCCCCAAGACGACCACGGGCAAGATCCGTCGTCAGGGGCTCGCGCCGGACGCACCGGGAGTGCGCGCGGTGCAGGCCAGCGCCGTCGCGTAACCAGGCGACGCGCGCCGGGGGCCAGCCGCAAGGAGGACGCGAAACCGCGAGCGAGACTGTATCCCCGTGGATACGTCGCAGCGATGCGGCGAGCGTTCGACGCAGCGGATGGTCACCGCCGTGCGTCGCTCTACGAGCCGCCTTCGGATGGAGTGGGCTGACCGAGTGGTTCCGCGTGATACGTCACGTTCCCGTCATCGTCGACTTCGAACACGTGACGCTGCAGCATCGGCCCGCGGGCGATGAAGCCGCCTTCCCAGGTCTTCTCGCCGATGCGATTGCCCCACTGCCAGACCAGCTTGAAGCTCGAATCGTTGTTGATCCGGAACGGGAACGAGATCTTCTCGCCGGTGGCGATGGACTCCTTCACCATGGTCTGCCCGTCCACCGTGAGACGGACGCGCTCGAGCGAGGT
>JBIOKD010000481.1:0-1616 GCA_044451485.1 Candidatus Eiseniibacteriota bacterium | reverse complement strand
ATCACATCGAGCTCGCGCGGCAAGCCGCTGTCGGGTGGCTGGCGCATGGCGGGACTGCGCCTGCCGTAGCACCGGCTCGGTCGAACGGGCAATGGGTCGCACCCGCCCGGCGGCGTCCGTGCGTCTCAAACGGTCCGCTTCGTAATCCCGTGCAGCACGAGATCGCTGAGCGAGCGGGCGACCCCCTCGGTCGGCACGCCCTCCTGCTCGATCCACCACGACACCACTTGCAACGACATGCCGATCAGCGCCTGCGCCCAGACTGCGGCATCGGCGGAACGGAACGTCCCGCTGGCCATGCCTATTTCGAGGCTCTCCTGCATGTCGCGGATGAAGCTGTCCTGACAGCGACGCACGACGTCGTGGAACGACGCGCCATGGCCGAAGACGATGCGGAACAGCTCGCGGTTGTCGCTGGCGAAGCGAAAGAAGGTCAGCGCGCGCGTACGCGCGTGCTCGACCGGGTCGGTCACCGCCGCGCGCACCGCATCGAGCTCGACCTTCAGACGGGCCACGGTATCCTCGACCACCTCGAGAAAGAGGGCCTCTTTGGTGTGGTAGTACAGGTAAAACGTACCGACCCCGACCCCCGCCGCACGGGCGATGTCGACGATCTTCGTCCCGTGGTAGCCTTTGGCGGCGAGCACCGTGCGCGCCGCGTCGAGCAGATGGCGGGCGGTTTGCTCGCGCCGCTGCGTGCGGTGACCGATCGCGTCTTCGGCCTTGCGGGGCATCTGATAACAACACGAACCAGAATTCGCTACAGTCCGCAAGGATCGAGCCGGGGTGGCAGCGACGGCATGACGGTGGAGGACATTCGCGCGCGTTTGGCGCGGCATCGCCCGGCGCACATCGAGGTCGCGAAAGTGGTGCGCGCCTCGGTAGCGATCGTGCTGGGGGCGGGCGACGCTGGCACGGAGTTGCTGCTCATCCAGCGCGCCACGCGCGACGACGATCCGTGGTCGGGGCACATGGCGCTTCCGGGAGGCCGACGCGACCCCAACGATGCCGATCCGATGGCGACCGCCGTGCGCGAGACGCGCGAAGAGGTGGGGATCGACCTGAGCGCGGACGGCGCGCCGATCGGGCGGCTCGACGAGCTGCGAGCCGTCGCCCGCAACCGGCCCCTCGATCTGGTGATCTCGCCGGTGGTCTTCGCGCTGCACCGCCCGGTCACGCTGGCGCTCAGCGCTCGCGAGGTCGACAGCGCGGTGTGGGTGCCACTGTCGTTTCTGGCCTCAGTGGAAGCGCGTGACACCTACATCCGGACGCTCGACGGCGTCGCCAGCGAGTTTCCCGCCTTCCGCTACGAGCGCTACATGATCTGGGGGCTGACACATCGGGATACTGGAGGGCTTTCTCGAAATCGTGACCGGTGGCCGGTGACTGGGTCGCACCTTTGGAGGCGCCGATCATCGGCTGTTTCCGAGGATGCTGACGCACGCCACCGCGCCGGGGCCGCCGAGGTTGTGGGCGAGCCCGAGCCCGGCGTTTCTCACCTGTCGTTCGCCCGCCTGGTGGCGGAGCAGGTCCGTGAGCTCGGTTAGCATGCGCACGCCGGTGGCGCCCACCCGGTGGCCGAACGACATTATACCGCCGCGCCGATTGATAGGTTT
>JBIOKD010000480.1:0-1635 GCA_044451485.1 Candidatus Eiseniibacteriota bacterium | reverse complement strand
GTAGACCCGCGCCTCGATCGCGTGGCCGCGGCGGGTCACCTGCTGCTGGGTGACCGGCAGCCGGCCGCCGGCCGCGACCTCGACCTGCAGCCGGACCAGATCGAGACCGGTCACCATCTCGGTCACCGGGTGCTCGACCTGAAGACGCGTGTTCATCTCCAGGAAGTAGTAGCGCCCGTCGGGCGCCAGCAGGAACTCGATGGTGCCGGCACCACGATAACGCGCGGCCTTCGCCAGCGACACCGCGGCAAAGGTGATCCGCTCGCGCAGCGTCTCGTCCACCACCGGTGATGGACATTCCTCGATCACCTTCTGGTGGCGGCGTTGCAGCGAGCATTCGCGCTCGAACAGGTGGATCGCGTCGCCTGCCCCGTCACCCAGCACCTGTACCTCGATGTGACGCGGGCGCTCGAGGACCTTCTCGAGATAGACCGAGCCGTCGCCGAAGGCCGACGACGCCAGACGCCCGGCGCTCTCCACCGCCTCGCGCAGCGCCGGCTCGTCGGCCGCGACACGCATGCCCTTGCCGCCACCACCGAGGGCGGCCTTCACCATCACCGGGTAGCCGATCCGCTTCGCCTCGCGGACCAGCGCCGGGACATCGGCACCTTCGCCACCCGGCACCACCGGGACCTTGGCCTCGACCGCGAGCGCGCGCGCCGCGCGTTTGTCACCCATGGCGCGGATCTGAGCCGCGGTCGGCCCGATGAACGCCAGCCCGACCCCCTCCACCGCCTCGGCAAAGGCGGCGTTCTCGGCCAGGAAGCCGTAGCCGGGGTGGATCGCCTCGGCGCCGGTTTCCCGGGCCGCGCGCAGGATCGCCGCCACGTCGAGATACGACCCGCGCGGCTCGGCCGGTCCGATCACCCGCACGTCGTCGGCACGGCGGGTGTGGAGCGCGCCACGATCGGCCTCGGAGCACACGGCGATCGAACGGATGCCCATCTCGCGCAGCGTGGCGGCGATGCGACACGCGATCTCGCCGCGGTTGGCGATCAGGACGGTGCGGAACATACCCCTAGGAGGTCTCCATCCACTTGGGCTTGCGCTTCTCGAAGAACGCGGCGAGACCGTCCTTCGCCTCATCCCCGGCGCGCGCCTCGGCGAGCACCCGGGGCAGCGAGGCGCGATACTCCTCCCATCCGGCGTCGGCCCACAGCTCGAGCAGCATCTTGATGCGATGCTGCGCGCCGGGTGCCCCCTTCAGCAGCTCAGCCACGCGCTCGTCCACCTTGGCGTCGAGCCCGGTCGGCGGGGCCACGTGGTGCACGAGCCCGATCCGCAGCGCGGTGGCCGCGTCGAAGCGCTCGCCGGTGAGCATGAACTCCCGCGCGTAGCGATCGCCGATACGCCGGATCACGTACGGGCTGATGATGCCGGGGAGGATGCCGAGGCGTACCTCGGTGAGCCCGAAGCGGGCGTCGTCGGACGACACCACGATGTCGCAGCCGCACACGAAGCCCACGCCCCCGCCATAGACCCCGCCGTGGACGCGGCCCACCACCGGCTTGGGGAAGTCGGCCAGGGTGCCGAAACACGCCGCGAGATGCTCGGCCTGGGCGAGATTCTGCTCGTAGGTGGCGTCCGCCGAGGCCTTCATGGCCCCGATGTCGGCGCCGGCGCAGAAGCTCGGGC
>JBIOKD010000479.1:0-1637 GCA_044451485.1 Candidatus Eiseniibacteriota bacterium | reverse complement strand
GTGGAACAGGATCGGGATCCCGATCGCGACCCACTCCACCAGGATCACGTACGGGATGCTGCCGATGTCCTCGGCGGCCCGGTTGAACTTGGCCGCGCCCTGGATGGCGAAGGAGTTGGTGTAGAAGTGTTCGAGCAGGAATGCCCCGACCGGTACGACGCCCGAGAGGGAATGGAGGCGGCGTAGCGTATGGTGGGTGGAATCCGAGACGCGCATGCGAAGGGGTCCTCGAGGGTCCACGGATCGGTGACGGGACCATAATCCAGATGCCTGCCGCGGGCCAACTTGCGTCGCCCGCGGGGGGTGGTGGTCCGGCTGCGCGGCCGTGTGCTAATGTGTCACGCAGCGCTTTCATGCGCTGCGATGGCCCGGAAGGGCCACCGACCCGGCCGCCCCGACCGAGGACATTGGACCTCGCCGCCACGATGACCACGACGGTCTCCGAACTCGTCCAGCACCAGCTGCTGCCCCGCGTCTCGAAGCCCAATCGGTACCTGGGCAACGCGTTGCACGCGCCCCGCAAGCCGCTCGAAGCGGCCGAGGTGAAGGTGCTCATGGCGTTCCCGGACGCCTACGAGATCGGTCTCTCGAACACCGGCATCCGCATCATCCATCACGTGCTGAACCAGCGGGCGGACGCCGCCGCCGAGTTGGTCTTTGCGCCGTGGCCCGATGCCGAGGCCGAGATGCGGCGACGCGGCATTCCGCTCTTCTCGCTCGAGTCGCACGCCGCGGCGGGCGGATTCGACCTGATCGGGTTCTCGCTCCAGTACGAGCTCCAGTACACCAACGTGCTGAACATGCTCGATCTCGCCGGTCTGCCGCTGCGCAGCGCCGAGCGCGACGCCCGGCATCCGTTGATCATCGCCGGCGGGGCGCAGGCCTTCAGCCCCGAACCGATGGCCGAGTTCATCGACGCGTTCGTGATCGGCGACGGCGAGGAGATCATCCACCGCGTGGTGGACCTGGTGAGGGAGTCGCGGCGCGCCGGTTGGACGCGCCCCGCCACGCTGCGTCGCCTGGCGCATCTGCCCGGCACCTACGTGCCGGCCGGCTACGCCACCGCGCGCACGAGCGAGGGCTGGCTCGCGGCGGCGGCGCGGCCCGGCTACCCGAGCCGGGTCGACACGGTGTGGGTGGCCGAGCTCAAGAGCGAGTACTACCCCGACACGCCGATGCTCCCGGTCGGCGAGATCACGCACGACCGGTTGTCGGTCGAGATCATGCGTGGCTGCACGCGGGGTTGCCGGTTCTGCCAGGCCGGCATGATCAATCGCCCGGTGCGCGAGAAGCCGGGTCAGCAGGTGGTGGAGGAGGTGCTGCGGGGTCTGGCGGCGACCGGTCTCGAAGAGGTGTCGCTGATCTCGCTCAGCACCACCGACCACACGCAGATCGTCGAGCAGGTGGCGGCACTCGCCGACGCGTTGTGCTCGTCGCGGGTGCAGCTGTCGCTGCCCTCCACGCGGCCCGACAACGTGCCGACCGAGGTGGCCAAACGGATCGCGGCGCAGAAGCGAGGCTCGATCACGCTGGCGCCGGAGGCCGGCAGCCAGCGCATGCGTGACGTGATCAACAAGAACCACACCGAGGAGGAGCTGCTCACCTCGGTGGGGACCGCCGCGCGTGAGGGCTACACC
>JBIOKD010000478.1:0-1664 GCA_044451485.1 Candidatus Eiseniibacteriota bacterium | reverse complement strand
CGCGACCGGCGCCGATCTCGCCTGGTCGGCCACGTTCAACGGCGGGCAGGACATCTACTTCATGCGCATCACACCGCCGCCCGCGGCTGTGGCCGATGCGCGTGTTCCGCGCTTCCGGCTCGACCCGGCCTACCCCAATCCGTTCTCCGGCTCGACCACGATCCGCTTCGACGTGCCACCGGCGGGCGCCCGGGTGAAGCTCGAGATCTTCGACCCCGCAGGGCACCGGGTCGCCACGCTGGCGGACGGCTTCATGACCGGTGGCACGCAGCTCGCGCGCTGGAGCGGGACCGACGCGTCCGGTCGAGTCGCCGGCGCCGGTGTCTACTTCTGCCGCTACCAGGCGGCGGGTGAGAGCGCGACGCGGAAGCTCATGCTGATCCGGTAACTTGCCGCGGCGGCCGCGCTCCCGCACTCTGCGCGCATGGACGACACTCCACCCGATCCACCCGGGCGTGACGAGCCGGAGCCCCCTTTCTCACCGCCCGAATTCGTGATCGTCGAGCCCGGATTCGTGCCGCCCGATCCGGCCGAGCCGCCACCGGTCGAGCTGTGGCGCGTGGTGGGTGACGTCCCGCCGTGGGGCACCGTGCTGCTGCTGCTCGCTTGGGCGGTGGTGTTCGCGGGATTCGCGCTCCGGCACGAGATCGGCGACGGCGCGGCCTACATCGCACACGGCGCCAGTCTCTCGCAACGCGACGCCGCCGACGCGTCCTGGCGTCTGCTCGCCTCCACGTTCCTGCACAGCGGCTACCGGCACCTGTTCTTCAACAGCCTGGCGATGCTGGTGTTCGGACCCGCGGTCGAGCGCATCTTCACCCGCTGGGGATTCTGGATCGTGTTCGCGTGGGGGGGCGCCGCGGCCTCGCTCACGAGCCTCTTGTGGAGACTCGCGCGCGACGGGGCTGCGTATCACATCAGCATCGGCGCATCGGGCGCGATCTTCGCCCTCGCCGGCGCGCTGCTCACCGGCGCGTGGCGTCTGCGACGGCGTCTCGCGGTGGGTCGGGCCCGCGCGCTCGCCGCGGCGATCCTGTTCTTCTCGGCGCCGGCGATCGTGCAGGGCTTCCACGAGATCGGGACCGACAACGCCGCGCATGTCGGGGGTGTCGTCGCCGGGCTGGTACTCGGCGCGATCGTGCCGATCAGCCCGCGGCTCGGCGACCGGCCCCCCGGTCTCCTTACCGGTCTGGCGGGCGCTCTCGGAGCACTCGCGCTCGCCGCCTCCTTCGTGAGGGCGTTGATCACCGGATAGCCGCGGTGTGGGGACTCGGAAACGTCGAGCCGCCCGGCGATGTGCCGGGCGGCTCATGTGCTTCGCGGACGCGCGATCGCTACTTGGCGGCCGGCTTCAAGTCGATCGTCACCGCGTCGATCGTGCCGTTGAACCGGTAGGGAGGTGTGTAGGCGGCTCCGTCCACCGCCGCTCCGGTGTCCAGACCGACGTCGAGCGCACCGCCGAGCCCGAGCGAGATCGCCTGGGTGACCGGCATACGCGCCTCGCCCACCTTCTTGTCGTTGACGAACAATGCGAGCGTGGCGCCCGTCGCGTACCCGCCACCGTCGTAGACGAACTCGCCACGCAGCGTGGCGTGACCCTCGGCGAACTCGGAGCCCGAGGCGGCGCGCGCCCAGGTCTGACCGAGGTAATTGCCCACGAAGAT
>JBIOKD010000477.1:0-1674 GCA_044451485.1 Candidatus Eiseniibacteriota bacterium | reverse complement strand
GTCAGCACCGGGACCACCGGTCACGCCGAATCGGTGCGGATCGTGTTCGATCCGTCCATCGTGTCATTCGAAACACTGCTCAAGGTGTTCTTCACCGTGGCCCACGACCCGACCGAGCTCAACCGCCAGGGTCCCGACGTCGGCACGCAGTACCGCTCGGCCATCTTCTACGCCAACGAGGCGCAGCGCCGCACCGCGCAGGCCGTCATCGACAGCCTGACGCACGCGCGCGCGTTCAATCAGCCCATCGTCACGCAGCTGACGCAGCTCAACGGGTTCTTCGCGGCGGAGGCCTACCACCAGGACTACGCCACCCTGCACCCGCTCGATCCCTACATCTTCATCAACGACCGCCCGAAGGTGGGCCACCTCAAGGACCGCTGGCCGCAGCTCTTCCAGGCCGAGCCGGTTCGGTTCGCGCCCTAGCGGACCACGAGCAGCCCCCGCAGCCGGATGTCCCGGGACGAGCTGCCGATCATCACGCGGAACGCACCGGGCTCGACGATCCATCGCATGTTCTGATCGAGCAGTTGGAGCTGCTCGGGACCCAGCGTGAAAACCACCTCGCGCTCCTCGCCGGGCGCGAGTTCGATGCGCTGCACGCCTTCGAGTTGCGTCACCGGCCGCGCAACGCTCGCCACCTCGTCATGCAAATAGAGCTGCACCACCTCCGCGCCGGCCCGCGCTCCCGTGTTGCGAACGCGGCAGCGCACCCGGGCCGTCTCGCCCGCGCGAATCTCGCCGGGCTCGATCGTCAGCGATGAATACTCGAACGTGGTGTAACTGAGCCCGAAGCCGAACGGGAACAGCGGTTGACCGGTGAGATCCACGTAATCGTCGCCGCGCCCGGTGGGCAGGTGGTTGTAGCGCAACGGCAGCTGGCCCTCCTCCAGTGGAAACGTGATCGGGAGCCGGCCAGAGGGATTCGCGTCGCCGAACAGCACGTCGGCCACGGCGTCGCCGCCCTCCTCGCCCGGATACCACGCGTCCACAACGGCGGCGGCCTTGTCGAGCCAAGGCATCGTGACCGCGCTGCCGGCGACCAGCACGACCACCACCGGCACGCCGGTCGCGGCGACGCGCGCGATCAGTTCTTCCTGGCGCCCGGGCAGCCCGAGTCGCGCGCGGTCCTGGAATTCCCCTTCTTCGACGCCGGCCACCACGATCGCGACGTCGCCCGCGCGCGCGGCCGCCGCGGCACTGTCGATCGCCAAAGGGTCGCGCGGCATGCCGTAGTCCCACACCAGGCGGATCCGCGCGTTGCCCGTGCTCTCGAAATACTCGAGACGCAGCTCGTGCACGCTCCCGGGCTCCAGCGCAACGTCGGCAAGCATCGTGCGATACGACTGCTTGTGCCAGTCGTCGATCACGAGGCGGCCGTCCATATACAGGCGGTATCCGTCGTTGCCTTCCACGCCGACGCGGCGCACGCCGCCCGGCGGCGCGGTGATCGTGCCGGCCCAGCGCACCGAGTACCAGTCGTATGGAATCCCCGCGCCCGGAGAGTTCAGCGTCCAGCGGAACGCGATCTGATCGTCGGTGCGGACGAATTTCGGGGCGCCCTCGAGCCGGTTGTTGTCGAAATACTCGCCGACCAGGCCCATCGGCGCGGCGGCGCCCCGGCCCGTGTGCAGTGACGAGGCCGGCACGATGGCGACGGTGTCGGCGAAGTGT
>JBIOKD010000476.1:0-1678 GCA_044451485.1 Candidatus Eiseniibacteriota bacterium | reverse complement strand
CGGCGGATGATTCCGTTCCTGTTCTGACCCCGGCCGCCATGGGCGGACCGGGTGTGGTGGGGCGACCGCCGCCCATCGACCGATCGCGGGCGCGGTGGCGTGAGCACCGCTCGTCACCGGATCGACGGGCGACGGGCGCGGCGGGGGGCGCCCCGAGCGCGGCACCCCGGCCCCCGATCGCGAACCCATGCGACGCTTGGTCCGAAGACGCATCTCGATGATGGCCGTGGCCCGTCCGGGGTCGGAACGCCGACATCGACCCGCCGGCCGCGCACTCCCCCGAAGGAGACTCCACGTGACGCGCTCGCCCGCACGATTCGTCGCCACGCTCGTTCTGCTCGCCGCTCTCGTCGGCGTCGCCCACGCGACACCCGCCGCCACGCCGGCCGCGAAACCCGTCACCGCCACCGCGATGTTCGCGGGTGGTTGCTTCTGGAGCATGGAGAAGTCGTTCGAGGACGTGCCCGGTGTCCTCGCCGCGGTGTCCGGATACAGCGGGGGCACGGTGCCGAATCCGAGCTACGAGGAGGTGTGCTCCGGCACCACCGGTCACTTCGAGACGGTGCGGGTGGAGTACGACCCGACCCGGATCACCTACGACAAGCTGCTCGACATCTACTGGCACAACACCGATCCGACCGACCCCACCGGTCAGTTCTGCGATCACGGCCAGCAGTACCAGCCCGTGGTGTTCGTGGCCGACGATACTCAGCGACACACGGCCGAGGCGTCGAAGAAGACGCTGGAGAAGAGCGGCGTGCTCAAGAGGCCTGTGGTCACCCGTATCCTGCCGGCGGGGCCGTTCTATCCCGCCGAGGACTATCACCAGGACTTCTTCAAGAAGGACCCCGTGCACTACGAGGCCTACCGGATCGGGTGCGGGCGCGACCGGGTGATGACCGCCCTGTGGGGCAAGGACGCTCATCGGGGCTCGGTACACAAGTAGGACGCGACCCGGCGGCGCGAAACAGCCGATTCTCGTTGGTCGGGCCGCGCGGCACTGATACCGTCGCGTGACATGAACGCGACCGCCGCCGCCACTCCGACCGTCGAACCCGCGGACCACCCCCTCCCGAAGCCCGCCGGCGCGCGCGAATTCTCGCCACGCGCCGTCGTCGTCTCGATCCTGGTCGCGGCCGTGATCGGCGCCTCCTACCCCTACGTCGTGCTCAAGCTGGGGTTCGGACCCAACATCTCGGTGGTCTCGGCGTTCTTCGGATTCCTGGCCCTCGGTCTGATCTTCCGCGACTTCAACCGCTGGGAGAACAACATTATCCAGTCCGCGGGGACCGCTGCCGGGCAGACCGCGTTCCTGTGCGTGCTCATGGCGGCGTTCGACATGCTGCACATGGACCCGACACTCCGGTTCGGATTCCAGCTCCAGCCGGTCCAGGCGTTCCTGTGGCTCACGACCGCCGGGCTCCTGGGGGTGCTGCTGTCGGTGCCGATGCGCCAGCACTTCGTGGTCGACGAGAAGCTCACCTTCGCCGACGGCGTGGCGGCCGGCGAGACGCTGATCGTGCTCGACTCGAAGGGTCCCGAGGCGCGAGCGACGGCGCGCTCGATGGCGGTGGGCTCGGTGGTGAGCGCGCTGGTGATGACCGTCCGCGAGGACGCGCGGGTGCTCGGCGACGTCTGGTACCGCATCCCCGAGATGCTCCGGCTCGGTCCCACCGGG
>JBIOKD010000475.1:0-1690 GCA_044451485.1 Candidatus Eiseniibacteriota bacterium | reverse complement strand
GGTGGGGAGCGGGGTGGCGGGTCGCAGCGCGCTTCGCATCGGGCGTCGTCTGGCCCGCCGCACCCCCGCCGCGCTGGCCCGCTGGAGTCCGACACGTTGGCTCGAGACGCCCGGGATCGGCCCGGCCCGCGCGGCGGCGCTGACCGCGGCCTTCGAGCTGGGACGACGCGCGCACCAGCCCAAGCCACGCACCGCCGCGATCCGGGGACCGGACGACGTGCTGGCCCAGGTGCGGGACCTGGTGAGGGCGCGACGCGAGCATTTCGTCGTGCTCCTCCTCAACGCGCGTCACGAGCTGCAGGTGCGCGAGACCGTGTCGATCGGGAGTCTCAACGCCTCGATCGTGCACCCGCGCGAGGTCTTCCTGCCCGCCATCACCCATTCGGCGGCGAGCGTCATCCTGGTGCACAACCATCCCAGCGGGGACCCGGAGCCGAGCGAGGAGGATCTCGGGATCACGCGACGGCTGGTCGAGGTCGGCGAGCTGGTGGGGATCGGCGTGCTCGATCACGTGATCGTGGCCGAACGCGGGGTGGTGAGTCTCAGGGCCCGTGAGCTGCTCTAGGCTCCGTCTGAGAACGTATGGCGGGCGCGTTGCGGCAGCCAGCGGCCCCAGCGCAAGGAAGCCAACGTTCTCAGACGGAGCCTAGACGTGTCGCGGAACGCAGGCGGTCACGTTGCCGATTCCCGCCGGTCGGCCTGGAACCGCCCTCCACGCGCGTGGCACACTCGCGCCTCCCATATCGGAGGATCGCATGCCGGCATTCCCCCGCTCTCTCGCTTCCACCACCCGCGTCACCGCGCTGTCACTGACCATCTTCGGGGTCGCCGGTCACTCCCAGGCCAGCGTGGTGCCCGCGCACGAGCACGTGGTGGTCGTGATCATGGAGAACAAGTCGGCCGACCAGGTGCGCACGCAGCCGTACACCGCC
This sequence comes from Candidatus Eiseniibacteriota bacterium, assembly GCA_044451485.1. Lineage (GTDB taxonomy): Bacteria > Eisenbacteria > RBG-16-71-46 > RBG-16-71-46 > RBG-16-71-46 > JBIOKD01. The sequence goes on along the minus strand of JBIOKD010000475.1, from coordinate 758 downwards.
GCCTTGCAGAAGCGTGGCGCGACCTTCACCCGCTCGTTCGCGGTCACCCATCCGTCGCAGCCCAATTACCTCGCGCTGTGGGCGGCCGATCTGCTCGGGGTGTACGACAACACCTGTCCCGCGCCGGGCGTGCCGTTGATGGCCGAGAACCTCGGACATGCGTGCGAGCGGGCCGGGATCCGCTGGCGCGCGTACACCGAGGACCTCCCGATGGCCGGCAGCGACACCTGCAGCAGCGAGGGCAACGCCTCGGCCGGGCTCTACACGCGCAAGCACGAGCCGTGGACCGATTTCGGGAACCTCGATCACGCCAACGAACGGCCGTACCGGGATCTCGCCGCCGACATCGCCGCCGGCCGGCTCCCCCGACTCGCGTTCGTGATCCCGAACAACTGTCACAACTCCCACGACGCCACCGTCGCGGGATGCTCCGCGGCGGACGCCGACGCGTGGCTGTCGAAGGCACTGCCGCCACTCCTCGACGCGGTGGGTCCGCGCGGCCTGGTGATCCTGACCTGGGACGAGGACGACGGCAGCGCCGGGAACCATGTCCTGACCGTGCTCGCCGGTGGTCTCGTGACCCCCGGTGCCCAGTCGAGCCGCCCGATCACCCACTACACGGTGGTGCGCACGATCTGCGATGCCCTCGGGATCGCGCCGTTCGGTCGCGCGGTGGCCGAGACCCCGATCGACAGCGTGTGGGTCCGCCCGGTCTCGCCGAGTGACCACACCGGGAGCGTCAGCGGGACACGCGAGCG
>JBIOKD010000474.1:0-1693 GCA_044451485.1 Candidatus Eiseniibacteriota bacterium | reverse complement strand
GCTGGAACTCGAGCAGGGCCTCGGTGGGGTGATCCTGGGCAAGCGCGATCAAGCCGAGCCGTTCGTGCTCGCCGGGTGTGAGCGGATTGACCGCCAGCGACGCGAGCGTGTGGGCGCGCGCCTCGTCCCAGTGGCCGGCTGCGAAATCCATGCGCGCGAGCAGGGTGTGGGGACGCGCGTTGTAAGGGGACTCGCGGGTCATGCGCTCGAGCTCGGCACGGTAACGTTCCCCGAAGTCGGGATCCGCCGCCGCTCGATCGGCGAGCGCCGCGCTCCCCTCCGGGCCGCCGCGCGCGATGCGGTAGCCGAACGAGTCGGCGAGCGCCGGAAAGCGTGTGCGACGCACGTACAGCGCGGCCGCATCGTCGGCGAACACCAGCGCCCAGGTGCTGTCGGCGTCGAGGAAGTCGGGCAGGAAACTGGCACCGGTCTCGATGCGCCGGTTGAGCAGCGCGATCTCGAACCCGTACTTGTCGTCGAGCCGCTTCCATGAGGCGCGTGTGGTCGCCGCGTAGGTCACCAGGTCGCGATCCTCGCGGGTCATCGCCTCGGGCGTGCCGGTGGCGAACGGCAGCCGGCCACGGTCGGGCCAGAAGCGCCAGGCGATGTAGCCGCCGAGATAGACGTCGTTGAACATGCGACCCTCGATGCCGTGGGCGGCGACGAAGTCGCACGCCTTCACCGGGTAGCGGGTCATGTCGAGCCCGACGCCGAGCGGCATCTCGATGCGCCGCCACTCGGGCACGCACATCGCCACGCACGCGGTCGTGACGAGCAGCGCGCGGGTCCAGGCCGGCCGGGTCCAGGCCGGCCACGATCGCGCGCCCACCCACGCGTCCAGATCCCGCGCCAGATAAGGCGCCGCGATCACCGCGTAGCTTCCGGTGAGACGCTGGGTCTGCAGCATGGTCACGCTCGCGAACAGACAGAGCGCCAGCTCGACGCGATCGAAACCGACGCGTGTGCCGCGCCAGACCGCGAGCAGCGGCCAGGCCACCAGCACCAGCGCCAGCCCGTTGCGGGTGTTGTTGCTCCACATCACCGGCTGCAGCTCGCCGATGGTGCGGTAGATGGGCTCGTGCCGCCACAGGAGCGCGAACTGGAAGGGCTGCGCCAGCGCGTGCCAGCCGAACGGATTCACGAACGCCGCGGCGGTCGCGGCCAGCCCCACCGCGACGAGCCGGGGGAGCGGCCGGTCGCGGCGGGCGCCGGAGGTGCGGGCCCCACCCGGCAGCCATTCGTCGAGCGCGAACACCGCCAGGATGACCAGCGCCAGGTAGTAGGACAGGTGCGCGTTGGCCCAGATCCAGACCACCGGCACCAGCCACCACGAGCGGTCGGGTCCACCGGCGCGACGGGTCTCGAGGATCCACAGCGTGATCGCGGTGAGCACCGCGGCCAGGGTCTCGGGGCGCACCTGGGAGCGCTGACGGTAGATCAGCACGCACACGGTGATCGCCAAGAGCGGGGTCAGCCCGCGAGCCCCGAGCCGGCGCGCGGTGAGCCATGCGATGGCGAAGGCCAGCAGGGTGGTGAGCCATCGCCAGACGAACAGACCGCTCACCCCACCCCAGGCCCAGAACGGCCACACCATCGCCCGGAACAGGGGCGAGGCGTTCATGTCGGGGGTGCCGTAGGTGGACCAGCTCCAGATCTGCCGGGTGGGGATCGCGTGCGTCTCCCAGATCACGCG
>JBIOKD010000473.1:0-1706 GCA_044451485.1 Candidatus Eiseniibacteriota bacterium | reverse complement strand
GCGGCGCAGACCGGGGAGTGGCACGCCGACCGGGATCGTTCGGTGATCCGACCCGAATGGTCGGGCGCGTTCCCACGCAACAGCGAGATCGAGGTCGAGCTGAGCTTCGCCGGTGAGCGCGTGAGCCCGGAGGTCGCGGCCCTGCTCCCCGACGGCCGCACGCTCACGATCCGCGCCCATCACACCTTCATGGCGCTGCCCGAGCCGGGCTTCGAAACCCGCCCATGCGATCCACGCGTGGGTTTCTTCGGCGAGAGCTGGCAGGAGCACGCGGCGCATGCCGGGGAGTCCCCCGATCGCGCGCTCGCCGACCGTTGGCGGCTCGTGAAGCGCGATGCCGTGGCGGCACGGAGCCGCCCGGTCCAGCCGCTGGTCTACTACCTCGACCCCGCGATCCCCGAGCCCGAGCGATCGGCGGTGCGGAGCGCGGTGTTGTGGTGGAACCACGCGTTCGAGGAGGCGGGGTTCGAGAACGCGGTCGAGGTGCGTGATCTGCCGGCCGGCACCAGCCTGCTCGACGCGCGTTACTCGGGCATCGCATGGGTGGACCGCGCCGAACGCGCGTTCTCGATCGGGCAGGTGCAGACCGATCCGCGCACCGGCGAGATCCTGCACGCGGTGGTGATCCTCGACTCGCACCGCCGCCGGACCACCGGGCGAATGTGGGACGACCTCACGCCGCCCCGGCGCGGGTCCGGCTGCGACGCCGCCGATTCGCCCGACGCGAGCGAACTGCTCGGCCCGAGCGCGCCACGCGACTCGATGGTGCTGTGGCGCCTGGCCTATCTCGCCGCGCACGAGGTCGGTCACACGCTGGGGCTCGAGCACGACTGGGCCGCGACCAGCTTCCCAGGGGATCACTGGGGCTCGGTGATGGACTACCTGGGGCCCAACATCCTCCCCGCCGGCGGTGGATTCGATCTCTCTGACGCCTATCCGCACGACATCGGCTCGTACGATCGGCTGGCGATCCGCTGGGGCTACACCCCCGGGGCCGACGCCGCCACCCTCGACAGGATCGTGCGTGAGGCGGAGCGGCGTGGCATCGAGCGCCCGGCGGACGCCGATTGGCGATGGGCCGAGTACGACCTGGGCGAGGATCCGGCGGCGTGGCTCGCCACCTGTCGCACCGTGCGCCGGGCGATGCTGGCGCGCTTCGGACCGGGCCAGTTGGCACCGGGCACCCCGCTCTACGACCTCCAGCGCCGCTTCAACCTCGCCTATCTCTATCACCGCTTCGCGATCCAGGCGTGTGCCCAGGCGGTGGGGGGCCGGCTCCTCCGGCACGCGGTCGCCGGAGACCCGGCGGTGGCCTCGGCCTGGGCCCCCGACGACGTCCAGCGCGGGGCACTCGACGCGCTCACGGCCTGTCTCGACCCCCGGGAGCTGGACATACCCGACCCGGTGCTCGCCGCGATGGTGCCCGCGCCGTCGTACCTCCCACCCACCCACGAGCGCTTCGCAAGCGAGGCCGGGGACGTGTTCAGCCCGCTCACCGCCGCACGGGTGTTGTGCGCGCTGGTGGTCCGGCCGCTCACCGACCCCGAGCGCTGCGCGCGTCTGTCGCTCCGGCACGAGCCGGGTGCGCCGACGCTCGACATGGTGCTCGGGCGTCTGGTCGCCGCCACCTGGGGGGCACCCGCCGAGCCCGACGCCCGGCTGGCCGCGCTTCGGCGGGTGGGTCAGCGGGTGGTGCTGGACGGGCT
>JBIOKD010000472.1:0-1708 GCA_044451485.1 Candidatus Eiseniibacteriota bacterium | reverse complement strand
GTCTGGCCGCGGTGCACGAGGTGCGTCTCGGTAACTACCCGGATTCCCGTCAGGCCGAGAGCGCCGGCGAACAGGCCGGCCGCGCCCTGGGCGTGGCGTGGCAGGTGACGAGGGTGCGATGACGCTGGACCTGCCCGGTCTGGGCCCGGAGCCCTTGCCCTCCGAATCGTCAACGCCCGCCGCGTCCGCGGCGACCACCCGCGCACGCCGCTCCCCGCACGACACGCCGGTGATGGAGCAGTACCGGCGTGCCAAGGCGGAGCACCCCGACGCGTTGCTGTTCTTCCGGCTCGGCGACTTCTACGAGATGTTCGACGAGGACGCGATCGAGGGGGCGCGTGTGCTCGGGCTCACCCTCACCTCGCGCAACAAGCAGGATCCGGAACCGATCCCGATGTGCGGGATCCCGTGGCACCAGCGCGACGCCTATGTGGCGAAGCTCCTCAAGCTGGGTCGGAAGGTCGCCGTGTGCGACCAGCTCGAGGATGCCTCGGCTGCGAAGAAGCTGGTCCAGCGTGGGGTGACCGAGGTGCTCACCCCGGGCTCGGTGGTGGGGGAGGCGTTCCTCGACCCGGTGGCGAACAACTTCCTCGCCGCGTTGTGGATGGACGAAGACGGCATCGGCTGGTGTCTCGCCGACGCCTCGACCTCCGAGGTCAAGCTCGGGGAGAGCGGATGGCCGGAGGCCGTGGGCGCGCTGGCGGCGCTGCGTGCCGCGGAGTGGCTGATCCCCGAGGAGAGCGCGCGGCCGGAGCGACTCCGCGGGCGTGTTCCGGGGCTGCTCGCCGGACTCGAAGGGGCTCGAACCGTCCTCGGAGCGGGGTCGTTCCTCGACGAGCGTCGGGTGCGCGAGCGCTGGCCGGAGGAACACGCGCTGCTCGACGAGCTGCCACGGGCCCGCGCCGCGGCGGCGGCGACCCTCGCCTACCTGGATCGTGTGCAGGGCGCCACATCGCTGGTCGCGGCCCGCATCGAGCGCTGGCAGGAGACCCGCACGCTGCGCATGGACGCGGCCACCGCGCGACATCTCGAGCTGTTCCAGCCGCAACCCGGCGGCGAGCCGGCGTACACCCTGTGGCATCATGTGAACCTGTCGGTGAGCGCGCTCGGTGGGCGGCGGCTGCGCTCGTGGCTCGAGCGGCCGCTCGCCGATCCGGCCGCGATCGCCGGGCGTCACGACGCGGTCGCGGCATGGGTGGCGGACGGCATCACCCGCGCCTCGTTCCGGGAGCTGCTGCGCGGCTTTCCGGATCTCGAACGGCTCGCCGCGCGGATCGCGCTGGCGCGGGCCACGCCGCGGGACCTGGGTGCCTTGCGGGACGCGCTCTCGCGGCTGCCGGGGATCGCGGCGGGGCTCGCGACTCTCGGTGAGGCGGCGCTCGGCGACAGCGCCGGGACGCTGGGCGGGATCCCGGAGCTGCTCGACGAGCTGGGACGTGCGCTTGTGGATGACCCACCCCCCGGGACCCGCGACGGTGGTGTCATCCGTACCGGCTACGACGAACAGCGGGATCGGTTGTTCGATATGGCGCATTCCGGCAAACGCTGGATCGCCGAGCTCGAGACCACCGAGCGGGCCCGCACCGGCATCGCCAGTCTCAAGGTGGGCTACAACCGGGTGTTCGGATACTACCTCGAGGTCACCCGGCCCCATCTCGACAAGGTCCCGCCGGAGTACGAGCGGCGTCAGACCCTCACCACCGCGGAG
>JBIOKD010000471.1:0-1721 GCA_044451485.1 Candidatus Eiseniibacteriota bacterium | reverse complement strand
TCGAGCGTCGCGTACGTGCGCGCCACCTCGACCGGATGGCGCGCGGGCAGCGTGAGGACGCTGGGGCCCAGCTTGATGCGGCGGGTGCGCGCCGCGAACAGCGCCATCACGGCGGCGATATCGAGGTGCGGATGCGATGCCGTGATCCGATCCGACAGCCAGATCGAATCGATGCCGAGAGCCTCGGCGCGCTGGGCAAACTCGCACAACGTCTCCGGACTCGGCAGGCCGAGCCGCCCGCCACCGAAGCCGATCCCGATCCTTATGCCGGTCATGTGTCCTCCGCCGAGCGATCATGCGCGATGCCGCGCGGCAGGGGAAGCAGCCGTGCGCTGGCCGGATTCCCGTTCGAACGTGCTCGTACGCCTTCCGTGCCGCACCCGTCCGGATCCTCGATCCGCACGGGGCTAGCCAGACTCCGCCCCGCGCCGCGGACGAGGAGAAACCCGCTCACGGCGAGGCCGACCACGGCCAGCGCCAGGCCGAGGTAAAGGACCCGCGGCTCGTAGCGAAAGATGATCCGGTGCGTGCCGGGTGGGACGAACACCCCGCGGAAGAGCAGATCGACCGGATGAATCGGTGTCGCGACGCCGTCGATGGTGGCCGTCCAGCCCGGGTAGAAGGTGTCGGCGAGGACGACCCAGCCGGGCACGGCGAGGCTCGCCTGCAGCTCGACTTGGTCCGGGTCGTTGCCCGGGACCATCTGCACGTTCTCGGAGGATTTCGAGGTCGCTGCCGGGGTCTCGGACGGGGCGTGGCCATCGGCGCTCGGCTCGATGAAGACCCGATCCACAAGCCCGGCGGCGGCGGCATGGGCGCTCGCGCCAGCGGCTTCGACGAGCCGGCGGAACGCCTCCTCCGGGTCGCGCACGGCCACCGCCGCATGGACGATGCGCGCGCGCGGCAGGGCCGCGTCGTTCTCGTAGATCGCTACGTGCTCGTCGCGGTAGGCCAGGCGAACCGCGGCATCGCTCTCCAGGAGGGGCGCCGGGTCGCGCCTGCCGAGCGGCAGCACCAGGTAGCGCATCCCGGCGAGGTCGAGGAGCGGATGGCGAAGCACGCCGCCGGGGGACTGCCACACGTACCACTTCGAGTTGGGCGAGATGGCCTCCAGGTAACGCACGTAGCGCTCGACGGGCAAGGCCGCCACGCCACGCACGTCCGCCAGGCCAAACAGGGACGGCGCGGCCGGCCACCCGAACGTCCGAGGCGAGCCGAGCATCCGGTATTGATCCCCACGCAGCCCCTGCTGGAGGAAGCGCAGCGCCGGCGAGGGCGATGATCCGAGGACCGCCGAGTCCGGGAACCAGGCGGTCGGCGCCACCGACACGAGGAGCTCGAGGGTGGCGAGGGCGGTTGCCGCGATGGCGCAGCGCTCGCCGAGCCGGGTCCGCGTCCCGACGACGAGCGCGACGACGACGAGGGGGAGGAGGGCCAACGGGAGGACGAGACACAGCCAGCCGGCCCAGTCACCGAGCGACGCGAGCAAGACCTTGCGCACGGGTAACGCGAGGAGCGTTACGTCCTGCACGAATATCAAGGATGACGCGCCCGCGAGCACGACCGCCAGCGCGGCGAGAAGCGTCCATCGCCCCGAGCGCATCGACACGATAGCGACGCCCTGACCGGCGGCCTGGGTCAGCGGGAGGGCCACCAGCGACCAGGTGTACATCGGATACACGTAGTGCAAGAGCGGAAGATCCCCGATGGACCCGAGCACC
>JBIOKD010000470.1:0-1727 GCA_044451485.1 Candidatus Eiseniibacteriota bacterium | reverse complement strand
GGCCACGCCAGTGCCGGCCACCGGCCCCCCCCACCCGGTCGGCTACGTCCTGCCGCGGTTGCGGCCGCGCTCGAGCTCGCGCTCCTGCGCCAGCTCCTCGCGGAGCTTGAGGAAGCTGTCGTAGCGCCGGCGCGCGATCGCGCCTTCCTGCACCGCCGCGCGCACCGCACAGCCGGGCTCGGAGACGTGCACGCAGTCGTCGAAGCGGCAGTGACCGAGGAAGCGCGCGAAGTCCGGCCAGGCACGGTCGAGCGACTCGGGTTCGATCCCCCACAAGCCGAACGCTCGTACCCCCGGTGTGTCGATCCACTCGATGTCGGGCTCGGGACGCAACAGGGTCGCCGCGGTGGTGGTGTGACGCCCCTTGCCGGTCTTGTCGTTGACCCGTCCCACCAGCAGCGCGAAGCCCGGCTCGAGGGCGTTGAGCAGAGAGCTCTTCCCCACCCCCGAGTGCCCCACGAACATGCTGCGCTTCCCGTGCAACGTCGCGCGCAGTTCCTCGACCCCCTCGCCGGTGTGGGCGCTCACCATCGCGCCGCCGAAGCCCGCCCGCTCGTAGTCGGCGAGAATCGCGGCGGCGGCGGCGCGCACACCGGCGTCGATCTTGTTCATGACCAGCCGCGCCGGCAGGGCGGAGTGCGCACACTGGGCGAAGACGCGATCGACCAGCCCCGGCCGGAACTCGGGGTCCACCGTGGCGGCCACCACGATGACCTCGTCGAGATTCACCGCGACCAGCTGCTCCAGAGGCTCACGCCCGCTCGCGCGGCGCGAGAACGTGTTCCGGCGTGGCTCGACCTGCTCGATCGAGGGGTGCGCCACCGGTCCGCTCCCCTCCCATGCCAGCCGCACGTCGTCACCCACCACCACCGTGTTGCCGAGCGACTTGGTGCGTCCCATCAGCGCGCCACGGACGGTGGCGCGGGCGTACTCGCCATCGTCGAGGAGCACCACACAGGCGTTGAAATCGACGCGCGCGACACGACCGCACGTCGGGCGCGTGACCGGTGTCGGGGCGTGCGCGCTCAGCTCCAACCCCCCGGCCCATGCAGCGGCAGCGTCAGGGTGAAGCACGCGCCGCGACCCGGCAGATTAGTGCCGACGATGCGACCACCGTGGTTGGTCACGATCCGATACGAGGTGCTGAGACCGAACCCGTGTCCCTCGGCCTTGGTGGTGAAGTGCGGCTCGAAGATCCGCGGCATCACGTTGGCCGGGATCCCGGTGCCGGTGTCGGTCACCAGCACCCGCACCTGCTTGGCGCGGTCGTCCAGCTCGCTCATGACGCCGATGGTCTTCGAGATCGGACCGTTGTCACGCATCGCGTCGGCGGCGTTGAAGAACAGGTTGATGAGCACCTGCTGCACTTGACCGGGGTCGGCGCGCAGCTCGGGGATGGCGCCCGCCAGACGGAGGTCCCACTCGACGCCGTCGAAGCGGTTCTGGGTGCGCACGAACTCGACCGATTTCTGCAGCAGCGCGTTGACGTCGACCCGCTCGACCTTGAGCTCGCGCGCCGAGAACTCCATGAGACCTTTGGACATGGTCTCCATGCGCTTGGATTGCTCGAGGATGATCTGGGCGTTGCGCTCGACGTGCTCCTGGACGCCACGCTGGGCGTCGCGGAGCAGCATCTGGGCGCGCCCGCTGATCGCCACCAGCTGGTTGCGCAGCTCGTGACCGATCTCGGCGGCCATCTCGCCCTTGGCCGCCATGCGCTCGGTGTG
>JBIOKD010000469.1:0-1746 GCA_044451485.1 Candidatus Eiseniibacteriota bacterium | reverse complement strand
GATCGAGCGGATCGGCCACGGGGACCTCGCCACCCCGATCGAGATGCGCGACCGCACCGAGTTCGGGATGCTGGCCACCGCCGTGAACGAGATGGCCGCCGGGCTCGGCCGCGCGCAGAGCGAGCTGATCGAGCGGGAGCGCCTGGCGCACGAGGTGGAGCTGGCGCGTCAGATCCAGCAGTCCCTGCTGCCCGCCGATCCGGTGACCGCCGGTCCCTTCCGGCTCCGCGGCGACCACCAGGCGGCGGCCGAGGTGGGTGGCGACTACTACGACATCCTCCCGCTCTCCGACGGACGCGTCGGGCTCGCGATCGCCGACGTCGCCGGCAAGGGGCTCGCCGGGTGCCTGGTCATGAGCATGCTCTCCGCCCTGTTGCGGGCGCTCCGCAACGATTACACGTCCCCCGCGGCGTTGCTCTCGGTGCTCGACGAACGGCTCTCCGAAACCCTGCGACCCGGAGTATTCGCCACCATGTGTTACGGGATCCTCGATCCGGCGAGCGGACGGTTCACGTTCGCCTCGGCCGGCCACAACCCCATGATCCTCTATCGACGCGACCAGGGACGCACCGAGGTGTTCCAATCGAAGGGCGTGCCCCTCGCCGCGTTGCGTGGCGGCGCCGGCCGCCCGACGCTTGGCGACGAGGTGATGACCCTGCGCCCGGGCGACGTCCTGGTCCAGTTCACCGACGGGTTCAGCGAGGCGTTCGACCCCACCCATCGCGAACAGTTCGGTCTCGCGCGACTCGAGCGGGTGGTCGGCGACATCGCCTCGCGTGGCGCCGACGCGGTCGGCGCCGGGTTGAAGGCGTCGGTGGGCCGTTGGAGCGGTGGAACCGGTGCGGCCGACGACCAGACCCTGCTGATCCTGGCCCGCTCCCCCGACGCGGCCACTCCCGTGGTGGACGCCGCGTCCGCACCGTCCGCCGAGACGGCCGAGGCCCTCGCACGTCTGGCCGAAGCCGAGCGGCTCGGTCAGGGGCTTCGACTCGCGGCGTCGATCCACTCGCTCGGCGCGATGCGAAGCTGGTTGAGCCACACGCCGCTGCTGCGCGAGCTCGACGGCGAGCACGCCCAGCTCCTCGGCTCGGCGCTGTACGAGGTGTGCGCCAACGTGGCGGAGCACGGCTTCCGCGAAGACGGCACCCGGGAGTTCGACCTGTGGTGGATCGCCCCGCCGGTCGGTGACCGGCGGCGGGAGTCCGCCGAGGCGCTGGTGCGGCGCGGGATGTTCGTCATCCGGGACGACGGTATCCCGTTCCGTCCCGGGAGCTGGAGCGGTCTCGATCTCGACAATCCGGGTATCCGGCGTCGCGGTCGCGGCCTGGGACTCGAGATCATCCACCGGGTCATGAGCCAGGTCGCGTACCACCCCGGCACCAGTCGGGGCAACATCACCCTTCTCACCTTCGGCCCGCGCCCGGCGCCCACCGCACCGGCCGTCCAGGAGGGACAGCGCACATGACCCAGCCCTTCAGCATCGAACGCAGCCAGTTGACGGTGGGGACGATCCTGCTGCGCATCCGCGGCGAGCTCGACGCGCGCAACGCGCAGGACATGGTCGAGGAGAGCAAGCGGGTGCTGGTCGCCGGCGAGAACCTGGTACTCAATCTGTCGGGCGTGTCGTTCATCGCCTCGAGCGGGATCGGCGCGCTGCTCGCGCTGGTGGAGGAGTTCCGGCGCGGTCCGGGAACGCTGCGGCTGGCGGCGATCTCGCCACCCGTGGACGCCGTGGTCCGGCTGCTC
>JBIOKD010000468.1:0-1750 GCA_044451485.1 Candidatus Eiseniibacteriota bacterium | reverse complement strand
CGATTCGCCGCTGCGCGGGACCCGATCCTCAACGTCGCCTGGAGCGGCGGCTTCCGAGCGCCTAGGCCTCGGGAGGGAATTCAGCCCTGCTGGAGCGGATTGCAGGTACAGGGCACCGCTAGTTCCCCGCCTAGCACGGCAACGGAAGGATACCCCGCCAGGGTTTGGGGCGGCCCACCCCGATGAGCCGCGCGGTGCCCGAGGAGCCATGGAATCGCGAGACAGGTGTCGCGGGTATGCGCGTCGGCGGCATACGGGATGGTTGCGGGGAACCGGGGGTGTGGCGGAGAGGGAGGGATTCGAACCCTCGACGCGTTGCCGCGAACCGCATTTCCAGTGCGGCGCCATAGTCCACTAGGCGACCTCTCCAGGGTCGGTCAGATGATGCCTCGCGGGGCGTGACACCGGATTGCCGGCGTCCCGGTCTGGGCGCGCGGGTCTGGAAGGCCCTGTCCCGCTCCGGGGCGGCGACGTCCGCTCGCCCTGAGGTCGAGGTCAGCCCAGGGCGCCGGCGAGCACACGATCGAGTGCACCCGACGGTGCATGAGCGAGCGAGCACAGCCGGCAACGCCGGGATGGCCCAACTGCGGGGCGAGCACCTGGCGGAGAGGGTGGGATTCGAACCCACGGTGCTTTCGCACACCGCTTTTCGAGAGCGGCACCATCAACCACTCGGACACCTCTCCGTTCGAGAGGATACCAAGTCAGGTCGCGACGGCCGCCGCGTACAGCTCCTCGACCTCGTCCCGCCGGATCCCGCTGACCACCTTCAGGCGTCGGCCGAGGCCCGGGTGTTCGGCCAGCTGGACGCGCGTTCCGGCGGCCCCCTCGCGCTGGTTCGGCATCGCGAAGACGAGACCGTCGACATCGGACGCGAGCAGCGCACCGACGCACATCGGGCAGGGCTCCATCGTGGTGAACATCGTCACGTCCCGGAGCCGCTCGCTGCCGACCCGTCGGGCCGCCTCGCGGAGGGCCACGATCACGGCATGGGCCGTCGGGTCGTCCGTCTCGAGGACCCGATCGTGGCCGCGGGCGACCATCGCCTCGTCGAGGACCGCGACCGCGGCGTGCGGCCGCTCGCCCCGGGCAACGGCGGCGCGGGCCTCCTCGATGGCCTCGCCCATGTACAGCTCGTAGTTCATCGCACCGATCATACCCGGCGCGTCACCGGCGGCCGTGGCCGCTCGATACCATTCGGGCGTGGCTCGACGCAGGCGAATCGGCATCCTCACCGGTGGCGGTGACGTACCGGGGCTCAACTCGGTCATCAAGAGCGTCACCTATCGGGCGACCGAGCTCGACATGGACGTCATCGGCATCCGGCGCGGCTGGGAGGGCCTGACCCACGTCCAGCCTGGGCCGGAGCTCGACCCCGAGTACGTCCGGGCGCTGGACCGTCGAAACACGCGGACGATCGATCGGACCGGCGGCACGATCCTCCACACTTCGAGGACAAATCCGGCGCGCATGAAGGCAGCCGCGCTGCCGGCGTGGCTCGCCCCGAAGCGGGCCGCGGCGATGCAGATCAGCGAGGACCACTACGACCTGACGCCGATCGTCATCGAGCACCTCGAGACGCTCGGGATCGACGTCCTGGTGCCGATCGGAGGCGACGACACCCTGTCGTTCGCCCGTGTCCTCGTCGATCGCGGCCGGCCCCTCGTCGCGATCCCCAAGACGATGGACAACGACGTCCCGGGCACCGAGTACTGCATCGGCTTCTCGTCGGCGATGACCCGCGCCAAGG
>JBIOKD010000467.1:0-1756 GCA_044451485.1 Candidatus Eiseniibacteriota bacterium | reverse complement strand
GTGCTGGCGTTCGAGTTCCGTCCCATCGTGCTCGAGCGCTTCGGTCTCGACCGGCTGCGGCGCGTCATGCACTCGGTCAACACGCCGCGTGTGATCCTCGGCGTGCTGCTGTCCACGCTCCACCAGTCCTCGCTGGGCTCGCTCTACCTGATCGTTCCCGAGAAGCTGTACCCGCTCTGGTACACGCCACTGCTCCCGGTGCTGTTCTACGTCTCGGCGATCGGGGCGGGTCTCGGCATGATCATCGTTGAGTCGCATCTCAGCGGCCGTGCCTTTGGCCGCGAGCTGGAGATGGATCTGCTCGAGCCGCTGGGACGCGCGATGGTCGTGGTGCTGGCGTTGTACGGGTTGCTGCGGCTGGACACCCTGATCCACAACGGCGCGTGGCGTCTGGCACTCGGGTCCGGCTACGAGGCACGGATGTTCCAGGTCGAGTTCGGGCTCGGCGTGCTGCTGCCGATCGCGCTGCTGGTGTGGCCACGCATCCGCACCTCGCCGACCGGTCTGGTGGGAGGCGCCGCCCTGGCGGTGCTCGGGTTCATCATGAACCGACTCAACGTCAGCGTGACCGGCATGGAACGCTCGAGTGGCACCCATTACACGCCGTCGTGGATGGAGGTCATGATCTCGGTCGGTCTGGTGGCGATCGGCTTCGCCGCGTTCGGCCTCGCGGTCCGCTGGCTCCCGATCTTCCCCGAGCGCTCCCCCGGGTCCGCCGCCCGCGCCGGGCGCGAGGAAGTCGCCGCAGAGGGGTGACGTCGTGAAGCCCAACATCGGGATGCTCGCGATCCTGGGGGTGGCCGCGGTCACCGCCGCGGTGATCGGCGTGATGTCGGGCCTGCTGATCGGCGCACACCAGGACGCTCTCGTCGCCCAGCTCACCCGCAGCGCCGACCAGCTCAGCGAGACCATCGCCAGCAGCACTTATCACGACATGCTCGAGAACCGACGTGACGCGGTGCACCGCGAGATCGTCACCATCGGTCACCAGCAGGGCATCGAGAAGGTGCGTCTGTTCAACTCCACCGGACGGATCATGTTCTCGTCCGACGAGGAGGAGATCGGCCACGCGCTCGACAAGAACGCCGAGGCCTGTTACGCCTGCCATGCGGCGGGGCGGCCGCTCGAGCGGCTGTCGATGCGGGCACGTGCGCGGATCTGGCGGGCCAGCGACGGTCATCGGGTGCTCGGCATGATCCGCCCGATCCACAACGAGCCCGGTTGCTGGCAGGCCGACTGCCACGCGCACACCCGCGACGAGGTCGTGCTCGGGGTGCTGGACGTGGACCTGTCGATGGCTGAGGCGGACCTCCAGCTGGCCCACGACCGGCGCCAGCTGATCCTGCTCGCCGTGCTCGCGATCGCCGCCAGCAGTCTGTTGTTGTGGTGGCTGAGCCGGTCGCTCATCCTGCGCCCGGTGGCGGCGTTGATCGCCAGCACCCGGCGTGTGGCGCAGGGCGACCTGACCACCGCGATCCCGGGCACCGCGTGGACCGAGCTGGGCGATCTCGCACGTGCCTTCAACGACATGACCCGCCGGCTCGGCGACGCGCAACGTCAGCTCGCCCAGGCCGACAAGCTGGCCTCGGTGGGCCGGCTCGCCGCCGGTGTGGCGCACGAGATCAACAATCCGCTCACCGGTGTGCTCACCTACGCCTCGTTCCTCGAGAAGCGCGCCAAGGACGACCCCGAGACCCGCGCCGACCTCGAGGTGATCGTGCGGGAGACCAAGCGCTGCCGCGACATCGTGCGCGGC
>JBIOKD010000466.1:0-1763 GCA_044451485.1 Candidatus Eiseniibacteriota bacterium | reverse complement strand
GCGATGGGAATCGAAGCTGAAACCCATGCTCATGTCGTTGGGGCTGATCTTCTGTCCGGGGAAGGCGGCGATGCAGGCGTGGACCATGTCGGGGATCAGGAGCTGCATCCCCATCAGGTCGTTGCCGTGGCGCGTCGTCGACTCGGCTCCGAACGAGCTCTGTCCGAGGGTCGCGGTCCAGAGGAAGAACCACACCACGTTGCCGAACCCGCCACGAAGCCAAGGCACCGCCTCGAAGCACACCGCCAGCGACGCCACCACCGCCATGTAGGGCAGCGTCACCCACACGAGCGGCGTGAACAGCGCCGCTGGTCGCAGGATGGTGTCCTCGCCACGCATCAGCTGCAACGCGCCCGCGCTCACGCCCAGCACCAGCATCATGCTGGCGAGCACCAGGAAGTTGCTGAGCGCCTTGGACAGTGTGTAGAGCGGCTTCGACAAAGGGGTTCCGGCCAGCACCTCGCCCACCTGGGTGCGACGGTCGCGCTCGATGGCGCTCTTGACCAGATAGAAACCCGCGAAGCCGAGGAAGGCGTTGGCGAGCATGGCCACCAGCGCCCCCACCCACGCCGAGCCGTACACGCCACGATGACCGCCAATCTGCAGCGTGGCGTAGTTCGAGCCGTTGGGCGGCAGGAACACGTGCGCCGCCCACACCGCGGCGACCAGGGTGACCAGGAACGCGTAGCTGCGGCTGCGCTCGCGGAAGTCGCCGAGCACGAGACGCGCGAGCCGGAGCGGTGCGTTCGTGCGCGCGGCGCGGCGCACCGGAGCCGCCACGGCCAGCGAGACGACCCCGGCGCTCATGCCGGCACCGTCTCGCGCGCCGCGGCGAGATGGTGGAGATACACCTCCTCGAGCGTCGGATCGACGCGCCGGGCCTCGGCGCCCGGTGCCTCGGCGGCCAGCACCCGCACCACGACGTGTTCGCCGCGTCGGATCGTGGCGCTCACCACCCCACGCGTGCGCAGCGCGGCGACGTCGCCGGCCGGGACCCTAAGCTCCCAGACCCGCCCCGCCAGCGCGGCGGTCAGATCGCGCGACGGCGCGTGGGCGAGCAGACGGCCGTGGGCGAGTATCGCGATGCGATCGGCGACCGCCTCGACGTCCGAGACGATGTGCGTGGACAGGATGACCACCCGCTCCCCGGACAGATCGGACAACAGCTGTCGGAAGCGCACCCGCTCCTCGGGATCGAGACCGGCGGTGGGCTCGTCGACGATGAGCAGCCGCGGATCGTTGAGCAGCGCCTGCGCGATCCCGACACGCTGTCGCATCCCCCCCGAGAAGCCGCCCAGCGGCCGTTTGCGCGCCTCGGTCAGATTCACGAGATCGAGCAGCGTCTCGATGCGCCGGCGCGTGGTACCCGGGTCGAGACCCTTGGCGGCGGCGATGTACTCGAGGAACTCGATCGCGGTGAGGTTCGGATACACACCGAAGTCCTGTGGCAGGTAGCCGAGTGTCTCGCGCACCCGGTCGGGCTCGCGCGCCAGATCGACGCCGTTCCAGGTGACGCGCCCGGTGGTCGGCCGGGTAATACCGGCCACGATGCGCATCAGCGTCGACTTGCCGGCGCCGTTGGGCCCGAGGAGACCGAGCACCCCCGGACCGAGATCGAGATCGAGATCCGACAGCGCCTGAACGCCGCCGGGATAGCGCTTGGACAGGTTCTCGATACGCAGACGCATGGGGAGCCTCGGCGGTGCGGGAAGCGGACGATGGCTCCTCTACGTGGCGGCGGGGGTGCGGGTTGCAGCCCCCGG
>JBIOKD010000465.1:0-1764 GCA_044451485.1 Candidatus Eiseniibacteriota bacterium | reverse complement strand
TGCTCGAGTACGCCGACCTGGCGGACTCGTCGGCGCTGTTCGAGCCGTGTCTCGCCTGTCTCCGGGCGGCACGATCCACCGGCGGGCTCGGCGCCGACGATCGCGTCGCCTACGCCTCGGTGCTCGAGAATCTCGGCGAGGCGCATCTGGCGCTGGTGCGACGCGGGCAGGCCGCGGCGCTCGACTCGGCGGCCGCGTGTCTCGGCGAGGCGCTCGCGATCCGCATCGAGTGGAAGCGCCGGGCCAGGGTCGACACCCGCCTGGCGCTGGCCGAGGTGGAGCGGTTGCGCGCCGTGCGGGCCGTGGAACGCAGGGCCGCGGCCCACTGGGACGCCGCCGAGGATTGGGTGAGGGACGCGGCCGCCGACCTCGTGGCGGACACCGCCGCCGTCGCTGCACGCGTGCCGATGTGGACCGAACGCGCGCGGCTGCTGCTCGATCGTGACGAGCACGAGCACGGTCGCACGCGTGTGCGTGCGGCCCGCGCGGCGCTCGACTCGGCCGCGGCGGCGCTGGTGGCGCATCCCCAGCAGCGTCCGCTCGCCGTCATCGAGTGGCTGCGCGCCCGTGCCGCCCGTCTCGGCGCCCCGGCGCATGACCCGGCGGCGCAGATCGACGCCCTCGGTCACCTCGCGCACGCGCGCGAGCTGATGCCCGCGGACCAGGACATGCCGTTCGCACGTCTCCTCGCCGAGGAGGAGGCGGCGCTGCACGCCGGCGCCCAACGCTGACCGCGCCGCGCGCCGGTCAGGCTCCCAGGCCCATCTCGCGGCGCAGCCACGCCCTTGCGTGCCCCCATTGCTCGCGCACCCAGCGGTCCGAGATGCCCAGCTCGCCCGCGATCTCGACCTCGGTGAGCCCGGCGAAGAAGCGCATCTCGACGATACGTGCCGCGGTGGAATCCAGCGCCGCGAGCTTGACCAGGGCGTCGTTCACCGCCAGCAGGTCCTCCACCCCGTCGTCCGACAGCGACGACGCCTCGCTCACGGTGACCTTCTTCCAGCCGCCACCACGCTTGGCCGCCGCCTTGGCTCGGGCATGATCCACCAGGATCTGGCGCATCGCGGTCGCGGCAAGGGCCAGGAAATGCGTCCGACCACCGGTCACGATGCCGCGCGCGTGCAGCTTGAGGAACGCCTCGTGCACCAGCGCGGTGGGTTGCAGGGTGTGGTCGGTGCGCTCCTTGCGCAGATAGCCCGCAGCGAGACGACGCAACTCGTCGTACACCGCCGGCATCAGCTGCTGTGGTTCGTCGGAACGACCTTCCCTCGACTCGGTCACGCGCACGGTCCCGGCCCGCCGGCATCCGGCGGGTCACGCTCGATCAGGTTCTTGTCGCCAGGGGTCGGGGGCCCGTGTCTCTTCGGATGTGGATTATAGATGAATCGGGATCGGATGATCCGCGTCCGACTTTGATACTTCGGAGCGGGGGGTCGGCGGGCGCCGGGAAATCCTTGTGCACCAAGCGTCCCCCGGCGCCCGGGGCCCAACGGAGTCCAACTCGGGGCTGTGCGTGGTCGGCCGCCTGGACGCGAGACGCTACTCGTCGCGCGCGGCCGCGATCCGCTTCCAGGTGATGTGCCCGTTCCGGACCTGGTACTCGAGCAGCATCGTCCCGCCGATGTGGCCGTCCTCGAAGCGCGCGAACACCCATCGCCCCCCGAGGATCCGGATCCAGTCGGCCGAGTAGAAGCCCATGGTGCCGCCCTCGACGCCCGGGTACGGGATCAGCTCGGGGTGCTTCATCAGGTCAACCTTGAGATC
>JBIOKD010000464.1:0-1788 GCA_044451485.1 Candidatus Eiseniibacteriota bacterium | reverse complement strand
CGCCGTGGGCGGGGCGCCGGCCCCACGCGCCGCATAGAGACGCCGCCGCACGCTGTCGTGGGTGATCAGTCGCTGCAGCGTCTCCTGGCCGGTGAAGCAGCCCTTGTCCAGGTGCACGGCATCGGCGAGATTGACCTCGAACGGCGTGTAGTCCTCGACGATCTCGTGCCCGTGCGCCGCGACCCCGGCGGCGATACGCGCGCGCTCGTCGAGCCGCGCGACCTGGCCCGGTTCAGACGCCCCGAGTTTGCCGACGACCAACCCCGGACCGCTCGCTGCGCGCATCCGAAGCGGCAAACCGCCGCCCTCCTCGAGTGATTCCGGTTCGAGCGCGTCGGGCTCGCACCACGCCACCTCGACGCCAGCAGAGCGGTCGCTCACCCGCACGTCCTCTCGGAAGATGGAACGGTCGAGAAAGCCGAGAAGGGGCGCCGCCCCCGCATCGGGACGCGCGAGCCACACGGTGTCGTCCGTTCCACGCGCCACCCACACGCGATGCAGGAGCCGGCCGCGGAAGTCGCAGAAGCAGGCGAGTCGCGTCCGTCCTTGGGCGAGATCGAGCAACGACTGCGTCGCGATGCGATGCAGCAGGTCGAGGGTGTCGCGACCGGTGAGGGCGATGAGCGTGACGTTTGTCATGGTCCCTGTGATGCGCTCGTGGGCCGGGGGGTGCGCGGACCGAATGCGGACAGACTAACGCCCCGCCGCCGCCGCGGCCAGTGAGGCAAGCCGCCATGGCCAGTGAGGCAAGCCGCCGCCTCGGCCAGTGAGTCAGGCCGCCGCCGTGGACAGCGCGTCGCCTCGCCGGCGTCCCGGCCCCGGTCCACGGAGCACCACCCGCGAAGTCATGCCATGCGGCTGTGGCGGGCGGTTCCGAGCGGGTGATAGAGTCGAAGGCTCATGGACATGGCCCCCGCATCCGCCACCGGATTGCTCGCCGAGCTGTTGCGCACGCTGGTGGACATCCCCAGCGTGACCGGCGACGAGACCGCGATCGCCGACCACGTGGCCGGCCGGCTCGCCGGCGCCGGTCGAGGCGAGGTGCTGCGTTCGGGACGGAGCGTGGTGTGGCGTGGGCCACAGCGTGGCCGGTCGCTGGTGGTGCTGGCGGGGCATCTCGACACCGTGCCTCCGAACGGCAACGCGCGCGCGCGCATCGAGGGCGACAAGCTCTATGGCGTGGGTGCCACCGACATGAAGGCGGGCGACGCGGTGATGCTCAGGCTCGCCGACACGCTCGACCTCGGCACCGCGCGCTTCGATGTGGCACTGGTCTTCTACGATGGCGAGGAGGGTCCGGCCGAGGGCAACTCGCTCAAGCGTCTGCTCGGCGAGATGCCCTGGCTGCGACAGGCGCGTCTCGCGGTGCTGCTCGAGCCGACCGATCTGCAGGTCGAAGTGGGTTGCAACGGGTCGATGAACATCGAGGTCACGGTCCCGGGCCGGGCGGCGCACAGCGCGCGGCCGTGGCTGGGCGTCAACGCGATCGAGCGCGCCTCGGAGTGGCTGGCCGAGATCACCCGCTTCCCGGTCACCCCGGTGACGGTGCAGGGGGTGGAATATCGCGAGACCCTGCAGGTCACCACGCTCACCGCTGGTCGCACACGCAACGTGGTCCCCGATGCGCTGGTCGCCAACCTCAATTACCGCTTTCCCCCCGACCGCACGGTCGAGGAGGCGGAGCGCCGGGTGCGCGCGCTGGTGCCGGAGGGTTTCGCGGTGCGGGTGGTGGACGTGGCGCCACCGGGACGGGTGTGTCTCGACGAGCCGGAGGTGAGCGGGTTCGTG
>JBIOKD010000463.1:0-1791 GCA_044451485.1 Candidatus Eiseniibacteriota bacterium | reverse complement strand
GTGGAGTACCACCGATCCGCCAGCTGAGACACTCCAGGGGCGCGGAGCGGTGACCTCGTTCGCGGTGCATGGGCAATGGCCCGAGGAGGCCACCCCAGTCTTGCCGCAGATGGCCGAGCGCAAGGCGCGAGGGAAGCGACGAGCGAGACTGTATCCTCGGGGATACGTCGCAGCGAGGAGCGACCGAGCAACGCCGCGATCGGTCATCTCCGGCAAGACCAGGCCGCCGGCCGCCGAATCGACTACCGCTTCGGGTACGCGGTCTCGACGTCGAAGATGAGCTTCCACTTGCCGGTCGTGTCGTCGCGTCGCCATGCGTGCACGTAACCGGAGGTGTCGGCCCGCGACGCGTTCTTGACGCGGGAGAGGACCAGTCCGTACGAGTAGCCGATGTCGAACGAGCTCGACACCCGGCTGCCGTAAGGCAGCAGCTCGACCGCCGGGGGCAGCGCCTTGAGCAGCTCGATCGCCTCCATCGGGCCGTGTGCGGGCATGCGATCGCTGCGGTACATGCGCAGGTCGGACGCCGCGGCCTTCGACAGCGCCTCGGCCGGACCCTTGCCACGGCGGTCGTAGACGTAGGTGCGGTCGGCGTTCATCATCGCGTTCACCTCGTGCGCCATGATGCGCTCTCTCATCTGCTGCGGGCTCATGCTGGTGCCGAGACCGAACCCGAAGGCGCCGTTGCCGATCCCCACGCCGAGACTCGCGCCGGATCGCGGCCAGTCCTCGGTGACGATCACCGGGTGGTGCGCCGCACCAGGCTCGAGCGTCACGTCGCCGACTCCACCGTGCTCGGGCGGCGCGTGTTCGATGCCGAGATCCACCGCTACCATCCACGGCTCGTCGCCGCCCCGTCGCCACACCGTCATGAAGTGCCCCTGGGCCACCACCGTGTCGCGATCCGGCGGCTTGAGCACCCACGGACCGGTCGTGAACCCGAGATCACCATTCCCCGCGATCTCCGCCCACGACGGCTCCCACAGCAGCTGGTACTTGGACTCGGGTCGCGCCGCCCACACCGGCACCCCGTTCACCGGACCCGGCTTGAAGATGATCGCATCCGGTGCCAGGTTGAGCAGGAACGCGCGCTTCATGCCCGACTCCGCCGAGCGCGCGGCGAACGCCCGTTCGGCCATGACCAGGGTGTCGAGCGGACTCGCGGTGTCGGCGGCGCGTGCCGGGGGCGGTGTGCCCGCGGCGAGCGGCGCCAGGACCAGCGCGGCGGCGATGATGCGGACGATGCGCTTCATGCGTCCTCCTCGGGTGGTGTCCACGGCCCGCCGCCCATGGGCGATGCATCGGAACCGCGGGGTGACCCGGTCGCGGGCACTGTAGCGCGCCGCGTGCGTCACGCGCGAGCGGCGTGTGATTCGTGGCGTCGTGTCTTTTCGCCGGCCGGACGCGGGCGTATGCTCCGCCGTCGGCGCTCGGCGTCGCCCCACGACGCGCGGCCGCCATCCACCACAGGGAGGTGACATGGACACGCCGCCCGCTGCGGGGTCGTCCCCGACGCCTGGATCCGCGCCCCGACCCGACGCGTCGCCCACCGCCGCCGGTCCACCGGTGGTGCCGCGTCCGCCACGCGGCGGACACGACCCGGTGGTGATCGGGTTCCTGGTCGCATTGCTGCTGGTCGGGCTCGCGTTCGTGGCCGGTGCCACGGTGATCGGCCGGGCGTGGTGGCTTCATCGCGCGCATCGCTACCCGGACGAGATCGCCTGGCTCGAATCCACACGCGCGCTGGCGCCCTTCGACACCGGTCTCGACGCGCAGATCGCGCGGCTCTAC
>JBIOKD010000462.1:0-1800 GCA_044451485.1 Candidatus Eiseniibacteriota bacterium | reverse complement strand
TACGCGCGCGATCAATTCGCGCGACACGGCGCCGGATGGATCGGCTTCGGTCTGCTGGCGAGTGACCTCGCGCGCGCCGCCGCATGGTTCGACGCGCGTGGCGTGCGCTACTCGCGAGACCTGGTGGCGGGACGCGCCACGCTTCGGCTCGACCCCGCCGAGACCGACGGGTGGCTGATCGAGGTGGTCGGTCCACCGGCGCCGCCGACCCCCTAGTCTCCGGGCGCCGCGCGTGTCGCCGTTGACGTCGTGCGACGTCTCCGATAGCGTCCGCGGCCCATGTCCCACCTGGTTCCACCCCTGCCCAACGCCGGCTGGATCGAAGTGATCGTCGGCAGCATGTACAGCGGCAAGACCGAGGAGCTGATCCGACGTCTGCGCCGCGCCCAGATCGCGCGTCAGCGGGTCGAGATCTTCAAGCCGGACATCGACCGTCGCTACTCGGCCGACGCGATCGTGTCGCACAGCGAGCTGCGCATCCCGTCGCGCGCGGTGCGTCATGCCCGCGACATCCTGCGTCACGCGCACGAAGCGCAGGTGATCGGCATCGACGAGGGCCAGTTCCTGGGCCGCGAGCTGCTGCCGGTGGTCGAGAAGCTGGCGCGTCAGGGCAAGCGCGTGATCGTGGCGGGGCTCGACCAGGACTACCAGGGCAAGCCGTTCGAGCCGATGCCCGATCTGCTCGCGATCGCCGAGTACATCACCAAGACGCTGGCCATCTGCGTCGTGTGTGGCGAGCCGGCCAACCGCACCTATCGCAAGATCCGACGCGCGGGGCGTGTGGTGGTCGGCGGCACCGACGTGTACGAGGCGCGCTGCCGTCGCTGCTGGGAGCTGGGCTCCCGGGTCCAGGCGCCGGAGCCGCCACCCGCCCCGGGAGGCACCCATGTCGCACCATCCGCACGTCCGCGTCGCCGGCGTCGCGTTGCTGGCCATCGCCCTCGCCGGCTGCGCGCCTAAGACCGGTCACGAGGCCTCCAACGCCACCCCGTCCGGGAAGGGCGGCACGCCGTTCGAAGTGGGTCTGGTGTTCGACGTCGGCGGGCGCGGCGACAAGTCCTTCAACGACGCCGCGGCGCGTGGGCTGGAGCGCGCCAAGAGCGAGCTCGGGGTGCCGTACAGCACGGTGGAGACCGGCGAGGGCTCCGATCGCGAGGCGGGTGTGCGACAGCTCGCGGCCACCGACGCAGCGCTGGTGTTCGGGGTTGGCTTCCTGTTCACCGACGACATGCACAAGCTCGCGGTCGAGTTCCCGGACAAGAAGTTCGCCTGTATCGACTACACGGTGAATCCCGGCGACACGCTGCCACCCAATCTCACCGCCCTCAAGTTCAAGGAGGAGGAGGGCTCGTTCCTGGTCGGGGCGCTGGCCGCGCTCACCTCGAAGACCGGCAAGGTCGGATTCGTCGGCGGCATGCAGATCCCGCTCATCAAGAAGTTCGAGGCCGGTTACATCGCCGGCGTGCACGCGGTGCGCCCGAAGACCCAGGTGATGGTGAAGTACGCGGGCTCGACCGGCGAGGCGTTCAAGGATCCCGCCAAGGGCACCGAGCTGGCGCTGGCCGAGTACAACGCCGGCGCCGATGTCATCTACCACGCCTCCGGCGGCACCGGACGCGGCGTGTTCCAGGCCGCGGTCAAGACCGGCCGGCTGGCGATCGGCGTGGACAGCGACCAGTACGACGAGGCGCCCGGTCACGTGCTCACCTCGATGGTGAAGGGTGTCGACGTGTCGGTGTTCGACACCATCCGCGACCTGAAGGAAGGACACTGGAAGGGCGGTGTCCAGACCTTCGGGCT
>JBIOKD010000461.1:0-1806 GCA_044451485.1 Candidatus Eiseniibacteriota bacterium | reverse complement strand
TACACGATCCGCCGGGCCGTGCAGCGCGACGCCCGCCACCGTGCGCGCGCGTTCCGCGCTGCCACCCACGAGCGCGCCCGAGATCCGGCGGCGGCGCGCGAGCGCCTCGGGCTCACGCGCGTCGCGCTCGAGCACGCGGCGTACGCGCACGTCGACGGCGCGCCGCATCTCCGGCGGTTCGTGACCAAGGCGCTCGCGATGCACCTCGCCGACGAGGTGTGGAATGCCACCGAGCGGCACCTGTTCCCCGACGCGAGCGGCAAGCGGTTCGGCATGCCCCGGATCGGCCGCTGGCTGGACTTCACGCGGCTGCCGGGACGCGCGAGATCGCACACCAAGTCCCGCAAGTGGGAGACGTTCCGACTCCACGGCTCGCTCGCCGGGCACCGGGCCGCGTACACCCGCAGCGACGGTCGGTTCTGCGAGCCCAATCATCTTCGCGGCGTAGCCTCGGATGCGTGGTGGACGCACGACGGACCGCTCGCCGTCGTGTTCACGGGCTTGTCCGATGGGGCGCTCGTGTTGCCGGTGCGCTTGCCGAGCGCGCCATCGAACCAGCCGATGCTCGATCACCACCTGGCCGATCCGTCGCGGTGGCACAAGCTCGATCTCGTGCGGCACCGCGATCCGAGCGAGGTTGGTGGCTGGCGGTACGAAGCGCACCTCATGGTGTTGACCGCGCCATACGTCGCTCCCGCCGTCGCGGCGCGGCGAGCCGCGGCGGCGATCGCGACGTCCGAGCGGCGCGCCGGCATCGACGTCAACGTCTCGAACGTGACGGTCGCGTCTCACGTGCACGGCGGCGACCTACAGATCACGCGCATCGAGCGTGAGGCCGGAGCGCGGGAGCAGAGCCTGCAGCGGTCGCGTCGAGAGCGCCGCCAGCAACGCCACCTCGACCGGTCTCGACGCGCGAGCAATCGGGCCCAGTATCAGCTCTCCAGACGCCAGGACAAGCGTGCCCGTCGCCGCGCTGCCGCTGGTTTGCCACCACAAGACGTGATCCCGCACGGTCCGCGCCACGTGCGCGCCGAGGGCGTGCCGCTCCAGGCGTATCGGAAGGATCAGCTTTCGAGATCGTATCGCCAGGGTCGCGCCGCCCTGGCGAAGGCCAACGAGGCAAGTGCGCGAGCCCGCCGTGATCATGCGCGCACGCTCGCCGCGGGCTTGGTGTCCATGCACGGCTGCCGGCTCACCGTCGAGGATTGCAACCTGACCGCATGGGCGCGTCAGTGGGGCCGTGCACTCGCGGCGTTCTCGCCGGGCACCCTCGTGGCCGCGATCGAGCGCGAAGCCGCGCGGGTCGCGGAGCTCGCCGGCGCTGGTGGGGTGGTGCGCGCGTCCACCCAACGCACTGCGCTGTCCCAGCACTGCCTGTGCGGCGCGCGGGCCGGCAAGACTCTTGGTGAACGGGTGCACCAGTGCCAGGCATGCGGGCTACGTGGAGATCGCGACGCCGTCTCGGCCACGCTCGCCGCCTTCGTCGTGTTCGGCGATCGTGCCCGGCCAGCGTCGGCCACCGTAGACTTCGACGCGTCTCGAGCCTCGCTCCTCGAGCCCGCGACCCGCACGATCCTCGGCGACTCACGTCGTACTACGTACCAGGGATGGCAAGACATCCCGTCCGAGTCAAACGCGCACTCCGCCCGTGACGGGTTCTTCGTCGCGGATCCGGGGCGGACACCCGACCTGTTCGTGGTGGCTCGGCGAATCGTTGGCATGGCCTCGTACCCAACCCCGAATGAGCCCGGCCCGTGCTGGACCACGTCGGAACGGACACGAACGCGAACCAACATGTCCGACCGT
>JBIOKD010000460.1:0-1806 GCA_044451485.1 Candidatus Eiseniibacteriota bacterium | reverse complement strand
TTGGGGCGGGGTGGGGCGGGGGTGATCCGCGCCCGCGACGCCGCGGACCTGGCAGCCGATCCGGATCCACTCGCCAGCGACGCGCGAGTGCGGGTGATCGATCTCCGCGACGAAGTGGCACCCGGAGAGGTCGTCGCATGGGAATCGAACGGGCGGCAGCACACGGTGTTCGCCCAGCGCGAAGTGTGGCTGGGTGGGTATTTCCCGACCGTGCGGGAGCGCGTCGAGTGCGAGGTGCCCCCGGACTGGGCGATCCGCGCGATGCTCGTGGCGGACGGCGCGGTCCGGGAGACCACGGCCGTCGGCGGTGCGGTGTGGGAGCTCGGCGGCTTGCCGGGCTCGCCGGACGAGGACGACGCCCCGCCATACGAGGAGCGTCTCCCACGTCTGCTCTTGAGCATCCGGGCCCCGGACCCGCCCCCCGGATGGGCGGTGTTCCAGCAATGGGGCGACGTGAGCGTGTGGCTCGACCGTCTGCGCGAGCCATCCTCCGTGGCCGATCCCGATCTGGTGTCACGCGCTCGCGGACTGGTGGCCGGTGCTCGCACCGAGTTCGACAGCGTCGCGGCGATCGCACGCCTCGTCCAGGGGGTGCACTATGTGTCGATTGCTCTCCGGCTGGCGGATGGAGGAGGATTCACCCCGCGAGCGGCCTCGCACGTGTTGGCCGAGTCCTACGGTGACTGCAAGGACAAGGCGAACCTGATGTGCGTCATGCTCGGGGCAATCGGTCTGGACGCCCGCATGCTCGCGGTCGACTTCAGCGCGCCGGGGAGCGTCGAGCCGAAGTGGCCGAGCCCGATGGTGTTCGACCACTGCATCGTCGGGGTGCGGTGCCGGGAGGCCACTGACCTTCCATGCCACGTCCGTTCCGGATCGGGGCGCGACTACCTGGTGTTCGATCCCACCGACCCGTACACCGTGCTCGGCGATCTGCCCTCCGCGGAGCAGGGTGCCCGCGCCGTGATGATCGGACCGGGCGAGGATTCGCTCGTGACGCTGCCGCGGCTCCCCCGGGACTCGCGTCGCGTCACGCGCCAGGTCGACGCGCATCTCGACGAAGATGGGGTCCTGCGCGGCGTCGCGCGGATCGTGGCCTCGGGCCAGGCGGCGGCGACGATGCGGGCGCTTCAGGAGTCGAACCCCGCGGAGGCGCGACGCCGCGTGGAGCTCGAGGTGGCCGCGTCGAGCGAAGGCGGCGCGATCGATTCGTTCGGCGTCCACGACGACCCGTCCTCGGGACGATTCGAACGTGGCTTCGCATTCACGCTGCCGCGGGCGGGACGGCGTCCCAGCGAGCGCCTGATGACGCTCCGTCTCTCCTGGTCACCGCTTCCGGGGGTCGTCCGTCCGAAGGACCGGCCACGACGACAGCCCATGGACCTTCACGAGTGCAGTGTGCGCGAGACCCTGACCGTGGCGGTGCCGGACGGCTGGGCCATCGACGAGATGCCGCGCCCGGTGGAACACCGGACCGGGTGGGGCGCGTTCACGAGCACCAGCGCGATCGCGGATGGCCGCTTGCAGGTGGTGCGATCGCTGGAGATCGAGCGCTACCGGCTTCCCGCGGCACGAATGGACGAGTGGCGTCGGTTCGCGGCCGACGTGACCGCAGCCTCCGCCGCCTCGGCGGTCCTGGTGCTCCGCTAGCCGGACCCACCCGCCGTCGCTACTCGAGCGTCGAGCGCAGCACCGGGTCCGGGAGCATCAGCAAGCTCGAGCCACCCTGGGCGCGCGGCCGGATGCGCACGCTTCCGGACCCGGATTCCAGCCGGATCCGACCGCGTCCATCCCCGATCCGACCGC
>JBIOKD010000459.1:0-1826 GCA_044451485.1 Candidatus Eiseniibacteriota bacterium | reverse complement strand
TGGCTGCGCGAGCGCGGGCGGCTGCTCGCCGCCGGCACGCTCACCCACAGCTATCCGCACTGCTGGCGCTGTCATGAGCCGGTGATCTTCCGCGCCACCCGCCAGTGGTTCATGATCATCGATCATGAGAACCATCGTGATCGCGCGCTCGAGGTGGTCGAGGAGCAGGTGCGCTGGGAGCCCGAGGGGTCGCGGAACCGCATCCGTGACGCGGTGCGTCTGCGTCCGGACTGGTGCCTGTCGCGACAGCGCAGCTGGGGGGTGGGCATCCCGGCCGTCTATTGCGAGGCCTGCGAGAGCGCCCATCTCGATCCGCGGGTGATGGCACGCGCGGCCGAAACCACCCGTGCCCACGGGTCGGACGCGTGGTACGAGCTGCCGGTCGACCGCTTCCTGCCGGAGGGGTTCGTCTGTCCCGGTTGTGGGGCCGGTGGTCCGTTCCGCAAGGAGACCGACATCCTCGACGTGTGGTTCGATTCGGGAAGCACCCACCGCGCGGTGCAGGTGACCCATCCGGCGCTCGCGGAGGTGTGGGCGCGCGCGATCCGCGAGGGCGGTCGCGTGCTCTATTTCGAGGGCCCCGACCAGCACCGCGGCTGGTTCAACTCCTCGCTCATGGTGGGGGTCGGCACTACTGGCCACGCCCCGTTCACCGACGTGCTGACCCACGGCTGGGTGCTGGACGCCGATGGCCGGGCCATGCACAAATCCATCGGGAACGTGGTCTCGCCGGAGTCGATCATCGCGCGCTACGGCGCCGACATCGTGCGCTGGTGGGCGCTCGCCACCGACTGGCGGAACGACGTCCGGATCGGGGACGAGATCCTGAGCCGGGTCGCTGACGCCTACCGCAAGGTCCGCAACACGTTCCGCTTCCTGCTCGGGAACCTGCACGACTTCGCCCCCGAGCTCGCGGTGCCCGCGCCACGGCTGACCGCGGTCGACCGGGCGTTCTCGAGCCATCTCGCCGCCCGCGTGGGTCGCATGCGCGAGGACTACGGCGCGTTCCTCTTCCACCGCGTCACCGACGCCCTGCTCGACGTGTGCACCGTGGACCTGTCGGCGGTCTTCCTCGACGTCGCCAAGGACCGGCTCTACACCCTCGCCGCCGACGATCCCGCGCGGCGTTCGGCCCAGACCGTGCTGTGGCACGCCCTGCACGACCTGTGCGTGGCGGCCTCGCCGGTGCTGGTGTTCACCGCCGAGGAGGTCTGGCAAAGTCACCCGGGGCTGACCGCCGCCTCGGAGAGCGTGCACCTGGCGACCTGGCCCGAGTCGCGGCGCGATCCCCATCACGAGGGTCACGGCGCCGACGACTGGTCGTTCCTGCTCGGGGTGCGCGCCGCGGTCAACGCCGCGATCGAGCCGTTGCGGGCGGCCAAGACGCTCGCCACCACCCAGGAGGCGGAGGTGACCCTCACCGCCCACCCGCCGGTGGTGGCCCGGCTCGAACGCTTCCGCGACGAGCTGGTGGGATTCCTGCTCGTGGCCCGGGCGAACATCGTGGAGGACATCGACGCCGCGGAGCTGTCGGTGACCGTGCAACGGACCGCGTTCGCCAAGTGCGACCGTTGCTGGACCCACCGGCCCGACGTGGACGCGGCCGGGTTGTGTGGCCGATGCCGCGAGGTGCTCGCGAAGCGGGGGAACGTCTAGGCTCCGTCTGAAAGCGTAGTCTTCAGACGGAGCCTAGTACACGTCCCAATCCGCGAGTGTGATCCGCCAGCGTGTGGCGTCGAGCAGGTGGTCGCGTCGCGTGTTCGACAGGTCCTTGACCAGGAGGTTGAAGGGGCGCGGATTGAGCCGCTCGGGGATCCGCAGGTAGC
>JBIOKD010000458.1:0-1841 GCA_044451485.1 Candidatus Eiseniibacteriota bacterium | reverse complement strand
CGGCCGCCGCGCTGGCCCCGCCACGCCCCGATCCAGCGCGCGAATCCGTGACACTGTCGTTCACGCTGGCGCGTGCCGGCGAGACCCGGCTCGAGGTGTTCGATCTGGCCGGCCGGCGGATGCGCCGGCTGGTGGGTGGCACGATGATGGCAGGCCCGCACGAGACCGGCTGGAACCTGCGTGACGAGACCGGGCGGGCGGTGCCGGCCGGCGTCTATCTGGCGCGGTTGGTGGCGCCGGGCACGAGCGGGGTGCGGAGGTTCGTGGTCCTGCGTTGATCCGCGACGGGTCTTCGGGCCCCGAACATGACGCGAGGGGCGGGGCGCCTGGCGCCCCGCCCCTCGATCTCATGCGGCCCGTGGGCCGCTACTGGTAGTACTCGGTGTTCGGCGGCGGGCCCACCCAGGAGTGGAACAGCCACGCCTGTGAATCGTAGGGCAGTGTGTCGTCGAATAGCGTGCCGCGCGACAACGCGTTGACGCCGAAGAAGCGCATCCCGAGCAGCTCGCCCAATGGCAGCTTGATGACGTAGGTCCCGTCACCGTTGCCGTGGAAGCGCAGACGCAGGTCGCGATAGTAGGCGAGCACCACGTCGTCGGTCTTCGACGTGGTCACCGTCAGCTGGACGCTGTCACCGGCGGCCATGTGCATGCAGTGGGTGATGGTGAACAGCGCGAGTGGATCGGTCAGGGTGGTGTCCATGGTGCCGGTCTGCACCCGCACGCTCTGGATCTGCTCGGTCATGCCGCTCGAGTTCACCTGCACACCCGAGGCCGCGATCAGCCGCCACTGGGGCTCGAAGCTGCCGGGGACCGCGCAACGCCGGAACCGCAGGTGCCGCGTCCAGGTGTCGTCGAGCGGTTTGTGCACGATGGCCGCGGTGTCGAGCACGGTCGAGTCGCTCGGGGATGCCGGCAGGATGTTGAAGGTGCCGATCAGGTGCCGGGTGAGCGTCACATCGGCGATACGTGGGCGGCCCACCGAATCGGTGTCCGAGAACTGGAAGGTGAGATGCGGGGTGGTGATCGCGACCCGGCGCCAGAACCAGCGCGGCGTGATCGCGGCGTTGGTGCCCTGCATGCGTGACAGCGGCAGGCTCGCCGGGTCGACGAACAGCTGGTCGTCCACCAGGGCCGGATTGCCGGCCATGTAGGTGGTGACCTGGAGCTGATCGGGGCTCACGCCGTTGGCCGGCTCGGTGCCGCTTTTGCCGCAACCGGCGACGACGATCACGGCAGCGAGCGCGATCGCGATGTGGGACAGCTTCCGGTGTTGCACGGGACTCCTCCTTGGGACTGCCCGTTCGGACGGGCGTTCGTGGGTGCCGGGCTTTCGGTGCTCTCGGCTCTCGTGCAGGCCGCGTGCCACGCCTTTCGAACGCCCTTGCGACGCAACTGCATGGCCTGCCGGTGGCGTGTGCGCAAGGTTCGCGAAGGGCCGATCGGTTCTCGACCGGGTGGTGTGCAATTCGCATGCGGACGATTCGAGCGTGCGCCGCGTGGACGTCACGTGGCGAGGAGGGCGGGGTCGCCGGAATTCGCGGGCGGGGCATGGGGGCGCCCGCGCCCGCGCCAGAGCAGCGACTTTGCAGCACAAAGTACTTGACGACAGCGGCTCCATCCGCTAGTCTCGAAGCCGTCATGAGCCCGCCGCGTCCGGTCCGTTCCGAAGAGCCCCCCTCGCTTGAGCTACGCGCGCTCGAGAGTGTGCGGTACATCCGCGAGACCATGGAGCACGCGGGGGCGTTCACCGCCGTCCCGGGCTGGGGCATGGTGTGGGTGGGTGCCACCGCCCTGGGCGCGGCGTGGATCGCGTCGCGTCAGCCGGTCTTCACGCGCTGG
>JBIOKD010000457.1:0-1850 GCA_044451485.1 Candidatus Eiseniibacteriota bacterium | reverse complement strand
TGCGCGAAGCCGAGCTTGTAGAGCACCTCGGGGTCGGGTCCGAGGATCAGACCACCGACGCTCAGCTCGTGCGTGCCCTTGTCGTCGATCAGCAGCGGCGGCGGGTGCCCGGCGTTCACGTACGAGAGATTCCCGTTCCGCTCCAGCTCGCCGAACACCAGCGACACGAACCGGGTCGAGAGCCCGCTGCGATGGATCACGCGGTTGAGCTTCTCGATCATGCGCGTCACCTTGAGGTCGCGCTCGACGCCCATCCGCAGCCCGGTCGCGACGTCGCGCGCTTGGAGCGCCGCCGGCAGACCGTGCCCCGAGGCGTCCGCGACCGCGATCGCCAGCGTGTCGCGATCCACATCGATGAAGTCGTACAGGTCGCCGCCCACCGACTGCGCCGGCACGCTCACCGCGCAGATGTCGTAGTCGGCGAACGTCGGCCGGCCGCCCGGGAGCAGGCTCTGCTGCACCGCACGGGCCTGCTCGAAGAGGTCCTCGAGCTCGCGCCGGTGCAGGTGCTGGAGGATCGCGTAGCGCAGCGAGGCGAGCGCCGAGCCCAGCTCGCTCCTGGATGGGGTGCCACGCAGGCCGCCCGGAGGCGTGAGCAGCAGCGCGATGAGCGGCGAATCGCCACCCTCACCGGCGTTGACGAGCCCGGTGCGACCGGCACGGGTATCGCCCACCCACGGCAGCTCGCGGATCGCGTCCTCGCCGATCGGGGCGAAGCGCTCCATCAGCTCCTGGGAGAGATCCGGATGGCCGGCCCCGACCGCCACCACGCGCGAGACGTGGTCGCCGCGTCGCTCGTACACCTGCACCCCCGCGATCGCCAGCGGGTGCGCGAGGTGATGCAGCAGACGTGGCGCCAGCAGCTCGGCGAAGCCCAGCTCCGAGTGGGTTTCGCGCAGCCCGGCGAACGCGGCCTCGATCCGGCGGTAGAAGGACTTGGACTCGATCATCGCGGCCTGCCGGATCGACCGGGCGCGCGGGCTGGACGCACATTCGCCGCGCGGTGGGCCTGGTCGACGTTCTCGCGGTGGAACTCGGTGGTGTCCCACGCCGCGTCGCCCTTGCCGAGATAGCTCATGCCGTCGAGCCGCGCCACGGTCTCGGGCGCGCTCAACCCGTCGGCGAGCGCCTCGCGCACCCCCGCCTCCAGCCGGTCGAGGTAGTCGAGGTCGGCGCGAAAGCGCGCCGTCACCGCGTCGCTTCCACGCGCGATCGATCCGTGACCGGGCACCAGCGTGTGGATGGCGCCGTTCATGGCGATCGGGAGCAGGGTGTCGAGCGTGCGCCGGTACTCGGCGGGGGCGGTGTGGAGGCTCGGGATCTCGATGTCGGAGAGCATGTCCGCCGCGAGCAGCACGCCGTGATCGGGCAGATGGAAGGTGAGCATGTTGTCCGAGTGGCCCGGCGCGTCACGCAGCACCACCCGCCACGGCCCGGTCTTGAGAAAGCGCTGGCCGCTCACCGCCTCGTCGGGCTTGAACGGCACGAACGGGTGCGACCATGTCATGCCGCTCTCCCGCTCGAGACGCTGCTGCTCGCCACGGATGCCGCGCTCGTGGTGTCTCAGGAACGCGGCGAAGCGGTCGTGCGCCACGGTGCGCGCATGGGGCCAGGTCGGGCGGCCGAAGACGTGGTCCCAGTCGCCGTGCGTGAACCCGAGCACCACCTGCTCCGGCTGCAGGCGTCCGACCGCGGCCGCGAGATCGTCGAGCTCGTCGGGATACAGACCGGGATCGATCACCCAGCACACCTCGGGATCGAGCAGGACCACCGAGTTGAGCCAGTAGCCCCGGCTCTGCCGCACCCGGATGCCGTCGCCGAGATCGGTCCAGCCGGCGGCCATCGCGCGT
>JBIOKD010000456.1:0-1858 GCA_044451485.1 Candidatus Eiseniibacteriota bacterium | reverse complement strand
TCGTGGACCCGCTCACCGACCTTGGCGCTGACCTCGTCGAGCATGGAGCGGCGGGGCCACGGCGGGGTGAAATCGAAGGTCTCGCCCTGCCAGGTGAGCCGCGTGTCGGGGCTCACCGCGCGGATGGCGTGCACGAACAACGCCTCGGTCAGGTCCATCATGTCGTGGACGTCGGCGAACGCCTGGTAGTACTCGAGCAACGTGAACTCGGGGTTGTGGGTGCGGTCGATGCCCTCGTTGCGGAAGTCGCGCGAGAACTCGTACACGCGCTCGAAACCGCCGACGATCAGCCGCTTGAGATACAGCTCGTTGGAGATGCGCAGGTACAGGGGCAGTCCCAGCGCGTGGTGCTCGGTGACGAACGGTCGCGCGAACGCGCCCCCGTACAGTGGCTGGAGGATCGGGGTCTCGACCTCGAGATAGCCGCGCGCGTCCAGGAACCCGCGGATCGCGGTGGTGAGCCGCGCGCGGCGCCGGAACGTCTCGCGCACCGGCAGGTTCATGAACAGGTCGGCGTAACGCTGCCGGTAACGCGTGTCGGGATCCTTGAGACCGTGCCACTTGTCGGGCAGCGGCCGGATCGCCTTGGACAGGAGCTCGAGCTGGTTGGCCCGCACCGTGATCTCGCCCGTGCGGGTGCGGAACAGGGGGCCCTCCACCCCGATCCAGTCGCCCTCGTCGAGCAGCTCGTAGCGCGCGAACTGGTCGCCGAGCTGGTCCTTGCGGAAGTACACCTGGATGCGGCCACTCCCGTCGAGCAGGTGCGCGAACCCCGCCTTGCCGTGACCGCGCAGCGTCATGATGCGGCCGGCCACCCGCACCACCTCGCCGGGCGTCTCCGCGACCTCGGCGCCACGCGCCTGCAGATCGGCGGCGTGATGACTCGCGGGATAGCGATAAGCGTACGGCTCGATCCCGAGCTCATGCCAGCGCGCGATCTTCTCGAGCCGTTGCTGCATCAGGCGTTCGAGCGACATGGACTCCTTCCACGGGACCGACGACCCGCATGGGCCGTCGTGAATCGACCGAATCAAGGCTCCGTTTGGAAACGTACGGTGAGCGCGCGAGGCCCGGAAGGGCCGCCGCGCAAGGAACGAGGAGGAGACCAGCCTTGTGCCGGCTGTCGACGACGAGAGACGCTGCCCGGGGGCCCTTCCCGGCCTCGCCCTTCGGGTTGCGGGCGGCGGCAGCCCCATCGTGGCGTCACGACTCCTCGACAGGGGAACCACCCTCGTCTCGTCGTCGTTCCTTGCGCTGGGGCTGCCGGCGCCCGCAACGCGCTCGCCGTACGATTCCAAACGGAGCCTAGGGAGCGCCCGTGGGGGTGTCAAGGATGGCGCGTCGCTCTCGACTCTCACCGGGAACGCTCGAACGGAGCCTAGCGCTGGCCGAGACGCGAGCCGTGCTCGAACTCCAGCTTCTTCGCGCCGGGATCCACGGCCACCGGGTAGTGCCCAGTGAAGCACGCGCTGCAATAGCGATCCGGCTCGCGCTCGCAGGCGAGCAGTCCGTCGTGCGACAGGTAGCCGAGCGTGTCCACCTCGAGGTAGTCGCGGATCTCGTCCACGGTCTTGACCGCGCCGATCAGCTCGCGCCGGCTCGGGGTGTCGATGCCGTAGAAGCACGGGTGCGTCACCGGCGGCGACCCGACCCGGAAGTGCACCTCGGTCGCCCCGGCCCGTCGCAGCATCCGCACCAGCTTGCGACTGGTGGTGCCACGCACGATCGAATCGTCCACGACCACCACCCGGCGTCCGGCCAGCACCTCGCGCACCGGGTTGAACTTGATCCGCACGCTGGAATCGCGTGTTCCCTGCAGCGGCTGGATGAAGGTCCGCCCCACGTAGTGATTGCGGAT
>JBIOKD010000455.1:0-1873 GCA_044451485.1 Candidatus Eiseniibacteriota bacterium | reverse complement strand
TCGATCCCGCCACCTTCCCCGGCGCCGAGGACCTCGACTTGTGCTGGCGGGCCCGTCTCGCCGGTGCCCGGGTGCTGGTCGCGCCGGACGCACGTGCCGCGCACCGCGAAGCTGCCGCGGACCGCAACCGCACCGACCGACCGGATGAGTTCGCGCTGGCGCGCTCGCGCGTGCGGGTGCTCCTCACCTCGTACTCCGTCCCCCGTCTTCTCTGGCTGGTCCCCTTCGGGATCATCGTCGGGTTCATCGAAGCGATCGGCGATCTCCTGACCGGGCGGCCGCGCCGGGCCCGCGCCGCCATCGGTGGTTGGTTCTCCAACCTGGTGCACCTCCGGCAGCTGCGGCGCTCTCGGAAACGAGCGCAAGCGCGGCGCCGCGTTCACGACTCCGAGCTTGCCGATCTCCAGGTGGGCAGCACGGCTCGACTCAGTGCGTTCCTGTCCCACCACCTCCACACCGACACCCGCCTGCGCAACGTCGGCGACGCCAGCCGGCAAGCGGTGGACAGCCTGTCCGACGGTCTGCGTACGCCTGCCGCGATCGCGTTCATCGGCTTCTTCGTCCTGGTGGCAGTCGGCTCGCGCACTCTCATCACGGGGGGCGTGCCTGCCATCGGCACGTTCGCAACGTGGCCGGGGGTCGGCGACCTCTTCGACGCGTTCGGCTCGGCGTGGCGCTACACCGGTCTCGGGTCGTCCTCGGCCGCGCCGACTGCCTTGGCGGTGATGGGCGGTCTCGGGACCGCGTTGCTCGGCGCAGTTGGTCTGGCCCGGACGCTGGTGGTCGTCGTCGCGATGCCGCTCGGCGCGGTCGGCGCATACCGGTTCGCTCGCCGCGTGATCGACCTTCGAGGCCCGGCGCTCGCAGCCGGCCTCGCGTACGGCGTCAACCCGGTGCCGCGGAACGCAATCGCGCAAGGCCGCCTCGGCCCACTGGTGTTCTTCGCGTTGCTTCCGTTCCTGCTCACGCGGGTCCTGCGGATTGCCGATCGTTCCGACGCTCGCCGCGGCCGGTTCCTCCGGCTGGCGGTTCTCACCGCCCTGCTCGCCGCGTTCTATCCGCCCGCCCTTGCCCTGTTCGTGCTCGCCGCGGCGGCGCTGGTCCTGGCGGTCCCGATCGCCGGTGGTGTGCGGGTCGCGGTGCGGGCACTCGGCGTCTCGATCGTTGCCACGCTCGCCGCCGCGATTCTCGTCTTCCCGTGGCCGCTCGCCTACGTGCACACCGGCGCCGACCGTGCCGCACTCGGTCTCGCGTTCCGACCCGATCTCGACCTCTCCCAGATCCTCCGGTTCAACACCGGGCCGTCGGGAGCCGGGTGGGCGATGTGGGGCCTCGTGGTCGCCGCGGCGGTGCCCCTGTTCGTCGCGACGGGCGAACGTTTGGCGTGGACGGCGCGGGCGTGGATCCTCGCGCTCCTGGGGTTTGCGGTCGTGTGGGTACCGGCGCGCTTCTTTCCCGACACGTCGGTCCTCGCCCCCGAGGCGGGACTCACCCTCGCCGCGCTCGGGCTGGCACTCGCGCTCGGGATCGCGGTGTCGGTGCTCGTCGACGGCATCCAGTCGTTCAAGTTCGGGTGGCGCCAACCCGCCGTGATCCTCGGCGGGGTGGCGATCCTGCTCCCCGCGCTGGCGTTCACGGCCGACGCCGCCAACGGACGATGGCACGCGCCCGACACGGACTGGACGAACACCCTCGCCTTCACGCAGGCGCTCACGGCCAAAGGTGACTTCCGGATGCTCTGGGTCGGGAACCCGACCGTGTTGCCGCTCGAGCCCGTGATACTTCCCGACGGTACGGGATACACGCTCACCCGCAACGGGCCCGGCAACGTCACGGAGCAGTGGCGCGCTCCCGAGCACTCCGCCGACCACGT
>JBIOKD010000454.1:0-1922 GCA_044451485.1 Candidatus Eiseniibacteriota bacterium | reverse complement strand
GTTCGCGCGGGCACGCCGCTCGAGCTCGTCGAGCCCCGCCAGCTCGGTGGCGTCGCGCGCCACGACCAGCTTGCCGCATGGATTGAGACGCAGGCCGTTCGTCCGGCACCACTCGCGCAGCCGGCTGTTGCCGGCGCGGGTGAAGCGGGCCTTCAGGCTGTCGGCGGTGTAGTAGAAGCCGGCGTGCAGGACGCCGCTGTTCCGCCCGCTCGCGTGCGTCCCCGCGGCGGGCTCCTTGTCCAGCACCACGACGTGACCCGACGGGTCACGCCGTTTCAACTCGGCGGCGATGGTGACGCCGATCACCCCGGCGCCGATCACCACCACGTCCGCGGCGGGTCGCCATGAGCCGCTCATGTGCCTCTCCGTGGCTCAGCCGAGGTTGTGGAAGACCTTCTGGACGTCGTCGTCCTGCTCGAGCGCGTCCACCAGCTTGAGCACCTCGTTGGCCTGCGTATCCGGAAGCTGCGTGGGCGCGGTCGGGATGAATTCGGACTCGGCCGAGATCGGGGTGATCTTCCGCTCCTCGAGCGCCTTCTGCAGCTGACCGAAATCGGCGAATGCGCACCGCAGCACCAGCTGTGGCTCGCCCTTCTCGCCGGTGCTCTCCCCCATCTCCTCGAGACCGTGATCGATCAGGTCGAGCTCGAGCGCGTCGGCGTCGAGACCCTCGGGCTTGAGCCGGAACACACCCATGCGCTTGAACTGGAACGACACGCTGCCGCTCGAGCCGAGGTTGCCGGAGAACTTGTGGAGGATGGATCGGACGTTGCCGGCGGTGCGGGTGGGATTGTCGGTCGCCGCCTCGACCAGCATCGCCACCCCGTGCGGGGCATAGCCTTCGTACACGATCTCGTGGTAGTCGGTCTGGTCCTTGCCCATGGCCCGCTTGATGGCGGCGTCGACCTTGTCCTTGGGCATGTTCACCGATCGCGCGTTCTGGAGACAGCGGCGCAGCGCCGGATTGTCGTCCGGGCTGGGTCCACCGGCCTTGACCGCGATCGCGATCTGCTTGCCGACGCGCGCGAACGCCTTGGACATGCGGTCCCAGCGCGCGAACATCGTGGCTTTTCGGGTCTCGAAGATGCGTCCCATGCGTGTCCTGGTGATGGTGTCGGAAATCGGAGCGCGGCGTTGCGGTCCGTGGGCGCCCGGGTCGGTCCAGGACGCAGTGTGCCCCGCGGGCCGGGTCCGAGACAAGTGGAAGGGCGCGGCTCGGGGACTCCGCGTGACTTGGCGTGGAGAGGACGACCCCACGCGCGGGCGCCTTCGCACGGGTCCGTGGCCCGAACGGTCGTCATTGACGTCGGGCGGGCGGTGGCCGCACAGTGCCGCGCCATGATCCGCCGCCCTCGCCCCCATCGTCTGCTCGCGGCGCTCCCCGGCGCGCTCATGCTGGGCGGGCTGCCGTTTGCAAACCGTGTCGAGCCCTACGTGCTCGGTCTTCCGTTCCTGCTCGCCTGGATCGTGGGCTGTGTCGTGCTCACCGCCCCGATCATGGCGTGGGTGCGTGCCATCGACCGGCGGCTCGACCGCGCGATCGACGACCGCCCGGCTCCGGACGGGGCGCCACGATGAACCCGGCGCTGGTGCTCATCGCCGGATCGCTGGCGCTGTCGTTCGCGCTCGGTCTGGTCGCTCGGCGCGGACGCACCATGACGCTCGAGCAGTGGACGGTCGGGGGACGCGGCTTCGGGGCGGTGTTCGTGTTCCTGCTCATGGCGGGCGAGATCTACACCACCTTCACGTTCCTGGGCGGCAGCGGCTGGGCCTACGGCAAGGGCGCGCCGGCGTTCTACATCCTCTGCTACGGCACGCTCGCCTACGCCCTGTCGTACTTCCTGCTGCCGGTGATCTGGCGTCACGCGACACGGCTGGGGTTGCACTCCCAGGCCGATTTCTTCGCCGCACGCTACGAGAGC
>JBIOKD010000453.1:0-1936 GCA_044451485.1 Candidatus Eiseniibacteriota bacterium | reverse complement strand
GTCACGTTTGTAGGCGCCATGCCGGTAGTGCCCCAGCACCGCCCCCTCGGCCGCCGCGCGCGCGGCCGCCGCCGGGTCGAGGCTACCGGCTCCCGCGCCGTGCACCACCGTGGCCAGGGTGCCGACTCCGAGCTCGCGGGCGCGGCGTGCCGCCTGAGCGGTGGCGAGCCGCACGCGATGCGTGTCCATCTCGGCCTTGCGACCGAGACCGACCACGATGACCCGCTTCGTCCGCCGACCCGGCGGGTAGAGGACGGCGGTCTCGAGGAAACGTCCCTTGAAGTCCGCGGAGACGATCAGCGCGCGCACCGCGCCACGGGTCGCCCGGTCCACCGCGCGCGCGGCGCCACCCGGCGTGCGGTCGGACTCGTGGAGGCCGATCGCGATCGCCCCGGCGGTCCGGGTGGCGAGGTCACCGTGTCGCATGCGTACGTTCATGAGGGTCTCGGGGTTCGGGGAGCCGGACGGATCGGCGGTGGGCCGGAACGGTGGGCCCGTGGGACACCCGACGTCAAGCGTCCGCCGGCGCGAGGCCAGGACTGGACAGCGTCGGTCCGGGCTGGCATCTTAGCGGCCGGTCGCCACGCTCCCCGCGTCGAGGCAAGGAGGCCTATCGACCCCGGCCGGGCACGTCCGATGGACCGCGCCCGACCGCGCTGTCACGAGATGCACCCTGAACCGTCACGACCGCCGGTCCCACTCGGCGGCGAGACCGCGCCGGCTTGGATGCCGGCAGATCGGAGGAGCCCCCATGCGTCGAACCGTTCTTGTCGCCGTGGCCGCGTTCGCGGTGGTCGCTTCGCTCGCCGGGTGCGGCAAGAAGGCGGAGCAGGCCCAGCAGTCCACCAGCAGCGCGGACAGCCTGCTCGCCAGCAACCCGACCGAGCAGCAGAGCGGCAACCTCACCCCCCAGACCAACTATCAGCAGCAGAGCGAGCCACAGGCGCCGCCGGCCGCCGCGCCGACCAAGAGCGCGAGCAAGCCCAAGCCCAAACCCAAACCGGCCGAGAAGCCGGCCGAGGCGGAGAGCGCCACGCTTCCCGCGGGCACGCTGTTCCACGTGGTGGTCGGGACCCCGGTCACCTCGGAGACCGCGAACCCCGGTGACGGATGGAGTGGCACCCTCAAGGAGGCGGTGCCGATCGGCGCGATGGGTGTGATCCCCGCCGGGAGCGCCGTTCACGGCGTGGTGGAGGGTGCCAAGCCCGCCGCCAAGGGGGACCGCGCCGTGCTGGTGCTGCGTCTCACCTCGGTCGAGATCCAGGGCAAGAACGTCGAGGTCTCGGGTCACACCGACAGCCTGATCGCCGGCTCGACACGCACCCGAAACGTGGGCGCGATCGCCGGAAGCGCGGCGGCCGGAGCGCTGCTCGGACGCGCGATCGGCGGCAGCGGCAAGGGCGCGGTCATCGGCGGTCTGCTCGGCGGCGCGGCGGCGACCGGCGCCGTGGCCAAGTCGAAGGGATACCAGGTCGAGGTGAAGGAGGGCGCCGAGATGACCTTCACGCTCACGCGGGAGTCGCTGGTGAGTCGCTAGGGCCTCGAGAAGGCCTGGGAAGTCCGTGGTAAGAGCGGGGCGGGGCCGGAGCGGCTCCGCCCCGCACGCTTCCGACCCGACGCGTGCGACGACTCGGTGGCGGCGCGTGGTCTGTCCCCGGATGTCATCGGGCGTCGACGGAGTGTTCCTGTCGGTACACCACCAGCCCGCGAAGTCTCTCGTCAGACGTTGTGGCACAACGAGTTATGACATGTCTCCGTGTGGCATGGGCACTGCTCCACATCCCCTGCGAACCCGGCACCATCCCCACACGCCACGGCCCGAGAGGGCCATCGGAGGTCGTCAGATGCGTTCCGTCTCGAATCTCGTCGCCACCGCGCTGCTCGCTCTCGCCATTGCCGCGCTCGCGGGATGTGGGAAGAGTGGCTCGTCCCTCTC
>JBIOKD010000452.1:0-1942 GCA_044451485.1 Candidatus Eiseniibacteriota bacterium | reverse complement strand
GGTCACGTACCCCGCGCGGACGCAACACGCGCTCGGCGAGCGCGAACACCACGATCTCCTCCTTGTGGATGTGGATCCGGAGCAGATCGACGAGATCACGCGTCTGCACGACGAGCTGCTCGTGACGCGTGCGGCCGCGGGGCCGTGCGAGGGTCTCGCGCAGCGCGGCGAGCATCGAGCGCAGGGTCTCGTGCTCGATGGTCAGCGGTACCAGCGTCTCGCGTGACTCGGGGAAGCTGTCGGCGACCGCCGGGAACAGCACCGCGTCCTCGGCGGCCATGTGGGTGGCGAACTGGCGCTCGAGATGGTCCACGGTCTCACGCACCAGACGCTCGGAGGCCGGTGTCGGCCGCTCGAGCCGCGCGACCCTCTCCAGCGCATCGAGACGGGTCAGCACGCCGCGATGTTCACGGCGGAAGCGGGCAAACGGGTCGCCCAGGGGACGGATGCCATGACTGCGTTCCATCACCTCCAGCATCGGTCCGGGTCGGACCTGCATGTTATGACGCGCGTCATACGCGGCGCGAATTCCCTCCGGCCGCGCCGGGTGTCCCGTCCCAACCCGTGTCCGCGTCATGGCTTGCGGGTGTTCTTCCGCTCGTGCATGCTCGCCGCGGGCGGGCGCTTCGCCCACGCCGAGTTGGCCCGGTCCGGCGCCGCGGACGGGCCGAGCGCGGCGGTTCCCGCCGACGGAGAGCGCATGACCGAGATCCGCGCCGAACGCCTGCACGCCGCGGTGCGCTCGACCCCCATGTTCCGCGGGCTGGCGGACTCCGAGCGCGATCGCATCCAGACGCTGTGCTCGCTGCGGGACTACGCGCGTGGCGAGGAGCTGTGGCACGCCGGGGATGCGGCCGACGCGCTCACCCTGATCGTGCACGGCCGGGTGAAGATCGTGCGTCACGCCTCCACCGGGGACGTCATCCTCGAGATCTTCGGCGAGGGTGAGCCGGTCGGCGCGATCGCGGTCTACCACGGGATGCCGTACCCGGCCAGCGCAGTGACGATGGAGCCGGTCACGATCCTGCGACTCCCGAAGAGCGACTTCTTCGATCTGCTCGAACGCGAGCCGGCGATCGCGCGGGCGCTGCTGCGCGAGCTCACCAAGCTCAACCTGGCGCTGGTGCGCAAGCTCGAGGAGATCCGCGGACTGCGTGTGGAGACCCGCATCGCGGCGCTGTTCGTGTCGCTCGCCGAACGGCTCGGACGCGCCACCCGCGACGGCACCGAGGTGCCACTCAAGCTGTCGCGGCAGGAGGTCGCGGCGATGGTCGGAACCACGGTCGAAACCGCGATCCGGGTGATGTCGCAGTGGGGGCGCGAGGGGCTCGTGGTGACCGGGGAGGGGCGGTTCGTGATCCCGTCGTTGGAGCGTTTGCGTCAGGTTGCGGGCGGGCCCGGGACGGGTTGAGCAGGCGGCGGGGCGCCCCGACGGGTGTGGTCCGCCCTGCGGCCGGGGCGTATCCTCGATCCTGTCCCCCCCGGGCCCGCACACCCCACAGGAGACACCGCCATGCGCCCGCCCTTGCGCGCGCTCATCGCCTCGCCGTGTCGATGCTGCTCACTCCGATCATGATCGGAGCCGCCGCGGCGCAGGGACAGGATATCTCGGTGGGGAACTCCATCATCGGCACCGGTGTGACGCTGTGTGGCACCACCGGCGGGGTTCCTGATCCACTCGGACTCAAGGAGATCGTGGTCAAGAGCACCAGCGGGTCTCCGGTGCCGGGCGCGACGGTCACGATCAATTTCAATCCCTGTGTGAGCGGCGGTGAGATCCGCTTGTGCGCCATCCAGCCCGATCCGGGCATCGCGGTGAGCTGCGCCGGGCGCACGGTGACGGCGATCACCGACGCCAGCGGCGTGGCGCGATTCCATATCGTGGGCTACGCGCTGAACCCGGGCGGTGGCGTGTTCAACATCCCGGCTCCCGGCTACGGCG
>JBIOKD010000451.1:0-1984 GCA_044451485.1 Candidatus Eiseniibacteriota bacterium | reverse complement strand
TTCATCATGGACCGTCTGATGGGCCGGGTCGGGCTCTCGGGTCGCGCGTTCATCCCCCTGCTGTCGAGCTTCGCGTGCGCCATCCCCGGCATCATGGCCACCCGTACCATCGACAACCGTCGCGACCGGCTCACCACCATCATGGTGGCCCCGTTCATGTCGTGCAGCGCTCGGCTGCCGGTGTACGCGTTGTTGATCGGCGCCTTCATCCCCAACCGCTGGGTGGGATTCGTGACCCTGCCCGGGATCGTGCTGTTCTCGATGTACCTGCTCGGCGTGGTGGCCGCCATCGTCGTGGCCTGGGCCCTCAAACGCAGCGTGTTGCGTGGCGGCAAGCCGCTCTACGTCATGGAGCTGCCGCCCTATCGCGTGCCCTCGGTGCGATCCGTGCTGCTGACGGTGCGCGAGCGCTCGCTGTTGTTCGTCGGCAAGGCCGGCACGGTGATCCTCGCGATCTCGGTGGTGTTGTGGTTCCTCGCCTCCTACCCGCGTGGCGGTCCCGAGGCGCGGACGCTCGAGACCCGGATCGAGAGCGCACGACACGAGGGTCACCCCGACGAGGCCCGCCAGCTCGAGCACGAGATGGCCGGGGCCACCCTCGAGCACTCGTTCGCCGGTCAGGTGGGGCGCTTCCTCGAACCCGCGATCGCGCCGCTCGGGTTCGACTGGCGCATCGGGATCGGGCTGGTCACCTCGTTCGCGGCACGCGAGGTGATGGTGTCGACGATGGCCACGGTGTTCAATCTCGGGAACGGCGACGGGAACGTGGTCCCGTTGCGACAGCACCTGCGCGACGCCCTGAACCCGCGGACCGGTCATCGCGCCTACACGCCGCTCACCGGCATCAGTCTGATGGTGTTCTTCGTGCTCGCCTGTCAGTGCATGTCCACGGTGGCGGTGGTGCGGCGCGAGACCGAGTCGTGGCGGTGGCCGTTGTTCATGCTGGTGATGATGAACGTGATGGCGTGGCTCGCGTCGTTCGTCGTGTACCAGGGCGGCCGTCTGCTGGGGTACGGGGCGTGAGCGGCTACGGGGTGCAGGACCTGGGGGTGGCGCTGCTGGCGCTGGGGGCGGTCGGCTGGCTGGTGGCGCGGCGGGTGCGCGCGCGTCGTGGCGCGTCGGCCCCGCACTGCCCGGACTGCCCGGTCGCGACGCCGGTCCCGGGCGCGCGTCTCGCCCCGATGCCACGGGTGCGACCCACCGCGGAGGGAGCGGCACTCCTGCCACCCCGCCGCCCGTCGCTGGTCACCATCCAGGAGCGGACCGCGCGACCCCCCGACACCGGTCGCTGAGCCGCGCTCAGGGGATCTCGGCCTCCCCCGCCGCCTCGCGCCGCAGCCGGCGGCCGACCAGATCGACGACCAGGTACAGCGCAAAGGTCACCGCCGCGGCGCCCACGAACCACAACAGCTTGTGCTTGAGCACGTGGATCAGGGCGTCCGGATCGCGCAGCAGAGCGGGCTCGTCGCCGAGGACCTGGGCCCCGAACCACGCCAGCACCGTGCTCCACACACACGAGCCGAGCAGGGTGCTGACGCTGAAACGGCCGAACGGCATGCGCGCCGCCCCGGCGGGCAGCGAGACGAGATGCCGCACCACCGGAAGCAGACGCGCGAAGAAGATCCCGACGATCGAGTAGCGGCGGATCCA
This sequence comes from Candidatus Eiseniibacteriota bacterium, assembly GCA_044451485.1. Taxonomy (GTDB): domain Bacteria; phylum Eisenbacteria; class RBG-16-71-46; order RBG-16-71-46; family RBG-16-71-46; genus JBIOKD01. The sequence continues at coordinate 334 of JBIOKD010000451.1, read as the reverse complement.
CCGCTCGGCGAGCAGCCACTTCTTCTCGGACACGAACACGTAGCGTCCGTAACGCAGGATCAACGGGCGACCCACCACGCGTGCCACCGCGTAGGAGATCGAGGCCCCGGCCCACGAACCCAGGGTGGCCGCGAGGACCACGCCCCAGAGAGAGAAGTGGCCCTGACGCGCCCAGTACGCCGCCGGCGGCACCACCACCTCGCTTGGCAGCGGGAACACCGTCGACTCGATGGCCATCAGCGTGAAGATGCCGGCGTAGCCCCAGTCGCGGGTGAGCTGCATCCAGGTCGTGAACAGCGCGTGGAACACGGGTGCGGTCCGGGTGGTGGTGGGG
>JBIOKD010000450.1:0-2017 GCA_044451485.1 Candidatus Eiseniibacteriota bacterium | reverse complement strand
GGCTCGGCGGCGCTCATCATCACGGTGGCGTTGGTGTACGCGTTCACCACCGTGATGTTCCCGGTCCTGGGTGGTCCGGCGGGCGTGTCGGTGTTCTGGCTGCTCATCATCGCGGTGACGCCGATCATCCAGTACGCATGGACCTTCTTCTATCTGCGTCTGGTCGAGACCGACGCGCCGCTGCTGCGCGAGGTGGGTCCGATGTATGCGGCCGGCGTCGGGGTGCCGTCGCAGGCGCCTTCCACGCTCCCCGCTGGCACTCACGTCCCGCCCGGTGAGTCGCCCAACCCCGGAACCGTCGCCTGATCCAACGCGTTCCGTCCGGGCCTCGGAGGGGGAGCCGGCCTTGTGAGACCACGGCGGGTGTGTCATGTTGAAACGGTTCGGCCGCCAGACTGCTTTCCGAGGCCCCGAATCGGAGACCGACCCGCATGGCCGTTCGAATCCGCGACACCCGGAACCACGGCACCTCCGAAACGCCGGCCGGCCACGATGCCCTGTTCAAGGACATCGTGGGGGCCAGCCCGCGGATGCGGCGGATCTTCCGCCTGATCGCCCGAGTGGCGCCGACCGACAGCACCGTGCTGATCCAGGGCGAGAGCGGCACCGGCAAGGAGCTGATCGCCCGGTCGATCCACCTGCAGTCGCGCCGCGCCGGTGGCCCCTTCGTGGCGGTCAACGTGGGTGCCATCCCCGAGACCCTGGTCGAGAGCGAACTGTTCGGTCACACGCGGGGCGCCTTCACCGGTGCCACCCAGGATCGGTCCGGGCTCGTGGAGGAGGCCGACCACGGCACCCTGTTCCTGGACGAGATCGGGGACATGCCGCTGGCCACCCAGGTCAAGCTCCTGCGCACGCTCGAGAGCAACGAGGTGCGACGGGTGGGCGACAATGTCACCCGCATCGTCGACCTCCGGGTGGTGGCGGCCACCCACCGCGATCTGCACGTGGAGATGCATGCCGGGCGCTTCCGCGAGGATCTCTATTACCGGCTCCGAGTGGTGCAGATCGACGTGCCGCCGCTGCGGGAGCGACGCGAGGACATCGGCCTGCTGGCGTCGTATTTCCTCGACCGGGTGTCGCGTGCGCAGGGCAAGCACGGCATGAGCTTCTCGCCCGAGGCGATGGAGGTGCTCGAGCGGTACGACTATCCGGGCAACGTCCGCGAGCTCGAGAACGCGATCGAGCACGCGGTCACGCTCGCCGAGGGCACCACGATCACGTCCGCGGATCTGCCGATGGCGCTGCGCAGCGGCCGGTTGCTCCCCGATCGCGCCACCCGCCCCGTGGCGGGGGCGACCGTGGACGGCCGCGACACCTGGTCACTGGCCGACGTCGAGCGCGAGCACATCCGTCTGGTGCTGGCTCGGCATCGCGGCAACGCCACCACCGCGGCCCGGCAGCTCGGGATCTCGCGCACCACCCTGTGGCGGAAGCTGCGCGAGTATGGCATCGCGCGCAGCGAGGCGGCGGGAGGTTAGAGGTGGCGTCCGAGCGTCTCTACTACGACGACAGCTACACCACCCGTTTCGACGCGGTCATCGCGGCCCGCGGCGAGCAGCGCGGGCGACCCTCGGTCGAGCTCGAGCGCACCTACTTCTATCCCGAGAGTGGCGGCCAGGAGGCGGATCGCGGCACCCTGGGCGGCGCGGCGGTGGTGGACGTGCAGGCCGACGATGACGGGCGGGTATGGCACGTGCTCGATGGGACGCCCACCGGCGCCCCGTCGTTGGCGGCCGAGGTGGACTGGACACGGCGATTCGACGCCATGCAGCAGCACACCGGACAGCACGTGCTGTCGGCGGCGTTCGAGCGCGTGCTCGACGCGCCCACGCTGTCCAGCTCCCTCGGCGACGAGCGCAGCACCATCGAGCTGGCGCTCGAGACGATCGGGTGGGAGCAGGTGGCGACGGTGGAGGAGGCCGCCAACCGGGTGCTGTGGGAGGACCGCCCGATCGAGCGGCACTGGGTGAACGACGAGGAGGTCAAACGCTTCAAGCTGCGCAAGCCGCCGCAG
>JBIOKD010000449.1:0-2017 GCA_044451485.1 Candidatus Eiseniibacteriota bacterium | reverse complement strand
GGCTTCGCGGTGGCCGCGGTCGGAGACAGCCTCAACGATCTCTCGATCCTGCGCACCTGCGACGCGCCGGTGCTGTACCGCCCGGTGCCGGCGTTGCGCGAGGCGTTCCCCACGGCGCCGGTGGCCCAACACCTCGACGAGGCGCTGGAGATCCTCGAGGCCGCGGCCCGCGCCGCCGACCAGGAGTAGGAAGCGGCGGCGCTGCCGATCCGAGGTCCATGGCACTCGTGACGGTGCGCCCGAGGAGCGGCGCAGCCAGGACGACGGAGCTGTGACTGGATGCAGCGAGACGGAGCAGGATGCGGAGCCGAGCGTGCCGGAACGAGTGCCATGGACTCCGGATCGGCCGCTAGCTCAAATCGGCGGCGGTGATCGGCACGTGCCGCACCCGACGTCCGGTCGCGGCGAACACGGCGTTGAGCACCGCCGCCGCCACCGGAGCCACGCCCTGCTCGCCCGCGCCGAGCGGCTTGGTGGCGCTCGGCGCCGCGTGGGTCTCGATCTCGGGCGTCTGATCGAGACGCAGCATGGGATAGTCGGCGTAGCTCGTCTGCTCGAGCCGACCGGCGCGGAACGTGACGTCGCCGCACATCGTCTGGGAAAGCCCCCACACCACGGCGCTCTCCACCTGGGCCTCGAGCCCGAGTGGATTCACCACCGGACCACAGTCGATCGCGCACACCACGCGCAGCACTCTGAGCGCGCCGCTCTTCACCGACACGTGGGCGACCTGCGCCAGCGTGGTCTCGCCGTCGTACACGTGGGCGGCGATGCCGAGGCCCTCACCCGCGGGCAGCGTCCGTCCCCACCCGGCCTTCTCGGCGGCGAGACGGACCACCTTCACCAGCCGCTGCCGGCGCGCGCGCTCGGCATCGTCGGCGGTGTCGGCCGCCTCCAGGTACGCGACCCGCATCGCCACCGGGTCCTGGCCGGTGACGTGGGCGATCTCGTCCATGAAGCACTCGCGCGCCATCACGTTCGAAGGCGCGAACACCGCACGCCACGGCCCGAGCCGGAGCGGCGGCTCGTGAGCCACGAACGCGACGCGCATGCTCGGAACCACGTAGGGGTTGTCGACGCCACCCCACATGTGATCGGCGGCGATCCCGGGGTCCGCGAGGTCGTACGCCCCTTCGAAGTTCTGTGGCGAGCTCGCCTCGCGATGCGTCCAGGCGACGATCCGGCCCCGCGTGTCGACACCGGCCGCCATGCGGTGCGCGGCCGCGGGCTGGAAGAACCCGTGTCTCATGTCGTCCTCCCGCGTCCACAGCACCTGCACCGGCGCACCCACCATCTTCGACAGCCGCACCGCCTCGATGCCGTACTCGACACCCAGCCGCCGGCCGAACCCGCCGCCCAGCAGCGGCACGTGCACCCGCACCGCCGCGGGCTCGAGACCGAGCAGCTTCGCGACCTCCTCCTGCATGGTGTCGGGTGCCTGGGTGCCACTCCAGACGTCGCAGCCGTCGGCGCCCACCCGGGCCAGGGCATTCATGGGCTCGAGCGGCGCGTGCACGTAGAACGGGTACTCGTAGAGGGCTTCGAGGCGTTTCGCCGCGCCCGTCATGGCGGCATCCACGTCACCGACGTTTCGCCCGACCACGCCACCCGAACGCGCCAGATCGGCGAGCCGCCCGCGGTACTCGCGCGAGTCGAACGTGGCGCCCTCCCCCTCGTCCCATCGCACGTCCAGGGCGCGACGACCCTCCATCGCGGCCCACGTGTCGGTGGCCACCACTGCGACCGCATCACCGACACGCACCACGTCGAGCACGCCCGGCACACGCCGCGCCCCGGCATCGTCCACCGCGCGCACCCGGCCACCCCGCACCGGGCAGCGCTCCAGACTCGCGAAGCGCATGCCGGGCACGCGCGAGTCGATGCCGTAACGCGCCGTGCCGCTCACGATCGCGACGCCATCGACGCGTCGCGTCGGGTGACCGATCAGCCGGAACGACGAAGGGTCCTTGAGCGGCGCGGTCTCCGGGACACTCAGGAGCGCGGCCGCGGCCGCGAG
>JBIOKD010000448.1:0-2017 GCA_044451485.1 Candidatus Eiseniibacteriota bacterium | reverse complement strand
GCGCCAGTCCTCGGGTCGGGTCTCGGCGACCGGTCCGAAGAGCCCCACCCCGGCGTTGTTGACCAGGATGTCGCAGCCACCCAGCGCGCGCGCCACCTCCTCGAACAGACGCCCGACCTGCTCTTCGTGACGCACGTCGCACGCGAAGCCACGCGTGCCGCCGCCCACCTCGCGCGCCGCGGTCTCCGCGGTCGCGGCTTCACGCGAGGTGAGCGCCACGGTGGCGCCCTCGGCGGCGAGCGCCTCCACGATCGCGCGCCCGATGCCGCGGTTGCCACCGGTCACCACCGCCACCTTGCCGTCCAGTCTGCCCATGGTCGTCTCCTGTGGATGCCACAGCCGGGAACGCGGTCCGTGTCGTCTCGGACCCGTCTCGTCGTCCACGCGTCACGTGTCGTGCTTCCCCGCGCCGGGATCACAGCCGATCGGGCCGGAACGCCAGCCGCAGGGTGCCCGACCCGCGCGCGGGCGGCCCGTCGAACGTCACGCGCACCAATTGCGCGGGGGTGAGTGGCACCGGCGCGCCGCCGCAGCACCAGCCGGCGACGTCACCCAGGAGCGGCTGGTGGCCCACGAGCAGCACGTGGGCGCCGGTGATCGTATGGGGCTCGAGCGCCGCCAAGAGCTCGTCGGGTCCGCCCGCGGTCGCCAGCTCGGCGAGCACCTCCGGCTCGAGCGCGATCCCCGCCGCCCCGAGCACCCGGCTCGCGGTCTGCTCGGCGCGCAGCAGCGGGCTCCGGAACACGCGCGCCGGGCGCCAGCCGAGGGTGGCGAGATGGGCGCCCAGCCGGTCCACCATCAGCTCCCCATGCGGCGAGAGGGCGCGCGCGGCGTCGCCGCCCGCGGCCAGGGCCCGCGCCTCGCCGTGACGCAGGAGATCGAGAGTGGTGAGCATGGCGGGAGCGTGGCGGGCGGCGCCGAGCCTGTCAATGCCCCGGTTGCGGAGCGCTTGCCGGCTCCGATACCTTGATGAGCTACACGACCGGCCGCGGCCTCTCCCGAGGCGCCAAACCCGTACCGGAGCCCGTCCCGCCATGGACCGCCGCTACCTCGACGCCCTGCGTGACCGCGTGCTGTTCTTCGACGGCGGCATGGGCACGCAGGTCCAGGCGCGCGAGCTCAACGCCGCCGACTTCGGCGGCAAGCGCTGGGAGGGATGTCTCGACTATCTCTCGGTGACTCGACCCGACGTGGTGGAGGACATCCACACCGCCTATTTCGAGGCGGGCGCCGACGTGATCGAGACCAACTCGTTCCAGGCCTCGGCGGTGCGCTTCGCGGAGTGGGATCTGGGCGAGCGCACCCGCGAGATCAACCACGCCGCGGCGGCGATCGCGCGCCGGGTCGCCGACCGCTTCCAGAAGACCGACGGTCGCCCGCGCTTCGTGGCCGGATCGATGGGGCCCTCGGGGATGCTGCCGTCGTCCGAGGATCCCGATCTCGGCCGGCTCGGTCTCGACGAGTTGATCCCCGCGTTCGCCGAGCAGGCGCACGGCCTGGTCGAGGGTGGGGTCGATCTGCTGATCCTCGAGACCTGCCAGGACATGCTCGAGATGAAGGCACAGATCCTCGCCTGTCGCGAGGTGTTCGCGCGCACCGGACGCATCGTGCCGATCCAGTGCTCGGTGACGCTCGATCCCACCGGTCGCATGCTGCTCGGCACCGACATCCGAGGTGCGCTCGCGACACTCGAGGCGATGGCCGTGGACGTGATCGGGCTCAACTGCTCGACCGGGCCCGATCTCATGCGCGACTCGATCCGCTATCTGTGCGCCAACGCGGGCACGCCGGTGCATTGCATTCCGAACGCCGGGCTGCCGATCAACGATGGCGGTCGGACCGTGTACCCGATGAAGCCGGCTCCGATGGCGGAGACGCTGCACGAGTTCGTGCGCGACCTCGGGGTCAACATCGTGGGCGGCTGTTGCGGCACCACACCGGCGCACATCGAGGCCATCGCGGCGGCGGTCGGCTCCCTGCCGCCGCGACGCATGCCGGCGCCCGCGCCGTACACCCG
>JBIOKD010000447.1:0-2032 GCA_044451485.1 Candidatus Eiseniibacteriota bacterium | reverse complement strand
GTCACCGTGCCGCCGATGCGGCCACCGTCCGATCGCTGGTGGCTGGTGGCGCTCGACGTCGGGCAGGGGGACGCCCTGGCGATCGGGTTCGCCGACGGCTGGTGGCTGGTGGACGCCGGTCCGCGCACCGAGCGGATCGACGCGGGGCGACGCGTGGTGCTGCCGTTCATGCGCTGGGCCGGGATCGGGCGGCTCACGTGTCTGGTCGTGACGCACGACGACTCCGATCACACCGGTGGTGCGCCGTCGGTGCGCGCCGCGATGGCGGTCGATCGCGTCCTCGCGCCGGTGCCGCTGCCCCATGTCCCGGGCCCGCTGGCCCGCTTCCACGCCCGGGCGGTGGCCGCCGGGGACACGCTCGCGCGACAGCCCCGGGTCGTGGCGTGCTGGCCGCCCCGGGGATTCGACGCGAGCGCCGACAACGCCGCCGGTCTGGTGCTCGAGGTGGGCGAGGGTCGTGCCCGGGCGCTCCTCACCGCCGACGTGGACAGCACGATCGAGGCGCTGATGCTGCCCTCGCTCGACATTGGCGGGCGACTCGAGGTGCTCAAGGCCGGTCACCACGGCTCGGCGTCCTCGAGCGGGACCACGTTGCTGACCCGTCTGTCCCCGCGTCTCACGGTGCTGTCGTGTGGTCGCCACAACGCGTTCGGGCATCCGGCTCCGGTGACGCTCGAACGGCTCGCCGCGGCCGGCACGATCGTCCGCCGCACCGACCGGGAGGGAAGCGTGTGGCTCGAGCTGTCCGACGCGGGCGCGCGGGTCGTGGACTGGCGGCATGGCGAGCCTCGACCCGCGTCACACGAGGTGATCGCGGTGGCCACGGCGCGCGCGGGCGAGATCGCCGCGCTCCATCCGGTTGCCCGCCCGTGGCCTCGCTGGTAGATTGCGCGTCTCACCCCCCATCACCCGATCATGCCAACCCTTGCCGTTCTCGCCTCGGGACAGGGCACCAATTTCGAAGCGCTCGCGCTCGCCGCGGCGCGCGATCAGCTCGGCGGGCGGATCGCCGTGCTGGTGAGCGACCGCCCCGACGCCCCGGCGCTGGCGCGGGCGCGCCGTCATGGGATCGAGGCGCTTCACCTCGAGCCCGGACGCTATCGCACTCGGCTCGAGGACGAGCGTCCGTGGATCGAGGCGCTCACCCGGCGCGGCGTGGACACCGTGTTGCTCGCCGGGTTCATGCGCCGGCTGCACGACGGCTTCCTGGGCGCGTTCCCGGACCGCATCCTCAACATCCACCCGTCGCTGCTGCCGAGCTTCCCGGGTCTCGACGCGATCCGGCAGGCGTGGGAGCACGGCGTGCGGGTGACCGGCTGCACCGTGCACCTGGTCGAGAGCGGTCTCGACAGCGGGCCCATCCTGGCGCAGAGCGCGGTCGAGGTGCGCGACGACGACACGCTCGAGACCCTCGAGCAGCGTCTGCACGAGGCCGAGCATCGGCTCTACCCGTGGGCGGTGGAGCGCTTCCTCGGCGGGAGCTGGCATCGGACCGGGCGGCGTGTCACGTTCGAGCCCGCGACCACGGGGGGGCGGCATGGCTGAGCGTCCGGTGCTGGAGGCGGTGATCTTCGACGCCGGTGGCACGCTGGTGCGTCTGGATTTCGAGTGGATGGCGGCGGTGGCGCGCGAGTACGGGTACCGGATCGACACGGCCGCGTTGCGCCGCGCCGAGGTGCGTGGCCGGAGCCGCTACGACGCCTCGCGTCGCCGTGGCGAGGGGCCGTCGCCGCCGCTCGGCGGACGCGGCGACATCCGCGACTACTTCGGCGGCATGCTGATGGCGGTGGGTATCCCATCGCACGTGATCGGCACGCTGGTCGTGCGCTATCTGGCGCGCGAGCGCACCAACGGGCTCTGGTCCCGCCCCCACGAGGGCGCCCGGGCGACACTCGACTGGGTCGCGGCGCGGGGGCTCCGGCGCGCGGTGGTGTCCAACTCGGACGGCCGCGCCGAGCAGCACCTGCGTCACTCCGGTGTGCGGTCCGGTCTCGAGTTCGTGGTGGACTCCCACGTGGTCGGGGTGGAGAAG
>JBIOKD010000446.1:0-2034 GCA_044451485.1 Candidatus Eiseniibacteriota bacterium | reverse complement strand
TCACCGGTACAGCGTCTTCACTGAGCCCCAGGTGCTGTGCCGCACCGGCGTCACCGTCGTGGGCACGATCGCCATGCCTCCCGATGGCACGTAGGTCCCGTTCCCGGACGGATAGATGTCGACGTACCGGTATTCGCTGTAGCAATCGAGGCTCACGCTGTTGCAGTCGCCGAGGTAGATGAGCCCGGCGTCGTTGATCGCGATCCCCTGCGATCGGTCGCCGGTGGGGGATTCGGTGTACCCATCGGAGATCCGCGTCCGGCGGAACCCGCCGCCACGGCGCGAGAGACCACCCCACTGGGCGGTCCAGATCCATCCGTCCGGCGTGATCGCGATGTCGAACGGCGAGCCCAGCGCAGCGGGTCCGGTGATCGTCAACAACGACTGCGCGCCCGACGGATTGACCGCGATAATCCCCGTACCCTGGTCGACGACGTAGAGCGTGCCGCCCGGCCCGACCGCGATGCCGGCCGGGGTCGCCAGCGATCCACCCGAGGTCACGACGCGCAGCGCATGGCTGGCGAGGTCGAGATGCAGCGCCTCTGGCGCGGCACCGCCGACCGCGGTCAGGTAGAGCCCGCCGGCCGGATCCCGGCAGACGCCACGCAGTGTGCGGCCACCGACGTCGGACGGGGAGAGGAGCAGGGTCTGTGCGCCGGTGGCGGGATCGATCGAGACCAGACCCGAAACTTGATCGGCCACGACCACGTGCCCCGCCGCGTCCACCGCCACCCGATCGGGATGGACGAGCAGGCCGCCGCTGCTGATGCGCGTGGTGTCGAGCGTCGCCGGGTCGAGCCGCCACGCCGCCGGAGTCGGGGTCGGGTAGACGAAGGAGTCCACCATCACCACGTCGCCGGCGTGGAGCGTCACCCCGGCGGAGGCCGGCGCGGCAGACGCGCCGATGGCGGCAGCGGCGACGAGGAGGCGGGTCCATGGGCGCATGGGAACAAGGCTAGGCCCCGATCTGCCCGGAATCAACGCCGATGCGACGAGCGCTTGTCGCGGGACGCCGCGGGTCGAGCGATCCCCCGACGCGACCCGCCGATGTTCGTGCGGGCCTAGGTGTTGCCGGGCGCCTCGCCGTTCCCGCCCGCGCTCGTGCCGCCATCCCCGCCGTCCTTATTGCCCTTCTTGCCGCAATTGCAGTCGCCGCACTGCTTGTAGGGTCCCGGCGGCAGCTCGTTGTACCCGATGCGGTGCTCGGCGCCCTCGTCGTCCTTGAGCCACACCGCCTGCTGGTAGCTCTCGGTGCGGATCACGGTCATCATGCCCTGCCCGGTCTTGAGCTGGGTGCCCACCGGCGGCAGCATCTTCAAGCTGTCGCGATAATGCGCCAGCTCGTACGACAGACAGCACATGAGCCGCCCACAGGCGCCCGAGATCTTGCTCGGGTTGAGCGAGAGCTGCTGCTCGCGCGCCATCTTGAGCGTGACCGGGTGGAACTCCTTGAGGAAGGTCGAGCAGCAGAACGGACGCCCGCATGGACCGCAGCCGTCGAGCCGCTTGGCTTGGTCACGCACCCCGATCTGACGCAGCTCGATGCGCCGGCGGAAGCGGCCGGCCAGATCCTTGACCAGCTCGCGGAAGTCCACGCGCTGTTCGGCGGAGAAGAAGAACGTGACGCGGTGGCCGCTGAACGCCACCTCGACCTCGGCCAGGTCCATCTTCAGCTCGCGGGTATCGATCCGCTGGCGGCAGTACTCGAAGGCGTCCTTCTCGAGCGCCCGGTTGTGGTCGTCCTGGTCGAGATCCTCTTCCGTGGCCTTGCGGATGATCTCGCGCGTCACGTTGCCGGGTCTCTTGAGCGCGATCAGCGCTGGGTCCTTAAGGTGCACCCGGCCGAGCGACTCGCCGTGGTCGGACTGGACGATGACCTGGTCGCGCAGATGGAGCCACAGATTGCGCGAATTGAGGAAGAACTCCCGGCGCGCACCGCGCAGGGAGACCTGGATGGTCTCCGACATCTCGGAAGCCTCTATCGCGGGCGCCTGGCCCGCGTCGCGCCGGTGGGAGCCGGCGTGGTGGGTGAAC
>JBIOKD010000445.1:0-2084 GCA_044451485.1 Candidatus Eiseniibacteriota bacterium | reverse complement strand
CGGGTGTCGCACGAGCCAGGGTCACGCGCCGCGGTCGCTGTTGCCCGCTCGTGGGACGCGTGATTCCCAGGAACGAACACCACTCGTACCTGCCCACCCGGGCGCGGCGGCAGGGACGGCCGCGGCGCCCGCCGCGATCGGGGACGCCGGTGCGGCGGCAGGGACGGCGTGCTAGATTCCGCCCCGACGCAGGATGCGTCGTGTCGTACGCTCACGGAGGAGCGGTGATCAAGTATCTGGGCTCCAAGCGGCTGCTGCTGCCGCACATCCTCGAGTCTGCCCATGCGCTGACCGGGGTGCGGCGCGTGCTCGACCTGTTCTCGGGCACCGCGCGAGTCGGCCACGCGTTCAAGCAGCGCGGCTACCGGGTCCACGCCAACGACCACAACGCCTACGCCGCCACCCTCGCCGCCTGCTACGTGGCGGCCGACGCGCGACGCTGGCGGCCGCGCGCCGAGCGGTTGATCGCCGAGCTCGACCGGCTTCCCGGGTGCGCCGGCTGGTTCACCGAGACCTACTGCGTGCGCTCGCGCTACCTGCAGCCTGCCAACGGCGCGCGCGTGGACGCGATCCGCGACCGGATCGCGGCACTCGGGCTCGAGCCGCCGCTCGAGGCGATCGCGCTCACCAGCCTGGTCGAGGCGGCCGATCGCGTGGACTCGACCACCGGGCTCCAGATGGCCTATCTCAAGCAGTGGTCACCACGCTCGCACCAGCCGCTGGCGCTGCGCGTGCCGGAGGTGGCACCCGGGCCGGGCTCGGCGTCGTGTCTCGATGCCGCGGTCGCGGCGGCACGGTACGAGGCCGATCTCGTGTACCTGGACCCGCCCTACAACCAGCACTCGTATCTCGGCAACTACCACGTCTGGGAGTCGCTGGTGCGATGGGACCGGCCGGACGTCTACGGCGTGGCCATGAAGCGCGTCGACGTTCGCGAGCGGGGCAGCGCCTTCAACCGCCGTGGCGGCATCGAGGACGCGTTCCGCGCGGTGATCGCGGCGGTGCGGGCGCGCTGGCTGCTGGTGTCGTTCAACGACGAGGGCCACCTGGGGCTCGACACCGTGCGCGACATCCTCGGCGCCCAAGGCGGGCTCACCGAGCAGTCGATGGAGCACCCCCGCTACATCGGCCACCGGATCGGGATCTACAACCCGAAGGGCGTGCGGGTGGGCGAGCCGGGACGCTCACGCAACCGCGAGCATCTGTTCATGGTCGATCGCGCGGTGGCGCCGGCGCGGGTGGCGCGTGTCGCCGGCAGCGTGCGACGGGTGGCGGTGGCGGCGCCGTAGCGGACGCCTCGCGAGCAAGACAAGGGGCCCGGTCTCGCGACCGGGCCCTTTCGCGTCATCGTGACGTCAGTTGCCGCCCTTGTGTGGTGCGCTGGTGATGGATTCCATCACCTTGTCCAGGTTGAAGCTGCCCGGCTTCTGACGCGGCGGGAATTCGCGGAAGCTCTGCAGCCACTTGCCGACGTAGGCGCCCGCCGGCGCAAACGCGAACATGCGCTCGGCGAACCAGTGGTTGTAGTCCATGCCCTCGTACTCGGCGCGCTCGAACGGGTCGGCGCGGAGGTTGCAGAGCATGGGCGCGCGCAATTCCTCGAACGGCTGCCGCCACACCTCGAGACCGTGGGCGTTCTGCCTGAGGAAGGTGATCTTCCACTGGTCGTAGCGCAGCGCCGCGATGTTGCCGTCGTCGGTCCAGTAGAGGAACTCGTGCCGGGGCCACACGGCCTTGCCCTGGAGAGCGGGCATCAGGTTGTAGCCGTCGAGGTGGACCTTGAAGCTCTTGGTGCTGAACTGCTTCCCCTTGAGCAGCTCGTCCACGATATTCGGATCACCCGCCGCCGCCATCACCGTCGGGATTATGTCCTCGTGGGCGCCGATGTCGTTGACGATGGTGCCGGGCTGGATCACCCCGGGCCAGCGGATGATGCACGGAACGCGATACCCACCCTCCCACTGGGTGTTCTTCTCGCCGCGGAACATGGTCGTGCCGCCGTCGGGCCAGCTCATGCACTCGGCGCCGTTGTCGGTCGAGTACATGACGATGGTGTTGTCGTCGAGACCCAGCTCGTGCAGCTT
>JBIOKD010000444.1:0-2091 GCA_044451485.1 Candidatus Eiseniibacteriota bacterium | reverse complement strand
GCGAGTTCGCCGGGGTGGAGCCTGACCTGGCCCGACGGTGCGTCAGCGGTGCCGCCGGTTCCTGGCCCGGCCTGCACGCCATGAAGATCGCCTGGCGCATCGCCGCTCTCCTCGTTCCGGCTGTCTGCCTGAGCATGACGGCCTGCGATGCGTTCACTCCACCCGGCGCCGATCTCGATGGTCGGTGGAACTGGGAGTTCAACCAGAACCCGAGCGGGTCGAGCACGAGCTTCTCGCTGACCACGGCCGGAGGCGTGGTCAGCGGAGCGGGAGTGTCCTACGGGATTGGTCCGGCGAGGATTGCCGACTCGATCTCCATCGTGGGCCGGCGCGCTCACCTTTCCGGGACGGTCACATTCGCTCTCACCCTCAACTTCGCGAGCGGGTCGGTTGCGATGTACTCGGGAGAGCTCGTGAACGGCAACGAGCTCCGGGGCGTGTGGAATACCACCGGCAATACCGTCGTCTTCTACCGGGAGTAGCGTCGCTCCCGCGGAGAGCAACAGTCATGAGACGTCTCGGTTGGCTCACGCTTGGCGTTTCGGTCCTTGGCACCGCGACCGCGCCCCGGCTGACCGCGCAGCGCGTCGAGATCGCCGCGCGGATCGGTTACGCGGCACCGGCAGGATTGCAGTTCCAAGCGAGCAGCACCACCATCGGCTCCAGCACGGAGGTCCGCTCGTGGAATGGCGGCGGCCTTTCGGTGGGCGCGACCGGTTCGTACTGGCTGAATGCCCGTTTCGGCATTCAGGGCACCGCCGACCTGCGCTTCACCCGGCATCACGCGACCTTCGCCTATTCGTGCACGACGCTCTGCATACCCATCAACCTGCCGCCGGGCCCCGTGGACGCGAGCGCCACGCGCCTCATCGCGTCGCTACGGTTCTCCGCTCGGCAACGGGTGGGGGACCGGCTCCAGCTGGGTGCCGGCGTGGGACCGGCACTGATTCGCTTCGGTGATTCCGAGTATCGCCCGTTAATCACACCGGGACTCGGCTACCAGGTCGTGTACTCCCTCGCCAATCGCACGACGTACGGCGTCGCGGTCGGTCTGTCCGCCGCCTACGTGGTTGCGCCCCGCTTCAGGCTGAGCGTGAGCGCCGACGAGGTTTTCTATCGGGTGTGGCCCGCCGAAGCGTCGTCGTGGGGCGAGGTGGTGGCCCCGATTCAGCACGAGTTCACACTCAGCGCGGCGGCGGTCGTTGGCGTCCGGTAGACGCGTGTCCGACGGTGCCGCCGTGAGAGGAACACCGATGAGAACCACCTGGCGTGCGTTTCTGCTCCTGGCCGCGGCGCTGCTCGCCGCCGCCTGCGAGGCGCCCATCACCGCGCCCACCCCGCGGCCCATCACGCACTTGCCGCGCGATCTCACGGGCGGCGAATCGCAGCTGGTGGCCGCCGACAACCGGTTCGCGTTCGACCTGTTCCGGGCCGTCGGGGCGCAGCAGCCCGTGGGCGCCAACCTTTTCATCTCGCCACTCAGCGTGGGCATGGCGCTCGGCATGACCGTCAACGGCGCCGCCGGGCCCACGCGCGACTCGATGCTCGCCGCGCTGCGGCTTGGCGGGCTCCCTCTGGACGAGGTGAACCGCGCCTATCGCGGCGTCATCGACCTGTTGCGCGGCCTCGATCCCGGCGTCGCGTTCACGCTGGCCAACTCGATCTGGTACCGGACCGGCATCACGCCCGGGCAGGCGTTCCTCGACGACACCCGCACCTGGTTCGACGCGGACGTGCGGTCGCTCGACTTCGGCGCGCCGGGCGCAGCGCGGACCATCAACGACTGGGTGAACGCGCAGACCCGCGGCAAGATCCCGACCATCGTGGACGACCCGATCCCCGACTCGGTGATCATGTACCTGATCAACGCGATCTACTTCAAGGGGAGCTGGACCCAGCAGTTCGACCCCGCCCTCACGCACAACGCGCCATTCACGCTGCGGGACGGCAGCATGGTCACGGCGTCGATGATGACGCACCATGACCCCGCTCCCGCGAGGCTGTACGAGGGTGACGGCGTCACCGTCGTGGATCTCCCGTACGGCGGCCAGGCCTACGCCATGACCATCGTGCTGCCGCCATCGGCTGCGG
>JBIOKD010000443.1:0-2107 GCA_044451485.1 Candidatus Eiseniibacteriota bacterium | reverse complement strand
GTGTGGCCGGTGCTGGTGTGGTCGGCGCTCGGCACCCGCGAGGCGCGCTTCGGCACCGCGCCGCTCTTCGCCTCGTCGCCGCGTCCGCTCGACCGCCAGCTGCCGGCGCAATGGCTCGCCGGTGTATGCGTCGCGGTGCTGTTCACCGCGGCGCTCGGTCTGCGTCTCTTCGCCGCGGGCGAGTGGGCGGCCGGTGCCGCGTGGCTCGGTGGCGTGTTGTTCGTGCCCGCATTCGCGCTCGCCAGCGGCACGCTCACCGGGAATCCGCGTCTGTTCGAGGCGGTCTATCTGTGCATGTGGTACGGCGGTGTCCTGAATCGCGTGCCCGCGATCGACCCGAGCGGCGGCTCGGTGCCCGCCAACGGCTGGGGCACGGCACTCGGGTTCGCCGCCGCGACCGTGGGGATGCTGATCGTGGCGCGGATCGCCCGCGCCCGGCGATGGTTCGCATAGGCTTAGCATTCGCCGTGTGTGACGAACGTCCGCGATCCCTTAGCCGCGACGAAGTCACCACGATGCCCGCGGGCCGGCGCGCGGTTGACGAACCCTTGGCGTATGCCGTTCCCGGGGTCAGCGGGGGCCATCGGCCGCGGTTTCAACCCGCTGCGGGCGAACGGGTTGTGTAGAATCTTCGACCCATCGGTCGAGAAACATCTTGCGTGACGGGGGGCACTGGCCGATATTCCCCACGTCTTCGACGTCGGTGGAACTGCCCTGGAGCATGCGAAACCGCCAGAAGTACGGCGGTTTCTTTTGTTACGGGGTGGTGGTCGCCGCGGCGAAGGATCGGTCACTGTGACCGGGCGGAGCCGCCGCGTTCGGCGGCATCAGGTACGGGCCGCGAGGCCCGGGATTCAAGGAGTACGTCAGTGGCTACTGGCACCGTGAAGTGGTTCAACGAGGCTAAGGGATTCGGTTTCATCTCCCAGGAGGGCGGGGAGGATGTTTTCGTGCACTTCTCGGCCATCCAGGGTGAGGGATTCAAGACCCTTGCGGAGGGGGAGAAGGTCGAGTTCGACGTGCAGCGTGGGCCGAAGGGGTTGCAGGCGGCCAACGTCCGCCGGGGCTGATCCCGCCCGGGGAACCACATCACGCGATGAGGGGCGGCGCTGAGCGCCGCCCCTTCGCGTTTTCGGTCGGGCCCCTGCCGGCGAGCCTCTGAGAGCCCGGGTCCGGCCGGTCGCCAGCAACCCGTCCGCCCGATCGCCGACACCCAAGCTCCCGGCCCCTCCCGACCCTCAAGCGGGATGCCGGAAGTGCCGATGCCTCCTGTCGATGGGGCCGCCCCGGCCCCCTCAGGGAGGGACCCCGCGCGGACATGAAGCCCGCCCCGATGCAAGGACCCGACGCACCCGACACACGGGATGCGCCGTCCGAGGTCATGGTCAAGACGGTCGTCGCCTGGGTGAACCAGCTCGGGCGCACGCTCAAGACCTGCCGTCTCTACGACGCCAGCAATCCGACAGTGGCGCGCTTCCGTGACGAGCTCTCCAGGGCGCTGGTCCGGCTGCTCGACCAGCACGGCACGTTCACGCTGACCTTCACCGCCAGCGACGTGCTGCTCGGCGAGGAGTCGCTCTACGCGGCGCGCTCGCGTGACGACAACCTCGCGCTGCCCTTCTATCGCGACGGGATCCGCAGCATCACCTTCACGCCCGGGATCGCCGAGCGCGAGGTGGACGGTCTCATCGACGCGGTGCTCCAGGTCACCGGTCCCAACTCCGGTCAGGACGACCTGGTGACGCTGGTGTGGGAAGCGCACTTCGCGCACATCGACATCGACTACGTGCCACCGGAGGGCGATTTCGGCGGAGCGTCGGGTTCGGAGCCGCCCGAGGGCGAGTCGTTGATGCCGTGGCCGCAGCCGCGTCCGGACGAGCTGCCCGCCGCCGAGCCCGCCACCGAGACGACGGCCGTCGACGCGGCCCCCGCGGGTGAGGGTCGCTCGGACGACTGGGCCACGGGTGAGCTGACCGCCGAGATCGAGGCCGGCTTCGCCGAGCTCGAGGCGCTGTCCGGAGACCAGGTGCCACGCTTCCTCGCCGAATACGGCACCGAGCGCGGCGTGTCGGCCGCGACCACCGCGCTGGCGATCGCGCGCGCCTGT
>JBIOKD010000442.1:0-2113 GCA_044451485.1 Candidatus Eiseniibacteriota bacterium | reverse complement strand
GTGTCGGGCCAGCGCGAGCAGATTCTGCGGCGGTGGGTGCTGCACCACGCCATCCATCACCGCGCGCAGCTCGGCGTCTATCTGCGGCTGCTCGACGTTCCGGTGCCGGCGATCTACGGTCCGACCGCCGACGAAGTGGGGTGGTGAGCGCTCCGGCGATGACGCGCCTCGGCGGATGACGAGGCGCCCCGGACATCGGCCCCGGGGCGTCTCTTCGAGCCGTTCGCGTGGTGCCGATCAGCGCGGGCTCACCGCGATGCGCCCGTCGTCGTCACTCAGACTCACGTGGGTGAGTCGCTGGTCGTTCTCGATCACGGTGGTGCCGGCGACCGGATCGGGCGCTCCCTCGAAGTGATAGCGGAAGCGCAGCAGACCCGTCTTTCCGTACCACAATTCGGCCACGTCGTTGGGGCCGAAGGACCCCACCCACACCAGACCGATGCGTGCCGTGGGCCACCGCCCGGCGGGCACCTCGCACGTCTCGTGCGCGAGCACCTCCGAGGTGAGCACCAGGTCGGGTGGCTGGTTGCGGACGTACCAGCTCCGTCCCACGTTCAGCGGATAGGCGAGCCGTTGGATCTCGCCCGGTCGCACGCCACCGTGCGGCCCCATCGCCGCCTCGAAAGCCGCGGCTCGCGCGCTCAGGCGCCGGATCTCGTTGCCCACGCGGATGCGGGCGGCGGCATCGAGCCCCGCCGGAAGACGCGCGATGGCGGCATCCGCCATGCGCGCTCCGAGTTCGGCGGGCGACGTGGTGATACGTGCCGGTGGCGGCTGGTCGCAAGCCGGCGGGTCCATGATCGACACGTCCGGCTCGTAGAGCCCGCGCCGGTCCTGGCGGTTCCCGACCCACGTGTAGGTCGTGGCCCCGGGCGGGTTGATGGGCACCTCGGTCGAGCGGCGGAACGCGTAGGCGCCGCTCGGCAGCGAGTCCGCGCACACCATGAAATCGGTCATCTGCGAGTGGTAGGCGAACATCGACGTCCGATCGCCGCTCGGCGAGACCGAGTACACGTGGTAGACCCGGTCGTAGATCCATTCGTCGCCCAGCGCGATGGGCATGCGGTCGTGGCCGGGGTCGGTGGTGTGCGGGCGATCCGGAAACGCGGCACGGACCGAAACGGCGGAGGGCGTGCGCGACACGTCGTCGGGATTCGTCGGCATGGTGCCGCGCACGCAGCCGGCCACCATCGAGAGAGCCAGCGCGGCGGCAATCGGAATGCGGAGATCCGACATGACAGCCCCTTGGGTTCGGGTTCCCGGTCGGATGCGCGAATCGTACACCCGCACGGGGCGCATCGGAACGCTGCTTCTCGATGTTCCAGGTCCTGCCTGGGATACGGCCCACCGGCGAGCGGCCCGCCGCGCCCGGACCCGGACGGGAGCACGCTTGCCGGGGATGACGGAGAACCCTAGTGCGTCGGGGCGAGATCGACCTGGGTCAACACCTGGTCCCCCTCGAAGATCACGCCATTCCCTTCCTGGTGGTGATGCGCCCGCAGCAGGCCCACTTCGGCGTACCAGGAGTCGTCGTGATAACCCGGGCCACCATCCACCCACACCGCGGTCACCCGGGTCGCGCGCCAGCTTCCGGCGGGCACGGTGTAGCGCCCGAATCCGGTGACGCGTGCGTTGAACAGATGGTCGGTGCCCGGCGCCGCGTAGCTCCAGCGCTGGCCGGGGTGGAGCGGATAGGCGAGGAGCTGCGCTTCGCCTTCGCGCGGACCGGGGCGCCCACGCAGGCGTCCCTCGAATGCCGCCGCGCCGCGGGCCAGATCGAGAATCGTCGCGCTCATCCGCGCCCGCTCCTCGCCGGTGATCCGCGCCGGGAGACGCGCGAGCGCCTGGCTGGCGATCGCGTCCGGGGTCGGGGCGGACCCGGCCAAGAGCACCGCGGCCTCGCCGCAGCTCGGAATGGCGTCGCTGGGGGGCTTCACTCCGTAGAGGCCCCGCGCATCCTGGCGCAAGTCGATCCAGCTCGTCGAGGTGTTCGAAATATTGCCGATGAACAGGACCTCGAGCGCCGTCTGGAACACATACGCCCCACTCGGCTGCGTATCCGGACAGCCGTTGGTGACGGTGACGGTTCCATGCGAATCGAACAGGATCGTCG
>JBIOKD010000441.1:0-2157 GCA_044451485.1 Candidatus Eiseniibacteriota bacterium | reverse complement strand
CCGGGTACCTCGGTCATGGGGTCGGGCCTTCCCAGGGGCACGGTGACTGTCCTACGCTGCACGACCTGCCCGGCGCCGCGAGACACGCACGGTCCACAACGGACCCACGACACGGGCTCCCACGGGGTGTCCCGATGCTCGAGGTCCGCGAAGTCACCAAGACCTACGACGGCCGCGCGGTGGTGGATCGCGTCACGTTCTCGGTCGAGCCTGGCGAGGTGTTCGCCCTGCTCGGCCCCAACGGGGCGGGCAAGACCACCCTCATCCGGATGATCACCGACATCCTGCGGCCGGACTCGGGCGTCATCGCGCTCGACGGCAGGCCGGTGCACGGCGGCGGCGGGTCCCGGGTCGCGTACCTTCCCGAGGAGCGGGGTCTGTACCGCCGCTCGCGGGTGGTGGACGTGCTCCGCTATTACGGCGAGCTCAAGGGCCTCGGTCCAGCGCGCGCGCTGGCGGCCTCGAATCAGCTGCTCGAGCGCGTCGAGCTGGGTGGCTGGGCCGACAAGCAGGTGCAGACGCTGTCCAAGGGCATGCAACAGAAGGTGCAGCTGTGCACCGCGCTGATCGGCGAGCCGCGGCTCCTCATCTTGGACGAGCCGTTCAGCGGTCTCGATCCGCTCAACGTGCAGCTGTTCGAGGACATCATCCACGAGCTGCGCACGGCCGGCACCACCGTGCTGCTGTCCACCCACCAGATGGACAAGGTGGAGCAGGTGTGCGACCGGGCGCTGATGATCAACCGCGGTCAGATGGTGCTGTACGGGCGGGTGGCCGACATCCGCCGCCAGCACGCCGACCACGCGGTGCTGGTGCGCGCCGATGGCGCCCTCGACGGTCTGCCCGGCGTGCGGAGCGTGGAGGCCTTCAACGGCGACCACAAGCTCACCCTGACCCCCGAGGGGACCGCCGAGGGGGTGTTGCGGGCGTTGCTCGATCGCGGTATGCGGATCGAGTCGTTCGCGCTGGCGACACTCCCGCTCGAGGACATCTTCGTGAAGGTGGTGCGCGAGGGGCTCGGTCTGGACGGGGGGGGCAGCGGGCCACCGACCGTGGACCTCCAGCCGGCGCGGGGGGGCGCGCGATGAGCCTCGACACGAGACGCGTCCTGACGGTGGCGCGACGCGAGTTCATCACCACCATCCGGCGCAAGGCGTTCCTGCTCACGCTGCTCGGCACCCCGCTCTATTTCGGACTGGTCACCACGCTCTCGTCGGGCACCGCGATCTCCGAGGGACGCAAGGCCCTCAAGGAATTTCACGAGCTGGGCGTGGTCGACTCGTCCGGCTTGTTCATCGACGCCACACGCGAGATCCAATCCGAGGTCCGTCCCGGCGGCTCCCCGTTCATGGGTGGCGGGCGGCCCGAGACCACCCTGCCACAGACGTACCGGACCCGGGTGCGCTTCTATCCCGACATGGCCAGCGCCGAGCGCGCACTGCGCGCCGACCAGATCAACCAGGTGCTGGTGATCCCCGCCGACTACCTGGCGACCGGCTCGGTGCGCCGATACGCGGCGTCCAGCAACCTGTTCTCGTCCGCCGATGGACGCGCCGTATCGCGCTGGCTGGCCGCCAACCTGATCCGCGGGCGGGTCGACTCGCTGACCGCGGCGCGGGTCGAGAAGCCCTCCGATCACGAGCGCTACTTCACCCTCGACAAACAGGGACAGTTCGTGGTCCAGGACGACAACCGCGACGCGGCCAACATCTTCTTCCCGATGTTCTTCTCATTGATCTTCGGTCTCTGTCTCACGGTGGGCGGGCAGTACCTGTTGCAGGGCATCGGCGAGGAGAAGGAGTCGCGCATCCTCGAATCGCTGATGTGCACGGTGAGCTCGGAGGAGCTGATGGCCGGCAAGCTGCTCGGTCTCGGCTCGGTGGGGCTGCTGGTGGTGATCGTGTGGATCGCGATGGGTCTCGGTGTCGCGGGTCCGATGCTCGCGACCATGCACATCACGGTGCCGCCACAGCTGTTGATCCTGGCGGTGACGTATTTCATCGTCGGCTATCTGTTCTACGGCAGCCTGATGATCGGGATCGGTGGAGTCACCAGCAACATGCGTGAGGCGCAGCAGTTCTCGGTGTGGTTCACGTTCGCGAATTTCGCGCCGATGATCGCGTTGTGGGCGATTCTGTCCCGGCCCGGCGGCCCCGT
>JBIOKD010000440.1:0-2169 GCA_044451485.1 Candidatus Eiseniibacteriota bacterium | reverse complement strand
GCTCGTGACCAAGTCGCTGCTCGGCAAGGCCCACACCGTGATGGCCGAAGGCGGTATCGCCGCCGCGATGGGACACGTCGATCCACAGGACGGATGGGAGACCCACTTCCAGGACACCATGAAGGGGGGCTCGTTCCTCAACCACTGGCGGATGGCCCAGCTGCACGCCCAGGAGGCGCCCGACCGGGTGCGCGAGCTGGAGCAATGGGGGGCGTTGTTCGACCGCACCCCCGACGGCCGGATCCTCCAGCGCGCGTTCGGCGGTCACAAGTGGAAGCGACTCGCGCATGTCGGGGATCGCACCGGGCTCGAGATGATCCGCACGCTCCAGGACCGCGGGGTCCACCAGGGCTTCGACGTCTACATGGAGTGCACGATCACGCGTCTGCTTCTGGACGGCGGACGGATCGCGGGTGCCGTCGGCTACTGGCGCGAGAGCGGGCGCTTCGTGGTGTTCCGCGCCCGGTCGGTGGTGATCGCCACCGGCGGGATCGGCAAGGCGTTCCGGATCACCTCGAACTCCTGGGAGTACACCGGTGACGGCCAGGCGCTCGCCTACCAGGCCGGCGCCGAGCTGATCGACATGGAGTTCGTCCAGTTCCATCCCACCGGCATGGTCTGGCCGCCGGGCGTGATGGGTCTGCTGGTCACCGAGGGGGTTCGCGGCGAAGGTGGGATCCTGCGCAACGCCGCCGGCGAGCGGTTCATGTGGCGTTACCTCCCCGAGACCCGCCGCGCCGAGTACGCCGATGACGAGGCCGAGGCGAGACGCTGGCTCGACGCCTCGGTGGCCGGCAAGCAGACGACCGCGCGCCGCCCACCCGAGCTGTCGACCCGGGACAACGTGGCGCGCGCGATCTACACCGAGGTCAAGGAGGGCCGCGGATCGCCCCACGGCGGCGTGTTCCTCGACATCAGCTATCTCCCCGCCGAGCGGGTCAAGCGCAAGCTGCCGTCCATGTATCACCAGTTCCTCGAGCTGGCCGATGTCGACATCACGAGGCAGCCGATGGAGGTCGGTCCGACCACGCACTACATGATGGGCGGGATCCGGGTGGACCCGGACCGCGCGGCCGCCACCGTGCCGGGTCTGTTCGCCGCCGGTGAGGCGGCCGCGGGGCTCCACGGAGCGAACCGGCTCGGTGGCAATTCGCTGTCCGATCTGTTGGTGTTCGGCCGGCGCGCCGGTCAGGCGGCCGCCGATTACGCGCGGTCCCTGCCGGCGAGCCCGCGAGTCTCCGAGGACGAGATCGAGGCGGAGACACGCGCCATGCTCGCGCCGTTCGAGCGGACCACCGGGGAGAGCCCGTTCGACGTGCACCACGCGCTCCAGAAGTGCATGCAGGACCTGGTCGGCATCTTCCGCGTCGAAGCCGATCTCGACCACGCCCTGGACGAGCTGCGCGCGCTCGCCGACCGCGCCGGGCGGGTGCGGGTCGAGGGCACGCGGCTGTACAACCCGGGGTGGCACCTCGCCCGCGACCTGCAGAACATGCTGCTCGTCTCCGAGGCGATCACCCGCTCCGCGCGTCTTCGTCGCGAGAGCCGGGGGGCGCACTCGCGTCTCGACCATCCCGGCCCCGACGCGGCGCTCGGCCGGGTCAACATGTGCGCCGTGCGCGCCGCAGACGGCGGCATGAGCGTGACCCCGACCCCGCTGCCGGTCGTGCCACCCGAGCTCCAGGCGCTGTTCGAGCCCGCGAAGGAGAAAGTCGGATGAGCGCGTCCGGGCCCGGTGAGGGTGGCGGAGAGGCGATCCTCAAGGTCCACCGCGGCGACGCGAGCGGCGGGCAGCTCGTGGAATATCGCGTGCCGGTCGAGCCGGGCATGGTGGTGCTCGACGCCATCCATTGGATCCAGGCGCATCGCGCCCCCGACCTCGCGGTACGCTGGAACTGCAAGGCAGCCAAGTGCGGTTCGTGCAGCGCCGAGGTGAACGGCCGGCCCGCGCTCATGTGCAAGACACGCATGGACCACTTCGCGCCGGGTGCGCCGATCGAGGTCCGGCCGTTGAAGACCTTCCCGGTGATCAAGGACCTGGTGACCGACGTGTCGTGGAACTACGAGATCAACAAACGCATCCCGCCGTTCCAGCCGCGCGAAGGCGCATCGTGGCGCTGGAAGCAGACCGACATCGACCGGGTGCAGGAGTTCCGCAAGTGCATCGAG
>JBIOKD010000439.1:0-2181 GCA_044451485.1 Candidatus Eiseniibacteriota bacterium | reverse complement strand
GCCTGCCCGATCATGTTCTCCGGTCCGATGAAGGGTGATTTCACCTTCTACAGGACCGGCATGGATCAGTGGTGGAGCTACTACGCGCTGCTCAACATCCGCTGGACCTACACCATCACCGACGGCGGTGGCACGCATACCGCGAACGTCACCGGCCAGGGCACCTACCAGCTGGGGGGCGACTTCGCGCTGATGCAGCGCATGACGCTCGACGTCAGCACCGACGGCGGACCGGTACAGCACTTCGACAGTGGCATGGTGCCGCCGAGCGTTTCGTTTCCGATGATCGCGGCCGACGTCCCTCTGGTCCCGGCGACCTGTCTCGACTCGCTCTTCCACGTGGTCGCGGGTCCGCTCGGGTCGGCGGGTGTGGACCCGGGGGCGACGGATCGGCTGCTGCGCGGCGTGCTGCCCAATCCCTCGACACGCGAGGTCGCGCTCGTGCTGGTGCCGCCGGTCGCGGGCCACGCGCGAGTCGACGTGGTCGACGTGCGCGGCCGGGTGGTCGCGGTGCTGCTCGATCGCGACGTGGACCCGGGGGTCTACCGGGTGCGTTGGGACGGCCACGACACCCGTGGCGGCGACGCGGGTTCGGGGGTGTTCTGGGTGCGGGCGAGCGTTTCGGGCCGCACCGACCGTGAGCGCATCGTGCGGTTGCGTTGAGGGCGACACGCCTTCCATGATCGAGGCCATACGCGCCCATCCCCTCGAAGCCGCCCGCGAGGCGGCACTGCGTCTGCTCGAGCACACCCGGCGCACGCGTGACGATCTGACGCGGCGGTTGCGGCAGCGCGACTTCGACGCGGCCACGATCGATGCGGTCCTCGACCGGCTCGCGGCGGTCGGTCTGGTGGACGATGTCGAATACGCGCGCGCCTATCTGGCCGAGCGCTGGGGCCGGCGCGCCGCCGGATGGCGCCGGCTCGAGGCCGATCTGCGTCGCAAGGGGGTGGCACCCGCCGACATCGCGACGGCGCGCGAGCGACTCGAGCGCGAGACCGGCGGGGCCGACGAGGTGGCGATGGCGCGACGCGTGGTGACGCAGAGCGCCCGCCGCATGGAGCGTCTCGAGCCACGCGTCCGGCGCCAGCGTCTGTGGGCGCTGCTCGCGCGCCGCGGCTTCGACGGGGACGTGATCGAGCAGGCGCTGCGTGAGAGCGCGCCCGCCGTCGGCGCCGACACCGGGGCCGATCGGCCGTAGGTCGCCCATGGCCACCGTGTTCGTGACCGGTGCCAATCGCGGACTCGGACTGGCCTTCGCGCGTCACTACCACGCCGCCGGCTGGGAGGTGATCGCCACCTGCCGTCGTCCCGACCGCGCGTCCGCTCTGCGCGAGCTGCGTGGCGTGCGGATCGAGGAGCTCGATCTGTGCGCGCCGCTCACCATCGAGACGCTGGTGAATCGCGCCCATTACGAGCGCCGCTGTGTCATCGACGTGCTGATCGCCAACGCGGCGGTGCTGCCACGCGGGATCCGTGACCCGCGTCTGCAGCTCGAGCGGGCGCTCGAGACCAACACCTTCGGCACGCTGCGTCTGGCCGAGGGGTTGCGACCGTGCGTGGCCATGGGCACCCGGCCGGTGATGGCGTTCCTCACCGAGCCGGTGCGCCGTCTCGACCCGTCGTGGGACGCGGCCACCCTCGCCTACATGCTCAGCAAAGCGGCGCTCAACGCGCGTCTCGCCGAGATGGCCACCGCCAACGCCACGGTCGGGATCACCACGGTCGGGCTCTACCCGGGACAGGTGCGCACCGAGCTCGGGGGGCCCGATGCGCCGCTGACCGCCGAGCGGAGCGTGGCGGGCATGACCCGGGTGCTGGAGGCGCTGCCACACGACGGCGAGTCGGCCCGCTTCGATCACACCGGCCGCGCGCTGGTGTTCTAGATCTCCGGCGCGCGGGAGGGGAGAAATCCACTAGACTCGCGGCTCCGGCGTCGAACCTCCATCGGGAGTCCACCCATGCGCCGCACCCCGCGTCTTCATGCATCCGCTCTGGCATGGATCCCGATGCTCGCCGCGATTCTCCTGCTCGTCTCAGCGCGGGCACCGGCCCGCGCCGACACGGCCTGCGTCAAGACCATGTACTTCACGCGCGTCGACGACCGGGGTCTCGGAGACTCGACCGCCGCCGCCACCGGCTCGCTCGCGGATCAGCTCGGGGTCAACACGGCGCGGCTCT
>JBIOKD010000438.1:0-2187 GCA_044451485.1 Candidatus Eiseniibacteriota bacterium | reverse complement strand
GACGCCGACCGGCGGCTGGCTGAGCTGCGCGCGCTCTACGAGCGCTATGTCGAGGAGCTGTCGCGTCAGCTGGTGATGCCGCTGCCGCCCTGGCTGCCGCACGAGCGCGCCCGCTACAACTGGGAGACCACCGCGTGGGCCCGGACCGGGAGGATGGACGCCCACTAGGCACCGCTCGAGAACGCAGGACTCGCTCTAGGCCTTCAAACCCGGGCCCTCGGCTCCGGGGGCGGCGCGTGACCGGGCTGGTGCCGGCGCTGAGCCCTCGAGTCGCCTCGGGCCGGGCTCGCATCGACATGCGAGAGGCCGTTCACGCCGGGCCCCGGCTACGTTACCCTGCCGGTGCGCGGCGCCGCGGTCGAGACGACCCCGTCGCGGATCCGCAATCGTCCGAGGCCGCAACGACACACGCTCCAACCGCCCGGTCAAACCGTGGCGGCGGAAAGGAACCGACCCGTCATGTTCATCGTCCGATGACTCCCCGAGCCCCGGTTCGCCGCCGCGCCCGTTTCGCCGCGCGCACGCTTCCGGCGCTTGTCCTGCTCGCGGCCTCGTGCCCGGCCGGGATGGCGATCGCGGCCGCTCATGGCGCCGCGGCGGCGGGTGCGGGCGCGTCGGAGCGGGAAGCGGTCGCGGCGCCGGACCCCGCCGCGCGTGCCGCCGCCGAGCGACTGATCGGTGCCGGGATCGGGGACGACCACGCCTACCTGCGACTGTCGCAGCTGTGTGACGGCATCGGAAACCGCCTGTCGGGCTCGGAGGCCCTCACCCGGGCGGTCACCTGGGCCGCGGCCGCGATGCGCGAGGACGGGCTCGACGCGGTGCGGCTGCAACCGGTGATGGTGCCGCGTTGGGTGCGGGGCGATGAGCACGCGGAGATGGTGATGCCGGGTCCGCAACCGCTGGCGATGCTCGGTCTCGGTCGCAGCGACGGCACCCCACCGGGTGGGATCACCGCCGACGTCGTGGTGGTGACCAGCTTCGGCCAGCTGGATTCGCTCCCGGACGCCGCGGTGCGCGGTCACATCGTCCTCTATGACGTGCCGTTCACACGTTACGGCGACACCGTGCGTTACCGGTGGGGCGGGGCCGAGCACGCCGCACGACGTGGCGCCGTGGCGGCGCTGGTCCGATCGGTGGGACCGGTGAGTCTGCGCACGCCCCACACCGGCGCGATGGCCGCGTACGGCGACACCTTGCCGCACGTGCCCGCCGCGGCGGTGTCGATCGAGGACGCGGCGATGATGCACCGCCTGCTCGACCGTGGCGAGCGGGTGCGCGTCCATCTCGAGATGGGTGCGCACACCGAGCCCGACGTGCCCTCCGACAACGTGATCGGCGAGTTGCGTGGACGCGAGCGCCCCGACGAGATCGTGGTCGTGGGCGGGCATCTCGATTCGTGGGACGTGGGTCAGGGGGCGCAGGACGACGGCGCCGGCTGTGTGCTCGCCATGGAGACCCTGCGGTTGATGAAGCGTCTCGGGCTGAGGCCGCGGCGCACGGTGCGCTGCGTCCTGTGGGTGAACGAGGAGAACGGCGGGCGGGGTGGTCGCGCATACGCCGACTCGCTGCGTGGCGACGTCTCGCGTCACGTCGCGGCGATCGAGTCCGATGGTGGCGCCGAGCGGCCGATCGGCTTCCAGCTCGGAGTCCACCACCCGGGGAGCGACTCCACGGACGCCTCGCGGATGACGGTCGGGCTCGAGCGTCTGCGTGCGATCGCGCCGCTGTTCGCCGGTCTCGGCGCCGATCACATGACCGACGGCGGGGGCGAGGCCGACATCGGACCGCTCATGGACCTGGGCGTGGCGGGGATCTCGCACCGCACCACCGGCGAGCACTATTTCGACTGGCATCACACCCGGGCCGACATGCTCGACAAGGTGGATCCGGTCGAGCTGCGTCGCAACGTCGCGGCACTCGCGGCGCTGGTCTACCTGGTGGCGGACATGCCCGAGCCACTCGCCGGTCCGTCACCGGCGCGACACGCCGCCAAGGCGCTCGGCACGCACTGAGACGACCGGGTGGCGGTGGAACGTCACGCCGTGGCGGGAACGGAGCCTACGGCTCCTCGGTGGCCCGATCGGCCAGGACCTCGAGCCGCACCTGTGTCGTGCCCTCGCGCACGAAGTCCAGCTCGCGGGCGGCCCGGCGCGACAGGTCGATGACACGACCCGCGTGGAACGG
>JBIOKD010000437.1:0-2188 GCA_044451485.1 Candidatus Eiseniibacteriota bacterium | reverse complement strand
TCTTGGTCGCGGGTTGTTCGAGCAAGAGCGGCCCCGGTGCGCCCGGCGCGCTCCAGCTCAAGACCGTGGTCACGATCACCGGCGGCGGCGCGCACATGCCGGTGCTGGTCACCGCTCCGCCCGGCGACATCGCCCGGCTGCTCGTGGTGGACAAGTACGGGCTGATCCGGGTCGTCAGAGCCGACACGCTGGTGCCCACGCCGTTTCTCGACATCCACACCCTCATCACCTCGAACGGCACCGAGCAGGGGCTCCTCGGGCTGGCGTTCAGTCCGAACTATGCCACCGACAAGTCCTTCTACGTCACCTACAACAACCTGAGCTGGAACGTGACGCTGGCCCGGTACAAGGTCGGTGCCAATCCCGACGTGGCCGACCCGACCAGCGCCCAGATCCTGATGACGATCGACCATCACAACTACAGCAATCACAACGGCGGCATGCTCGCGTTCGGCCCCGACCACATGCTGTACATGAGTATCGGAGACGGGGGTCTGGGTGGGGATCCCTATGGCGCCGGACAGAACGTCAAGGACTCGCTGGCCTGCATCTTCCGTCTCGACGTGAGCGGGGGCGGTGGCTATTCGGTGCCGGCCGACAACCCCTTCGTCACCGCTCCGCCGGGTGCCAACCCCACGGTGTGGTGCTACGGGCTGCGCAACCCATGGCGCTTCAGCTTCGACCGCTCGACCGGCGATCTCTACATCGGGGACGTGGGTCAGGGCGACTACGAGGAGGTGGACGTGGCCACCGCCGCCAGCGGAGGCGGGAAGGGCGTCGACTTCGGGTGGAGCGTGTTGGAGGGGGACAGCTGCTATCCGCCCGGGACTCACTGCACCGCCGTGGGCGCGCTCCCGGTGATCGCCTACGCGCACGACGCGAACCAGAACTGCGTGATCGGCGGCTACGTCTACCGTGGCAGCGTCATCCCGGGGCTCCAGGGCACCTACTTCTACAGCGACTACGGAGCGCACTGGCTGCACAGCTTCGTCTACATGGGTGGGGTCGCCACGGCGCAGAAGGACTGGGGCGTCGACGCCGGCGATCTCGTGACATCGTTCGGCGAGGACGCCCGGGGCGAGCTGTACGTGTGCTGTCAGGGCGGTGCGGTGAAGCGCCTCACGCCATGATCCGGAGGGCCGCATGATCGTCGCGCTGCGCATCTTGAACGGGGCGCTGGCGGCGTTGTTCGTGTACGCCGCGGCGGTCAATTTCAACGATCCGGATCCGGTGCAATGGGTCGCCATCTACACCGCCGGCGCGGTGGCCACCGCGTGGGCGGCGTGGCATCCGGGCACGCTGCCGTGGTGGGCGCCGCTGGTGGTTGGGGCGGTGGCCGCGCTCTGGGCGGCGACGCTGGCGCCACGCGTTCTCGGCAAGATCCGCTTCGGCGAGCTGTGGGGCGGATTCGAGATGAAGACCACGCTCATCGAGGAGGGCCGCGAGTTCTACGGCCTGTGCATCACCGCCGGCGCGATGGTGTTGTGCGCGCTCACCCACGCGCTGGCGGCGCGCCGGTGAACGGGACGCCGCCCGACACCGGTCACGCGGAGCGGATCGCGCGACTCGTGCTGGCGGCGATCGGCCGCGAGTATCCGAATCACCTCCAGCTGCTCGCTTCCTCCGACGCCGATCTCAAGCCACCACGCGAGCTGACCCCGGCGTTCTACGGCAGCTTCGACTGGCACTCGGCGGTGCACGGTCACTGGTGTCTGGCGCGGCTGGCGCGTGGCTTTCCGGACGCGTCGTTCACCACCGCGGCGCGTGCCGTGCTCGGGCGCGGTCTGAACGCCAGAAGGCTCGAGGGGGAGCTGGCGTTTCTCGGGCGGGCGGAGCGCGCCGGGTTCGAGCGGCCCTACGGGCTCGCCTGGCTCCTGCAGCTCGCCGGCGAGTTGCGCGAGTGGCAGGATCCGCTGGCCGCGGTCTGGCACGCGGCCCTCGAGCCGCTGGAGCGTCTCGCGATGGAGCGGCTCGCGAGCTGGCTTCCCAAGCTGCGCTGGCCGATCCGCGGTGGCGAGCACGCGCAGACGGCGTTTGCGCTCGGTCTGGCGCACGACTGGGCGCGGCTGGCGGGGGAGGCCGAGTTCGAGCGGCTGATCGCGACGCGGACGATCGAGCTGTACGGACAGGATCGCGACGCCCCGATCGCCTACGAGCCGGGCGGGCACGATTTCCTGTCACCCGCCCT
>JBIOKD010000436.1:0-2212 GCA_044451485.1 Candidatus Eiseniibacteriota bacterium | reverse complement strand
GTGACGACCGGCGCCCGCCACCAGCGCGGCCTGGGCGCGGGTCAGATCGGGCCGCCGCATGCGGTCGTTGTAGGTGAGGTCGTCGAACGCCAGTCCCACCTTGTCGACCGAGAACACGTTCGACCCCGACGAGGTGAGCTGTCGGGCCACGTACTGGTTGAGACCCTGCACCAGGGACATGACCGCGATCACCGAGGAGACCCCGATGATCACCCCGAGCAGGGTGAGGAAGGACCGGAGCTTCTGGGCCCGCAGCGCGGTCAGGGCGATGCCGGCGCTCTCGCGGAGGTTCACGACGCGCCCCGGCGGCGGTGACGGAGCGAAGGGCGGGCGACCGGCACGATCGGCCTCATGGCGAACCCACGACCCGGTAGGCGACGAGCGCGTTCCCGCCACCAGTCGTGTTCGGGTAGTCGATCTCGTGCACGCGCTCGAGCCACGGCGCGCGGGCGAGCGCCGGATGCCATTCCGGAAAGAGGATGCAATAGCTCACCGCGTGCCGGGGCAGGTAATCGAGCAGCACGTCGTCGGGGTGGGTGAACGACGGATCCCCGAGACGTCCCAGCATCACCGTCACCAGGTCGGAGCTCACCAGCCCCTCGAGATCGATGCAGTAACGGCCCCCATACCAGGTGATCGCGCCGATGTCGTTGGTCGCCACACGTGCCCCGGCGGGAAGCCGGTCCCGCACCCACTCCCCCATCGTCACCTGCATCCGAAGGATGTTGTCGACGTTCCCGAGGAACACCTCGTGGTACTGCGTCTGGCGGGCCAGGGCGGGGACCAGCGTCAACGCCGTCGCCACGGCGGTCGCAAGACGGCGGAACACCGGGGTTCCGCGCCAGGCGAGCACCGCTTCGAGTGGCGCCATCGCCACCAGCGCCACGCAGGGCATCAGCGGCATGGTGTAGCGCGACAGGTTGAAATGCAGCGGCGAGGCGACCCAGGCGTACGCCCAGTAGCACGGCGGCCACAGCGCCACCAGCGCGCTCCCACGCGGCCGCCGTCGCGCGAGCCAGAGGACGGCGCCCGGCAGCGCCAGCAGCGCCGTGGCCGGGTTGTCGCGCCACAGCCACACCCCCATGTCGCGGAAGTAGACCTCCCGGCGCTGCGCGAGCAGATCCGGTCGCAGCCGTGCCGCGATCACGCTCTTCACGTAATACGTGTTGGGGAGCGGGCGGCCGGTGGTGGCGAGACAGAAGCCGACGTAGGGCAGCACGACCAGCGCGAGCACCGCGGCGTACACCAGCACCGGTGCCCATCGCACGAGCGGCCCGTGTGTGTCGGGTCTTCCGCGCGGGCCGCCGAGGACGCGGGACACCTCCGCCATCCCGACCAGACCGCCGAGCAGCAGCAGCTCGGGGCGTGTCTCGGCGGCGAGCCCGGCCGCCGCGCCCATCCACGCTCCACGCGCGATCGTGCGCGCCGGCGAGAGCGCGAGCCGCAGCACGAGCAGGGCGAGCGCGGTCGCGAGACACGGCTCCATGCCCGAGATCGAGGCCCACGTGAACCGCCCCACGGTGCCCAGCGCCAGCCCGGCCAGCACGCCGAGCGCCGGCGGCAGACCGGCGGCGAGTCCCACCTCGAAGGCGAGCACCGCCGCCAGCGCCGCGGAGGCGAGACCCAGTACCACCGCCACCCACTCGATCGGAAGGCCCATCACCCGGCCTGCCGCCAGCAACACCACCCACAACGGGCTGGTGGCACCCGCCGAGGGCTCGCCGGGATTGAAGGCGAAGCCGTGCCCGGTGGCGAGATTGCGCGCGAATTGGAAATGGATGTACGCGTCGTCGACCGGGAACCCGAGACGCCCCTCACGCGCCATCTCGTCGCGCAGGTAGAGGATCCCGAGCACCACCGGCACCAGCGCGATGGCCATCCGCAGAATCCATCGCAACGCCGGCGTGGGGGGCGGCGGGAGCGGCGCCGCGCTCCCGCGCGGGTGGTCACGGCGGACGGGTTTCCGCATCCCGGCAATCTACCTCAGCGGGAACACCGGCGGGAGTCGGCGTGGGGCTGGGTTCTGTCTGAGAACGTGGGGTGAACGCGGTGCGGGCGCAGGGGATCACGCGCACGCGCCGGCCGATGGACGGGGCCCGCGGCGCGCGGCCCGATCGCCGTCAGCCCACCGCCACGGTATCGGTGGTGTGCTCCGGCTCGGCGATCCCCGGACCGAAGAAGCGCTGCTCGAGATCCGCCCACTTCCAGTCGG
>JBIOKD010000435.1:0-2254 GCA_044451485.1 Candidatus Eiseniibacteriota bacterium | reverse complement strand
GCGTGAGATCGGGGGTCACGAACGCCCGCTTGGCCGTTTCGGTCATGATTCGTTCGCGGGTGTAGAACAGACGCAACGCGGTGCGCGCCAGGAGATGCGGATTGGCGTCGCAGAACGCGTTCGAATCCGATCCGGCGCCGCCCGAGCGCCGGGTGGCGGCGACGAGGCTCAGCCATCCCACGGTGAGGGTCTCGTGGTAGCCGCGGTCAAGCACGCCGTCGGGGATCCCGAACACGCGTTGCAGCCGTTGCAGACCGTCACGCATGCGACCGAGCGCCACCGGAAACGGCTCGCGACCGAGCAGCACCCACGCCACCCGCACGTGGGCACGATGATCCCACGCGCCGATCGGCACGGTGCCGCGTTCAAAGCCCTCGAGCAGCGCGTCGTCGTCCATCCCGGCGGTCACGGGGATCACCCGAGCGGCGACTGTCCTTCGCCGGTGTAGAAGGGGCTCGTGCCCGAGGCGTGGTCGGTGACGTCCACGACGTCGTGGATCGCGGGCACCGCCTCCTTGAGCCGGACCTCGATCCCCTGCCGGAGCGTCACACGCGCCATCCCGCACCCCTGGCAGCCGCCCCCCATCTCGAGGTAGGCGATCCCGTCCTCGACCGACACCAGCGCCACCCAGCCACCGTGCATCGCCACGGCGGGGTTGATGTCCTGCTCGATCACCCGCGCGACCTCGGCCGACACCGGGTCCTTCCACGGCGAGTTGGGGTTGTCGATGCGGAAGCCGGTCTCCTGGAGCGTGTCCACGAAGTCGACCGACGAGCCCGTCAGGTCGGCGGCGCTCTTCGCATCGACGAACACCTCGAACCCGCCACCGTCCAACACGGTGTCGCCGGCGCCCCGCTCCTCCGGACCCACGAACCCGAGCTGGTAGCGGAAGGTGCCACCGGTCGTGCCGTCGATCGCGAGTCGCAGCGCGAGGCCCTTGCGCTCCTCGGCGGCAAGCAGGGCGCGGATCTTGTCACGCGCCGCGTCGGTGAAGGTCAGCATGCCCGGCTCCTTTCGTCCGACGAGGATAGGCCGCTGTCGCGGGCGGGGCAACCGCGCCGGCCCCACATTCGCGGTTCGGGCATCCGGACGTACGTCTCCTTGCGATCGCGATCGCTCATCGCGAGTAGAGACGCGCCAGCTCCAGGAGCCGGGCCCGACGGGTGCCGTCGAACGCCCCGTCGCGGAAGCGCCACGCCCAGTTGCCGGAGGCCCGACCCGGCAGGTTCATGCGCGCCTCGGAACCCAGCTCGAGAACGTCCTGGAGCGGCACGATCGCCGTGTCGGCGACCGAGGCGAAGGCGGCGCGGATCAGGTCCCACGCGATGTCGCCGCCGTCCCGGCCCAGGTATCGGCGGGCGAAGTCCCGCTCCCCGGCGCCCGCCGTGGCGTACCAGCCGAGGGTCGTGTCGTTGTCGTGGGTGCCGGTGTACACCACACAGTCCCGGGTGTGATGATGCGGCAGGAACGGCTGACTCGCGTCGTCGGCGAACGCGAACTGCAGCACCACCATGCCCGGCAGTCCCAGCCGGTCGCGCAGGGCGTGCACCTCGGGGGTGATGTCGCCGAGATCCTCGGCGATCAGTGACAGCGGGCCCAGGGCATCGCGGAGCGCCTCGAACAGCGTTTCGCCCGGACCTTCGACCCAGCGTCCGGTCTCCGCGGTCGGCGCGTCCGCCGGGATCTCCCAGTAGGTCTCGAAGGCGCGGAAGTGATCGAGCCGCACCACGTCCACCCGCTCGAGTGTGGCGCGCACGCGTTCGATCCACCAGCGATAGCCGTCGCGGGCCAGCACGTCCCAACGATAGAGCGGGTTCCCCCACAGCTGCCCGGTGTCGCTGAAGTAGTCGGGTGGCACCCCCGCCACCACTTCCGGGTGTCCGTCATCATCGAGCGCGAACAGCTCCGGGTGCGCCCACACGTCAGCGCTGTCGTGGGCCACGAAGATCGGGATGTCGCCCACGATCCGGATGCCGCGCTCGTGGGCCACGGCCCGAACCGCGCTCCATTGGCGATCGAAAAGGAACTGGCGGAAACGCTCACCGTCCACCACCTCGGCGAGACGGGCGCGCGCCGCGTCCAGCGCGTGCGTCTCGCGACGCGCCAACGGCGCGGCCCAGTCGGTCCACGCCACCCCGCCGTGCTCGCGCTTGAGCGCCATGAACAACGCGAAGTCGTCGACCCAGCCGGCGTGCGCGGCACGGTATTCGGCATAGGCGGTGGCGAGCGCCGGCGTCGGTGCCGACCGGAAGCG
>JBIOKD010000434.1:0-2268 GCA_044451485.1 Candidatus Eiseniibacteriota bacterium | reverse complement strand
GATCGGTGAGTTCAGCGGCCGCAACATCGTGGTCGCCAAGGACGTGAAGGGTTCGGTCTCCGTGTCCCTGAAGAACGTGGGATGGCAGGAGGCCATGCGCACCATCCTGCGCACCAATGGACTCGACTACATCGACGAGGGTGGCATCCTGCGTGTCGACGACATGACCAAGCTGGCCACCGAGACCGTGGACCGCGAGACGGCGAGGGCCAAGGCCGCCGAGCTGATCCCGCTCGAGACCCGGGTGGTGAAGCTCAACTACGCGAACGCGATGGAGATGAGCGAGCCGATCAAGTCCACGCTCACCCGTCGTGGGACCGTGCAGACCGACAAGCGCACCAACTCGCTCATCATCACCGACGTGCCGAACGGTCTCGACGCGGTCGAGAAAATGGCCCGCGATCTCGACTCCACGACGCCGCAGATCGAGATCACCGCCAAGCTGGTGGACGTGGACGTCGAGGCGCTGCGTAGCATCGGCGTCACCTGGAACATGGGCATGAACAGCTCCGGTGTCCCGAGTGGTCCGGTCAACACGCCGAACTTCACCACCACCGACCCCGTGCCGCCGTTCCATCCGTTCGACCAGAACGACCACGTCCTGGCCGGCGGTCAGAATACCGGCATCGCGAACCCGTCGGCGACGTTCACCTACGGTCTCTTCAAGAGCTGGATCACGCTCGACGCGCAGCTGCAGGTGCTCGAGCAGAACCGCAAGGCCAACATCATCTCGAACCCGCGTATCACCACGGTCGACAATCGCGAGGCCAAGATCATCGTCGGTCAGAAGATCCCGCTCATCATCCAGGACGTGGCCGGCAACTCGGTGTCGCAGCTGCAGACCATCGGCATCCAGCTGAAGGTCACGCCGCACCTGACCGAGGACAAGAAGATCATCATGGACCTGCACCCCGAGGTGAGCGATCTCGCCACCCAGGGCACGGTACAGGGCGGCATCATCATCAACACCTCCGAGGCCGACACCCGGGTCATGGTGGAGGACGGCCAGACCGCGGTGATCGGTGGTCTGATCCGCACCAACGACAGCCATGTCCGCGGTGGCGTGCCGGTGCTCAAGGACGTGCCGCTCATCGGGATCCTGTTCCGCTCGGACGACATCGTGAAGCAGAACCGCGAGCTGATCATCTTCGTGACCCCGAAGATCATCACCCAGCTCGCGAGCAACTAGCCCGATCCCTCCGATCGAGCCCGCGACGCCGCCGGATCCGTCCGGCGGCGTCCGCGTTTTCCGGCCGATCCCTGTGCTAGGCTGCCGGGAATGCCAACCGATCCCGCGCGACCGATCGCGCTCATCGGCTTGATGGGCGCCGGGAAGACCACCGTGGCGCGCGCGCTCGGCGAGCGTCTGGGCGTGTCGGTGGCCGACCTCGACGCCATGCTGGTCGCCGAGGCGGGGCGCACCATCCCGGCGCTCTTCGAGGAGCAGGGCGAGCCGGAGTTCCGCCGTCGCGAGCGGCTGATGCTGGAGCGCGCGCTCGCCGCCCAGGTGCGTGTGCTGGCCTGTGGTGGCGGCATCGTGACCGATGCGGGCAGCCGGGCGCTGCTCGCCGAGCGTTGCACGGTGGTGTGGCTGATGGTGAGCCCCGCGGTCGCGGCCGAGCGCATCCGCCACGAGGTGGCGCATCGTCCGCTCGCGGCCGGCGCCGACCTCGCCGGACGTCTGGCGGTGCTCGAGCGCGAGCGCGCCGAATGGTACGCGGGTCTCGCGACCTGGCGTGTGGACACCGATCACAGGACCGGTACACAGGTGGTGGACGCGGTGCTCGCCGCGTTGTCCGAGGCGTGATCCGGACCGGCCCGCGCCGGTGGCGTGCCCAAATCGCCCCGGGGCTGGTGCTGGTGGTCGCGCTGGGCGCGTGCGCGCCACCCCCGCCGCCGCTGCCGCCACCACGCGACACGGTGATGCAGCGCTATCTCGGCATGCGCACCGAGCGCGAGCGGCGCGCGTCGGGGCTGGCGGCCGACATGCTCGTCTGGGCGCGGATGCGGGGCGAGGCGCGACCCGGTGTCTCGGGTCGTCTGTGGATCGCGGCACCCGACGGGGCACGTCTCGCGATCGACGGGGCGTTTGGCGTGGCCTGTGACCTGGCGGCGCGGGGCGACACGCTGGAGGGCTGGCTTCCGGCGCGACACGCCGCGGTGACGCTCGACATGCGCGCCGGGGACGCCGGGCCCGCGCCGGGTGATGCCGCTTGCCGCGCGCTCGGCGGGTTGTGGCAGCCGCCGGGATCGGCGTGGGACGCGGCG
>JBIOKD010000433.1:0-2283 GCA_044451485.1 Candidatus Eiseniibacteriota bacterium | reverse complement strand
GACCGGACGCGCGGTGATCGTGCACGAGGCGCCACGCACCGGTGGATTCGGCGGCGAGATCGCCGCCCTGATCGCGGAGCAGGCCGTCACGCGGCTCGAGGCGCCGGTGTTGCGGGTGACCGGGTACGACACCCCGTTCCCGTACACGCTGGAACACACCTATCTGCCCGACGCGCCGCGGGTGCTACGCGCGATCGAGCACGTGATGACGTTCTAGACGTCATGCTGCTGATCCTGTGGGAGTTCGTGGTGAAGAAGGACCGGATCGAGGACTTCGAGGCGCTGTACCGTGAGGACGGTGCGTGGGCC
Source organism: Candidatus Eiseniibacteriota bacterium (assembly GCA_044451485.1). Taxonomy (GTDB): domain Bacteria; phylum Eisenbacteria; class RBG-16-71-46; order RBG-16-71-46; family RBG-16-71-46; genus JBIOKD01. The sequence goes on along the minus strand of JBIOKD010000433.1, from coordinate 1,974 downwards.
CTGCTGTTCCGCTCGAGCCCGGGCTTCGTGAGCACCACGCTGTGGCACGATCGCCGCGATCCGAAGCGATTCCTGGTCGCCGATCGTTGGACAGGTGAGACGGGCTTCGAGGCGTTCCGGCGTGAGCACGATGCGGCCTATCGCGCTCTCGACGAACGCTGCCGCCGGCTCACCGAGCGCGAGACCGAGCTCGGACGGTTCGATTCGACGGCCTGAGGAGGCACCCGCGGCATGAAGTACGAGGTCAAGCTGCCGGACATCGGTGAGGGCATCGCCGAGGGCGAGATCGTGCGCTGGCTGGTCAAGCCCGGCGACGCGGTGGTCGACGACCAGCCGCTGGTCGAGGTGATGACCGACAAGGCCACGGTCGAGATCCCGTCGCCCCGCACCGGTCGCATCGCCTCGCTGAGCGCCGCCGAGGGGCAGGTGGTCCCGGTCGGCACCGTGATCGTCACGATCGAGGTGGGCGCCGTGCCGTCGGGCAACGCCGGCGCGGCTCCCGTCGCGCCGCAGGTGGCGATACCCGAGCCCATCGCGGCGGGAGTCACGCCGCGCCCCGTGGCCGCGCCGTCGGCTCCGTCGCCGCCCGCGGCCGGCCCGGCGCGGCCACCCTCCTACGGACCGATGCCACCCGAACACGCCGAACCGGAGGGCCCGACACACGCGGCGCCGGCGGGCCCGGTGCACGCGACCCCGGCGGTGCGCGCGCTGGCGCGCGAGCTCGGGGTCCGCATCGAATCGGTGCCCGGCAGCGGACCACACGGGCGCGTGCTCAAGGAGGACGTGCAGCGCGCGACCGCCGGCGCCGGGTCGACCGTGGCTCCGCCGCGGCCGCCGCTGCCGGCGACGCGATCCGGTGCGGCGGACACTGCCGGCGAGCAGCGCATTCCGATTCGCGGGCTGCGCCGCCGCATCGCCGAACACATGCGTCATTCGCTCGACACGGCCGCCCACTTCACTTTCGTCGCCGAGTGCGACATGACCGAGGTAGCGCGCCACCGCGAGGGTCTGCGGGCGCGCGCGGCCGCGCGGAGCACGAGCCTCACCTACCTCGCCTACGTGCTCAAGGCGCTGGTCGAGCCGCTGCATCGCCACCCGCTCCTCAACTCCAGCCTCGACGAATGGACGCACGAGATCGTGCTCAAGCGCGCGCTCCACATCGGTGTCGCCACCGCGACCGACGAGGGGCTCACCGTTCCGGTGGTCAAGGACGTGGACCGCCTGCCGCTCCTCGGCGTGGCGGCCGAGCTGCAGCGGCTGGCGGGCGCGGCGCGCGCCAACGCGCTCAAGCTGGACGAGCTGCAGGGCGGCACGTTCACCGTCACCAGCACCGGGATCCGCGGCGGGCTGCTCGCCACCCCGATCATCCATCATCCCCAGGTCGCGATCCTCGGCGTGCACGAGGTGAAGAAGCGGCCCGCGGTGGTGGACGACCGCGTGGTGCCACGCGACATGACCAACCTCTCGCTCTCGCTCGACCACCGCGTGGTGGACGGCTCGGTCGGGGCGGACTTCCTCTACGCGGTGATCGCCCGGCTCGAGGATCCCTCGTCGTGGCTCACCCCCCAGGAGATCGGATGAGCGCTCCGCTCGTGCAGGTGCTCGACCTCGAGGGAAAGACCAAGGGCCCGGTGCCCGAGCTTCCGGTCGAGGATCATCGTCGTCTGCTGCGCCACATGCTGGGTCTGCGGGTGCTGGACCAGCGCATGCTGTCGCTCCAGCGTCAGGGTCGCATCGGCTTCTACGGCACCGCGCACGGGCAGGAGGCGGCGATCACCGGCTCGGCGTACCCGGCGCGACCCACTGACTGGGTGTTCCCGGCGCTGCGCGAGATGGGCGTGTCGATGTGGCGCGGCACGACCGTGAAGGAGGTCGTCTGCCAGCTCATCGGCAACAGCGGCGACGTGCTCATCGGCCGTCAGATGCCCATGCACTTCAGCGACCGCAAGGTGCTGTCGGTGGCGTGGTCGAGCG
>JBIOKD010000432.1:0-2290 GCA_044451485.1 Candidatus Eiseniibacteriota bacterium | reverse complement strand
GGCTGCACCGCGTTCACCAACGCCGCCCAGGTGGCCGGCAACATCGCGTTCGTGGATCGCGGCACCTGCACGTTCGCCGTCAAGGCCGAGATGGCGCAGGCGGCGGGCGCCGTGGGGGTGATCATCGCCAACAACGTCGCCGGTGGCTTCAGCCCCGGTGGCAGCGATCCGACCGTCACCATCCCGGTGGTGGGCATCTCCCAGGCGGACGGCAACACCATCCGCGCCCAGCTGGCCGGCGGGGTCACCGCGACCATCGGGCTGGATCCGGCACGTTTCGCCGGCGCCCACGACCCGGACAACCGGCTGATGATGTACGCGCCGAACCCCTATCAGCCGGGCTCGAGCGTCTCGCACTGGGACACCTCGGCATTCCCGGACCTGCTGATGGAGCCCGCGATCAACGCCGACGACATCGCCGCGCCCGACATGACCCGGTATCTGTTCGAGGACATCGGCTGGCTCCCACGCGACACCGGCGTGACGACGTCACCAGTCACGGCGAGGATGTCCACCGCGCCCAATCCGTTCCGCACCGTCACCACGGTGAGCTTCGGTCTGTCGCGTTCGGGTGTGGTCGAGCTGACCGTGTTCGACGTGGGTGGCCGCGTGGTACGGCACATCACCGACGCGTGGATGCCGGCCGGATCGCACACGATGGTGTGGGACGGCGGCACCGACGGCGGTGAGCCGGCGCCCGCCGGCGTGTACCTGGCGCGGCTCAAGGGCCCCGACGGCCCGTGGACCGGACGTCTCGTGCGCGTCCGCTGAGACTTCGCATCGATTCGCGCGGGGCGGTCCTCACGGGGCCGCCCCGCCGCTGTGCTAGGCTCGCCGCGGCTTCCCCGCCCCGCGTGGCGACCGTGCCGCGCGACACCATCTGGTGGACACCCGTACCGATGCGCATGCCGCCACGCCTGCTGCCGATCCTCCTGCTGGCCATGACCCTTCCCTCGTGCAGCATGGGCACGCGTTTCGAGGGCGTGTGGCGCGATCCCACCGCCCCCGGTCCGACGCCCCACAAGGTGCTGGTGGTCGCCCTCACCAAGGAGCGCGATCAACAGAAGATCTACGAACAGGGGATGGATCTCGCGCTGGCCAAGCGCGGGGTCGAGGTGGTGAACGGCTCCGAGCTGTTCGGCGGCACGCTCCCCGACTCTGAGACGGCGCGTGCCCAGGTGCGCGCCGCGGGCATCGATCTGGCCATCGTGGGTCGTCTCGAGGGGGTGCAGCAGAAGGACCAGTACGTGCCGGGCAACACCTACTACACCCCGGCCTACGCCACCGAGGGCTTCTACAGCTGGACCTACTCGAGCTGGGCGGTGATGCAGGATCCCGGCAACATGGAGCACGTGACCATCGTCCGCATCGAGAATCGCGTGTTCGACGTGCGCACCTCGCGCCTGGTGTGGAGCGCGATGACGCACACCCAGGAGATCGGCGGCGCGAACGAGCTGATGGGCTCGGTCAGCGGCGCGGTGGTCGGCGACCTGGTGAAGAGCAAGCTCCTGCCCTGATCCAAGCGGCGCGTGCCGAGCGTCGCGTGGTTTTCAGTGGGTCGGCCGGGGGTGCTGCCCCTATACTCGGTCGCCGGTCGTTCCATGTACGCGATCTACCCGGGGGAGAACCACATGGCTGTCGCCGCCAAGGTCAGCGCGACGCACACCGACCGCACCCTGTTCGGGCATCCGATCGGGCTCTACGTGCTGTTCTTCACCGAGATGTGGGAGCGCTTCTCGTACTACGGGATGCGCTCGCTTCTCGTGCTGTACATGGTGAACCACCTGTTCATCCACCCCGACGTGGGCCGCGAGGTGCTCGGTTTCAACGCGGTGCGTGGGGTCCTCGAGCACGCCTTCGGTCATCTCGACGCGCAGCCGCTGTCTTCGCAGATCTACGGGCTCTACACCGCCTTCGTGTACCTGACCCCGTTCTTTGGCGGCATGCTCGCCGACCGCGTCCTCGGCCAGCGCAAGGCCGTGGTGCTGGGCGGGATCCTGATGGCCATCGGGCACTTCCTGATGGCGGTGCAGAGCCTGTTCTTTCCCGCCCTGGTGTTCCTGATCCTCGGCAACGGCGCGTTCAAGCCCAACATCTCCACCCAGGTCGGGCGGCTCTACCCGCCGGGCGATCCGCGTCGCGACGGCGCGTTCACCATCTTCTACATGGGCATCAATCTCGGCGCGTTCTTTTCGCCCCTGGTCTGTGGCACGCTCGGTCAGAAGGTGGGCTGGCACTGGGGCTTTGCCGCCGCCGGCGTGGGGATGGTGCTCGGACTGTGTCTCTATCT
>JBIOKD010000431.1:0-2318 GCA_044451485.1 Candidatus Eiseniibacteriota bacterium | reverse complement strand
GGCCTCGGACTGATCACGATCGCGCGGTGGTGCTGGACCGCGTGGGCCCAGGCGACCGCGACCGGCCGTCCGCTCCGTGCTCCGCTGTTGCTGACCGCGGCGACCTGGCTCGCCACCCATCTCGCCGCGGCCGCCGCGCTGGGACTCGCGCGCGGGCGGAGCGTGACACCGTGAGCCGCGACGTGGCGCATCCCGTGACCCTCGCGACGTGGGCGGTGCTGATGGTGCCGCTCGCCGGTCTGCTGCTCCTGCTCGGCGGGTGGTTGGTGGACCGCTCACGTCCCTGGGAGCCCGCGCGCTGGCGGACCGAGGGCTTCGTGCTGGTGCGCGGACGGACCGATCCCGGCTATCACGGGGAGCGCTGGGTGGTCGCGATCCAACCCGATTGTCCGCATTGCATGGCCGAGGCCCCGCTGCTCGCCGACTCGGGCCACCGTCTCGGGGTGCGCGTGGCCGCGCTGGTGGTGGACAGCGGCCGCGCGCCGGACCTCGCCCGTCTCGGCGCGCTGCGCGTGGACGAGCTGTGGTGGGACGCCGGCGACGTCTGGCGTCGCCGCTGGGGGCATCGCCTCTATGGCGAGCTGATGCGATTCGACTCCATCGGTCGTCTCGTGGATGACGGCGCGCCGCCACCCCGGACCCCACGCGGCGATGCCCCCAGGCCCCGAGCTCCACGCGGTGACGCCCCTTCGCCGCGCGACGAGGGGAGGTGAGGACGGATGAAGGGAGCCTTTCGATCACGCGTGATCGCGCTGGTCACCGCGGGTGCGCTGGCGGCGGGACCGGCGCTCGCGGTGAGCGAGGAGCCGACCACCGAGTGGAGCTGGGAGAAGTTCATCGACTACTCGCTGTGTGCCGCGGGCATCGGGCTGGCCACGACCGGCGCCGGTCTGACGCTGGGTCTGCTGGCCTGCGGCAAGGTCGTCTACAAGTACTGGAACTGACCCCCGGAGGAGCGGAGCGATGCTGGTGCATCTGCGGAAGTGCGGTCTGGTGGTGTGGCTGAGTCTGGCGCTCTGTGTCGCCGGCGCCACGACACGTGAGGCGGTCGCGGGTCCCGAGGCGACAACGGTGTCGGCGGCCGACGGCAGCGCCGACGAGGAGAAGTGGTGGGGGGCGGTGGGTGCGGTGATGTGTGGCGGCGCCATCTTCCTGATTCGCACCAATCCCGCGATCGGGATGAATCCCTACGTGCTCGCCGCCGGCATCGGGGGTTGTCTCCTGATGGCGCTCGACTGCACCTGAGCGGTCGACGGGCCGGCGCGCGGTGGCCGCATCGCGCGCCGTGCCCGGCATGGGAGCGCCGTGGCCACGCCTCCAGCTGGGGGTTCGCGAGCCGCTGCATGCCACCGGTCGGGCGTGAGCCACGGCCGCTCCTCGGCTATGCTAGCCGCATGCCAGCCACGATCGCCGAAGCGCTCGCCGCCGCGATCACGCGGCTCGGCGCCACATCGTCCTCGCCACGTCCCGACGCCGAGGAGCTGGTCAGTCGGCTGGTGGGGCTCGGTCGCGGCGAGCTGGCGCTGGCGCGCGCGCGCACCCTGGCCGAGGACGAGACGCGCACGCTCGAGACCTGGCTCACGCGACGCGAGGGCGGCGAGCCGGTGCAGTACATCACCGGACGGGCCGCGTTCCGTCACCTCGATCTGGCGGTGCGATCCGGCGTGCTCGTGCCGCGACCCGAGACCGAGGGGCTGGTCGAGGCGGTGCTGGAGGTGCTCGCGCGCGAGCGCGCCCGCTGGTCCGTGCCGCGGGTGCTCGATCTGGGCACCGGGTCGGGTGCCATCGCGCTCGCGGTGGCGAGCGAGTGGCCGGCGGCGCAGGTCACCGCGACCGACGCCAGCGGGACGGCGCTCGAGGTGGCGCGCGCGAACGCGGTGGCGCTCGGACTCGGCTCGCGGGTGCGCTTCGCCGAGGGCGAGTGGCTCGAGGCGCTGGATCCCGACGAGCGCTTTGAGGTGATCGTCTCGAACCCGCCGTACATCGCCGAGCACGAGGCGGCCTCCCTGCCGCGTGACGTGCGTGTCTGGGAGCCCGCCGAGGCGTTGTACTCGGGCCCGAGCGGTCTCGAGGCGTTGCGCGCCATCATCGAGGACGCGCCACGTCACCTCGTGGCGCGCGGGCTCCTGGCGCTCGAGCTGGCCGAGATGCGCGCCGACGAGGTGGCGGCGTGGTTCGACGGGGCGCACGACTGGTCGGACACCCGGGTGGTCGATGACCTGGCCGGCCGCCCGCGGGTGCTGCTGGCGCGACGGGAGGGCGGCCCGGCGATCGCCCCGGCCCAGTGGAGCGAGGAGCGCTGAGCGCGCCTCGCGCCG
>JBIOKD010000430.1:0-2330 GCA_044451485.1 Candidatus Eiseniibacteriota bacterium | reverse complement strand
GACGCCACCACGTTGCTCCACGGGCTTGCCGGCACGCTCGCGTCGTTCGGGAAGGCGTTCAATGCCAACCGGTACGTGAGCGTGGTGTGGCTCGTGCTCTCGGCGATCGGGATGCTCGAGCGGCTGGGGCTTCAGGAGCGCGCCCGGATGTGGATCGCCGGAGTGCAGGCGGCGACCGTGGGGCGGCTGCTCACCGTTTACTTCGTGTTGCGCCAGGCCACCGCGGCCGTCGGGCTCACCTCGCTGGGCGGACACGCGCAGATGGTGCGCCCGCTCGTGGCCCCGATGGCGGAGGGCGCCGCCGAGGCACGCTTCGGGCTACTGCCCGACCGTCTGCGCTTCATGATCCGCGCCCATTGCGCGGCGGTCGACAACATCGCGCTGTTCTTCGGCGAGGACATCTTCATCGCCATCGCCTCGATTCTGCTCATCAAGGGCTTCCTCGAGCAGAGCGGCATCGTGGCCGAGCCGTTCGCGCTCTCGCGCTGGGCGATCCCGACGGCGGTGGCGGCACTCGCCATCCACGCCGCGCGGCTGGCGCTGCTCGACCGTCGACTGCGTCGCGCGCTCGGTGGACCGGGAGCGCCGCGATGATCGGGCTCCCACAGATCTATCTGGTCGGCGGCGTGTTCTTCGCGGCCACCGCGTGGTTCTCCTGGCGCGACACGAGCCATCGCCACCACCGACGCGCGGCGGCGTTCTGGGGTCTGCTGGCGCTCAGCTTCCTTGCCGGCGACCGGCTCGGCGATCTGGGCAACGGTCTTCTCGCGCTTGGCCTGGCGGTCCTCGCGATGCTCGGGCTCGGGCATGGCACGCGCCCGACCTCGACGCCCGAAGACCGCCGCGCGGGCGCGCTGCGGCACGGCGATCGGCTCTTCGTCGTCGCGCTGGTCATTCCGGTGACCGCATTCGCCGGCACGCTCCTGGTCAAGCACACGCACTGGGGCGCGCGGCTGGTGGATCCGGCGCAGGCGACCCTGGTGTGTCTCGTGCTGGGTGTGCTTCTCGCGATCGTCGTGGCACAGCTGTGGCTGCGACCGGAGTTCCGCTCGCGGGACGGAGCACCCGAGCACCTAGTGCCGCTTCGCGAGGGCCGCCGGCTGCTCGACTCGGTCGGCTGGGCCGCGATCCTGCCGCAGATGCTCGCGTCACTCGGCGTCGTGTTCCTGGTGTCCGGCGTCGGCACGGAAGTGGGGCACCTGTTCTCGGCGCATCTCCCGCTCGACTCGCGTCTGGCAGCGGTGGCGGCCTACTGCGTAGGAATGGCGCTGTTCACCGTGCTCATGGGCAACGCGTTCGCCGCGTTTCCGGTGATGACCGCGGCGGTCGGCCTGCCGGTGGTCGTGCAGCGCTTCGGCGGCGCGCCGGCGGTGGTGTGCGCGATCGGGATGCTGTCGGGCTTCTGCGGAACGCTCATGACGCCCATGGCGGCGAACTTCAACATCGTGCCCGCGAACCTGCTGGAGCTGCCCGACCGCGACGCCGCGTTCAACGCCGTGATCCGCACCCAGGCCCCGACCGCGCTGCCGCTGCTGCTGGTCAACGTTCTGCTAATGTGGTGGCTGGCGTTCCGCTGACTGGCTGAGACAGAGCACAGCGCATGGTGGGCCCGCGACGCCAGGCTACACGAGCCGACGGGTCACGAGCCTCACGCTGAAGCGCTTTCCGGCACGCGCCACGTCCAGCCGGTACGCGCCCGGCTTCCGGAACAGCTCCCGCGCGTGCTCGAGCGCGAGTGACGCGCCACCCTGCCCGTCGATCGCCACGATCTGGTCGCCGCGCTCGAGACCGGCCTCCGCGGCCGGCGTCCCCGCGGAGACGGATTGGACCACGAGCGCTCGAAAGTCCTCGCCGCGCGCGACCAGGAACAGTCCGCTCATGTCGTATTCGAACTCCGCTGCCGGCCCGGCGTAGGGCTCGAGGATCAACCGGGAATGGGGGTAGTCGAACGTCACCTTGCAGCGGCGCAGCAGCTCGCCGCCGATGATGCCGTCCAGATCGGGGCTGGCGAAGACTCCGGCCGTGTCGCGGGAGAACAGAGCCGTGGGTCGATCGAACGTCATGCCGCCGAGACGCAGTTTCGCGAGGCGGCCGATGTCGCCCACGGTTTCCCCCCCGGCGCCACCGCCGATGGTGCCGGTCAGCACGTGCGGTTGCGACTGGAGCAGCCGGCGCTCGATCACGAACGGGTGGAACATGATCACGGTCGCCCGCACGCCAGTGTCGACCACGAACCGACCATCGAGGTTCTTGCCATCCGGCGTCGTGATGGCGCCTCTCGCGACGACCAGACCGTCGTCGAGGGTGATCGGCACCACGATGGCCCGAGT
>JBIOKD010000429.1:0-2344 GCA_044451485.1 Candidatus Eiseniibacteriota bacterium | reverse complement strand
CCGTGCGCTCGCCCCAGTCCCTGCCGGATGTCCCACGAGTGCACGCCGTAGTCCATCAGCTGGAACGCCGGGTAGAAGAACGACGGGAGCGGTCCCATGTAGAAGTGGGGGACGATCAGATTGCTCCAGTCGTCCTCGGACAGTCCCTCCAGGATGCCCATCATCTTCGCTTGGTCGGTGCGCACGCGCTCCATAAGCTCGGCTTGCGGGATCTTCCGGAACGCCTGCGCCTGGTCGTTCGCGCGCACGGCCATGCCCGTGACGCCGTACGCGTCGCCGGCCTGGCCGCCACTCCGCGCGGTGTCGAAGGCCGTGAAGTACCCCTCGGTGACGTCGACGAGGTGCCCGATGATGTCGCGCACCTGCCACTCGGCGGACGCGGTCTGCGCCTCCCAGTTGGCGGGGACCTCCGCCATCGCGAACATCCCCTGCGCCTGTTCGCCGACGACCCGGAGCATGGTGTCCTTCGCCTCGTAGGTCATGCCGTTCCACTCGCTCATGACGGTCCCCCCTTGGTGGTCGTCGTGGTGATCGTCGGCATCATAGGCTCGAACGCCGTTTCGAGCAGCGCGCGGATCACGTCCTGGTCGGCGATCCCTGCGATGTCCTCGACCACCACGTCGATCCCCTCGCGCGGCATGTCGAGCTCGGCCAGCGACAGCGGCGCGCCGGTGTCGGCCGCCAAGCGATGGAGGGCCTCGGATGCGGATCCGTCGGCGCCGAGTGACTCCGCGAATCGCGACATCGGCGCGGGCGCTTCCCGTTCGTGGAGAGCGGCCACGTGGGGGAGCAGCACCGCGTGGGCGTCGGCGTGCACCAACTTGAACCTGCCACCCAGGATGTGGGCCAGCGTGTGCTGCAGTCCGGTGCCCGCGAGGGCCAACGAGCGAGCGGCCAGGAACCCACCGTACTGGGCGTCCGACCGCGCCTCTTCGGCTCTCGGCTCGCGCACGCAGGATCGGAGCGCGCCGGGCAGGATCGCGGAGGCCTCCCGAGCCGCGAGAGCCGCGGGAGGGTTCGCGCCGGGTCCGACGATCGCCTCCATACAGTGCGCGAGCGCGTTGAGGCCGCTGGACGCCGTGACGCGACCCGGAAGTCCCAACGTCAGCTCCGGGTCATAGATCACCGTCTTCGGGAGGGCGCGCGGGTCGCGCCGAGTGACCTTGCGCTCGCCGGTCACGCCGTAGGTCGGCGTCATCTCGGAACCCGAGTACGTGGTGGGCACGGCGATCAGCGGGACGTTGGCGGTCGCCGCCACCACCTTGCCTAACCCGATCGTCGAGCCGCCGCCGACGGTCACGACGCCGTCGGCCGCTGCCGCCCGCGCCGCGTCGACCGCCCGCGCGGCCAGTTCCTCGGGGACGTGCTGGCGCACTTCATGGAAGGTGCCGGCGACCAGGTCTTGTAAGAGAGCCACGGTGCGTTCGCCCACCTGCGCGGCCGATCCGCCGGCGATCACCAAGACGCGGGAGCACCGCAGCGCCTCGGTCTCTTCCCGGATGCGATCGAGCGCGCCCGCGCCGAACACGATCCGGCCCGGAAGGAGGTCACACGTGAACGCTTCGATCCAACCAGAATCAAGGGTGCCCGAACCCAGTGTCAAGACGAGCGCCAACGTTGTTGAGGGTGCTCCTCGTCACGCTCAAGCCCTCGAAGACATAGAACGCAGATGAACCCCCGCGATCACGGGGGGTTCATCCGTTCCGGACGGTTCTCGTTCCCGAGTACGCGGCGGTTCTCGGGCCGGCCTGCCATCCGGATCTCTCCGACCGGCGACCATCCCTGCGCCCGTATGGGACGACAGGCGTGTCGGGCGCCCGCTGATCCCCGGAGGCGACCGCGTACAGCCGCCACAGTCCGGGGATCCCCTTCAGCGTCCGTGCGCCACGATCCTCGAAGCGGATCCCTGAGCCGGCCACCACGTCTCGCACGGTGGCCGTCACCAGGACCTCGCCCGGCTGTGCAAGCCTGGCCAGACGGGCCGCCGTGTGCACGGCGATCCCTCTGACTCTTCCATCGAGATGCTCGCACTCGCCGGTGTGAAGCCCCGCCCGTACCTCTAGCCCCAGTAGACGCACGGACTCGGTGATGGCATCGCCACAGCCGATGGCGCTCGTCGCCGTGGCGAACGTGGCGAAGAAGCCGTCACCGGCGCAGTCCACCTCGCGCCCGTTGAACCTCGCGAAGAGCTGGCGCACCGTCGTGTGATGCGCCTCGATCAACTCCAGCCAGGCTCGGTCGCCCAACGCTGCAGCGCGTTCGGTCGACCCGACGATGTCGGTGAAGAGCAGCGTGACGAGGACGCGGGAGGCTCGCGCCTCTGCGCTTGTCACCGCCTCTAGAT
>JBIOKD010000428.1:0-2358 GCA_044451485.1 Candidatus Eiseniibacteriota bacterium | reverse complement strand
GCCGCGAGAGCACACACGCCCGAAGCACGAAGAGCCCGGTCGTGTGACCGGGCCCTTCGCTTCCCCCTCGCGAGCGTGCGGTGGAGGTGATTCAGTCCGGATCGTCGCCACCTGGCGCCAGAGCGCCGCAAGTCCCGTTCCTCAGCTGCAACCCATCGAAGTGCCGCAGTTGAGACACTTGTAACAGGTGCCACCACGGACCGTGATGTGACCGCAGCTCGAGCACGGCGGCGCGTCACCCATTGCCTCCTCCAGCAACGCGTCGGAACCGAGCGAGGTCAGCGCGCCCGAGCTCCCCGCGCGCAGACGATCCACGCCCGGCGCATGTCCGTTCCCGGGAGCGTGGCCGTTCCCGGGCGCCGACACGACCGGCAGCGGGATCTCGCGGCCTTTCATGTTCTCGCCGACAATGTGCACCAGATCCTCGCGGCCCAGGTACTGGTAGCCGAGCACCCGGAACACGTAGTCGATCACGCTGGTCGCGGCCTTGATGTTGTCGTCACCCTCGACCCGGCCCTGGGGCTCGAAGCGCGTGAACACGAACTGGTTCACGAAGTCCTCGAGCGGCACGCCGTACTGGAGACCCATCGACACCGCGATCGCGAAGCAGTTGAGCAGACTGCGGAACGCGGCCCCCTCCTTGTGCATGTCGATGAACAGCTCGCCTACCGTCTTGGCGTCGTCGTAGTGCCCGGTGCGCACGAACAGCTTGTTGCCGGCGATCCGTGCCTCCTGCGTGATCCCGGCGCGACGCGTGGCGAGCCGGTAGCGCTGGGTAGCGGGCGGCGGCGTGCCGCGCTCAGGCTTGTGATCGGGCGCCGATGCCGCCGCGGGCGCGGGCGCGTCGGTCCGCGTCTCGGTCTTGGTGCTCCCGCTGTCCAGCACCTGGCTGATCTTGCTGCCGTCGCGATAGAGCGCGATCGACTTGAGCCCCAGCTTCCAGCCCTGGAAGTAGATCTCGGCCACCTCGTCGATGGTGGACTCGTGGGGCAGGTTGACGGTCTTGCTGATCGCCCCCGACAGGAACGGCTGCACCGCCGCCATCATGCGCACGTGCCCCATCGGCTGGATGAAGCGCGTGCTGCGCGGCCCACAGCGGTTGGCGCAGTCGAACACCGGCAGGTGCCCGGGCTCGAGATCGGGCGCGCCCTCCACCGTCTGGGTGCCGCAGATGACGGCATCCGCCTCGGCGATCTGCGTCTCGGAGAAACCGAGATGCGCGAGCAGGTTCCAGCCGGCCTTGGCGCTGACCTCGGCGCCGATCCCCAGCCGCTGCAGCGTCTCGACGCCGACCATGCCGGGTCCGAACGCCTGCTTGAGAGTCAGCATGCTGGGCAGCCAGCCCTCGAGCTTGTCGATCTCGGCGTCGCGCAGCCCCTTCTGACGCAGCGTGTCGCGGTTGACGTGCGGCGCGCCATCGAAGGTCGCGGTGCCGACCGCGTAGCGCACGATGCGCTCCACCGCTGGGTCGTCGTAGCCGAGCGTCTCGAGCGCCGCGGTCACCGACTGGTTGACGATCTTGAAGTAGCCGCCACCGGCCAGCTTCTTGAACTTCACCAGCGCGAAGTCCGGCTCGACCCCGGTGGTATCGCAGTCCATGAGCAGACCGATGGTGCCGGTCGGCGCCAGCACCGTGGCCTGCGAGTTCCGGTAGCCGTGCAGCTTGCCGAGCGCGACGGCGCGATCCCAGCACTCGATCGCGGCCTCGCGCAGCGGCCGGGGCGCCCGTGACGGGTCGATCGCCTGGGCGGCGCCGCGGTGCTTCTCCATCACGTCGAGCATGCTGTCGCGGTTCTCGGGGTAGCGCTCGAACGGACCAATGCTGGCCGCCAGCTCCGCCGACAACGCGTAGGCTTCGCCGGTCATCACCGATGTGAGACTCGCGGCGTAGGCCCGCGCCTCGTCGCCGTCGTACGGCAGCCCCTCGACCATGAGCAGCGTGCCGAGGTTGGCATAACCGAGCCCGAGCGGGCGGAATTCGTACGAGCGCTGGGCGATGCGCTCGGTTGGATACGACGCGAGCCCGATCAGAATCTCCTGCGCCAGGAAGAACACCCGGTTGGCGTGACGGTAGCCCTCGACGTCGAACTGTCCGTCGGGGCGCCGGAACTTGAGCAGGTTGATCGACGCCAGGTTGCAGGCGGTGTCGTCGAGGAACACGAACTCGCTGCAGGGATTGGTGGCGTTGATGCGATCGGTGGCCCTGCAGGTGTGCCACTGCTGGATGGTGTCGTCGTATTGCACACCCGGATCGGCGCAGGCCCACGCGCTCTCGGCGATCTCCCGCCACAGCTCGCGCGCCTTGTGGGTGTGGTGCACCGCGCCGGTGGTGCGCATCGTGGTCTGCCACTCGCCATC
>JBIOKD010000427.1:0-2362 GCA_044451485.1 Candidatus Eiseniibacteriota bacterium | reverse complement strand
TCGGTGGTCTCGATGGGATCGGGCGTGGCGCCCGACTGGACCAGGGACTCGACCGCGATCCGGTCCTGCAGGCGGTCGAACTCGCGCTTGGCCGCCATGAGCCGCTCGAGCAGGGGCCGCAGCTCGACCGCGCAGCGGTTGGCCTCCTCGACCGTGAACAGAACCAGCTTCACGCGTGGTGACCCTCGTGGGTATGGCCCTCACCCGCGTGGTCCGCGGTCTCGAACGAATTGCCGCAGCCGCACGAACGCACCGCGTTCGGATTCTGGATCGAGAAGCCGCTGCCCTGCAGCGTCTCGACGTAGTCGATCTGGACGCCGTTCAACACCGGCGCGCTCTGGGGGTCCACCATCACCTTGACCCCGCCGAACTCGCCGACCCAGTCGCCGTCCTCGACCTGGGGAGCCAGTGACATCCCGTACGAGTAGCCCGAGCAGCCGCCCTTGGTGACGAACACGCGCAGCCCGGCGATCGGATCGGTGGCGGACCGGGTCTGCTCGGCGATGATCTCCCCCAGCTTCCGGGTGGCGGCTTCGGTGAGGGTCAGCATGATTCCCCTTTCGTGGGACAGCGGGTTCAACCCCGCGAATGGACGTCGATCGTGTCGCCCGCCGTCAGCAGCGGGCCCAAGTCGGCCGGATCGCACGGCACCCAGCCGGGATAACCGAACACCCGGGCGGTCGCTCCGGCCACGACCCGACGGGTCTCGGCCAGATCCGGGGCGCCCGGCCCCAGAAGCCGCGACAGGCTCGTCATTTCGATGCCCCGCAGGCCACAGGGATGTATCAGGTCGAAGAAACCCAAGTCCGGCGCCACGTTGAGCGCGAATCCATGATAGCTCACCCAGCGGCGCACCGCGACGCCGATGGACGCCAGCTTGCTTCCGCCCACCCACACCCCCGTGCGTCCGGGCGAGCGCTCGCCCACGACATCCCAGCACGCGAGCGCGTCGATGATCGCCTGCTCGATGCCACGAAGGAACTTGTGGAGGTCGCGTCCTTGCGGCGTGAGGTCGGCGACCAAATAACCGACCAGCTGTCCGGGACCGTGCCAGGTGACGTCGCCACCGCGCGCCACCTCGAACACCTCCACCCCTCGCCCGGCCAGCGTGGCCCGGTCGACGAGCACGCTCCCCTCGCTCGGGTTGCGTCCCACCGTGAGCACCGGCGGATGATCCGGGTAGAGCAGCCAGTCGCCGGTGCGGCCGGCGGCCCGCGCCGCGACCAGCCGCTCCTGGAGCGCGAGCCCGTCGCGATAGGGCGTCGGGCCGAGGTGGCTCACGAACAGGGGTCGCGTCAGGGGCATGGACATGGGATGCGCCGACTCAGGCGAAGAACCAGAGCAGCTCCGGCTTCTCGATCAGCTCGCAGAAGCGGCGCAGGAATTTCACCGCCATCTCGCCGTCGATCACCCGGTGGTCGAACCCGATCGCGGCGTTCATCATCGGCCGGACCACGATCTGCCCGTCTCTCACCACCGGGCGCTCGACGATCTTGTGCACACCCAGGATCGCCACCTCGGGCACCGCGATGATCGGCGCCGAGTTGATGGCGCCATAGACACCGGCGTTGGTGATGCTGAAGGTGCCGTCGGCGATCTCGTCCGGCTTCAGGCGATCGGCCCGGGCCCGCCCGGCGATGTCATTCACCTCGCGCGCGAGCTGGATCAGGTTCTTGCGATCGCAGTCCTTGACGTTGGGGACGATCAGCCCCTTCTCCTCGCGTCCCACCGCCATGCCGATGTTGTAGTAGTGCTTGACGATGATGGTGTCGTCCTTCACCTCGCCGTTCACCCACGGGTACTCGCGCAGCGCGAACACCACCGCCTTGATGAAGAACGGCATGTAGGTGAGCTTGACGCCCTGTGTCTCGAGCCGGGGTCCCCACTCCTTCTTGAGCGCGACGATCGCGCTCATGTCGCACTCGTCGAAACAGTGGGTATGCGCGGCGGTGTGCTTGGCGTGGATCATGTGCTCGGCGATCAGCTTGCGCACCTTGGTGAACGGGACGACCTCGGTGCGTGGACCGCCCGAGCCGGCGGTCATCGTGGGGCGCATGAACGCCGGCATCGGCGGTGGCGGCGCCGCGGCTGTCGCGGCCGGCGCGCTCGACGCCACCGGTGCGCTCACCCGTCGCTCGAGGTAGGCGATCAGGTCGTCGCGGGTCACGCGTCCGCCCACCCCCGAGCCGGGGATGGCGCCGACCTCGGCGAGGCTGACCTGATTCTCGCGCATGATCTTGCGCACCGAAGGGGAGAGGTTGCGCCCCTCGAGCGACTCGCCGTTGCCCAGCGAGCCGTAGGCCGGTGTGGCGGGAAGCGAGGGGGCGGCGGGTGGTTGCGCGGCGGCGGGTGGCTGCGGCGC
>JBIOKD010000426.1:0-2368 GCA_044451485.1 Candidatus Eiseniibacteriota bacterium | reverse complement strand
GAGTTCGTGGGCGAGATCGTCCAGGTCGGCCACGAGGTCGAGAGTCTGCAGACCGGCGAGTTGGTGTCGTGCGAGAGCCACATCGTGTGCGGGCATTGTCTCGCGTGTCGTACCGGTCACGGACACGTGTGCGAGAACACCAGGATCCTCGGCGTGGACGTCAACGGCGGGTTCGCCGAATACGTGGCGGTGCCCGCGGTCAACGCCTGGCGGGCGCCCCGCAACGTGTCGCTCGAAGTCGCTGCGGTGATGGAGCCGTGTGGCAACGCGGTCCACACCGCGTTCGCGGGGCCGCTTTCGGCGTGCAACATCGGCGTGACCGGTTGCGGGCCGATCGGCCTGTTCGCGATCGGCGTCGCCCGCGCCGCCGGCGCTTCCCTGGTGCTGGCCAGCGACGTGTCCCGCTATCGTCTCGATCTCGCGACGAGGATGGGTGCCGATGCGGTGATCGACGTGTCCCAGGAGGACCTGGTGGCGCGGGTGCGCGACCTGACCGGTGGCAAGATGCTCGACGGGGTGCTGGAGATGTCCGGGAGCCCGGAGGCGATGCGCAGCGGGCTCGCCGCCCTGCGCAACGGCGGACGTCTGTCGCTGCTCGGTCTGCCGCGTGAGAGCTTCGAGCTCGACTGGAATCGGCTGGTGATCTTCAAGGGGGTGACCCTGCACGGCATCATCGGTCGCCGCATGTACGAGACCTGGTACCAGCTCGACAACATGCTGTCGGGCGGGAAGCTCGACCTGAGACCGGCGATCACCCACGTGATGCCCATGCAGCGCTTCGACGAGGCCATCGCGCTCCTGCGCGCCGGGCACGCCGGCAAGGTGGTGCTGGTGCCGTGGGGAGAGGAGGCGTGACGTGTTCGAGCGCATGAAGCCGAGACTCGAGACCGAGCTGGCGGCCATCCGCCAGGCCGGTCTGTGGAAGGAGGAGCGGGTGCTGGCGTCGCCGCAGGGCGCGGAGGTCCGGTTGGCCGACGGACGCGAGGTGCTGGTGTTGTGCGCCAACAACTACCTCGGGTTGTCGAGTCATCCGCGGGTCATCGAGGCGGCGCATCGCGCCATCGACCAGCGCGGCTTCGGGCTGTCCTCGGTGCGCTTCATCTGCGGGACCCAGGACCTGCATCGCACCCTCGAGCGTCGGATCGCCGAGTTCCTGCACACCGACGACACCATCCTGTACGCGGCCTGCTTCGACGCCAACGGCGGCGTGTTCGAGCCGTTGCTGGGGGAGGAGGACGCGATCGTGTCGGACGCGCTGAACCACGCCTCGATCATCGACGGGATCCGTCTGTGCAAGGCCCAACGGTGGCGTTACGCGACCAACGACATGAAGGACCTCGAGCGTTGTCTCGGCGAGGCCAAGGACGCCGGGGTGCGTCAGATCCTGATCGCCACCGACGGCGTGTTCAGCATGGACGGCTCGGTCGCGGACCTGCGTGGCGTCTGCGATCTGGCCGACCGTTTCGAGGCCCTGGTCATGGTCGACGACTGTCACGCCACCGGCTTCCTGGGCCGCACCGGTCGTGGCAGCACCGAGCACGCGGGGGTGATGGGGCGCGTGGATCTGATCACCGGCACGCTCGGCAAGGCGCTGGGCGGGGCGCTCGGCGGATTCACCACCGGCCGCCGTGAGATCATCGAGCTGCTGCGTCAGCGGTCGCGTCCGTACCTGTTCTCGAACTCGCTGCCACCGGCGGTGGTGGGGGCCGGGATCGCCGTGTTCGAGATGCTGAGCGAGACCACCGAGCTGCGGGACCGTCTGGAGGCCAACACGCGCTTCTTCCGCGACGGGATGACCGGCGCCGGATTCGACATCAAGCCGGGATCGCATCCGATCGTCCCGATCATGCTGTACGACGAGCGTCTGGCCCACGACATGGCGCGCCGGCTGCTCGAACGGGGAATCTACGTGATCGGTTTCTCGTACCCGGTGGTGCCGAAGGGACAGGCCCGTATCCGGGTCCAGGTGTCGGCGGCGCACGAGCGCCGCCATCTCGAACGCGCCATCGCCGCCTTCACCGAGGTCGGCCGCGAGCTGGGGGTGTTGAAGACCGCGGCGCGCTGAGGACGCGGGTCCGCGGAAGCCGCAACCGGGGCATGCGTCGGTGAACAACGTTGGCGGGCCGCGCCTGGGTCTTGTTGGCGACCCCGGGGTCCGGTAGAATTGTCCGCCACCCGGCCGCCGAGAGCGTCGCCTACCCGCATCCTGGAGCCCGCATGCCCCCCGCACGTCGATTCGGTTTGCCGCTGGTGGTCGTGTCCGTCGCGCTCCTCGCGCGTGTCGCCCCCGCAACGTCCCAGGAGACCGCCGGGATCCGTCTCGGCGAGATCCCGGGTCTCAAGAGCCAGCAGGCGGCCCGCCTGCGTG
>JBIOKD010000425.1:0-2409 GCA_044451485.1 Candidatus Eiseniibacteriota bacterium | reverse complement strand
CCGTACACCCGGAACAGCAGCTCGGGAAGACCCTGGCCGAAGCTGCCGATCGCGGCGAGACGACCGGGGATCAGCGCCCAGGAGCCCGACGCGCTCCAGCCCGCCATGTTGCCACCCACCGACACGGTGCGCAGATCGAGCGGATCCTGGGTCTCGATGTCGAGCACCCCCGACAGCACGCCACCGTACTTCGCGGAGAAGCCACCGCTCGAGAAGAACGCGCTGCTCAACATGTAGCTGTCGATCACCGAGAACAACCCGCCACTCGCGCTCTCGTAGTGATAGGGGTGCCCGATCTCGCCGCCGTCGACGCGGATCAGCGTCTCGCGTGGATCCCCACCGCGCACGTAGACGGCCGCGCCCTCGTCGGGGGCGTTGATCCCCGGCAGCGTGCGCAGGGACTGGAACACGTCGGCGGTGCCGCCCGGTGTGGAAACCACGTCGCGTCGCGACAGCACCGCCCCCTCGCTCTTGCCGGCCTTGCCGAACGACGACGCCTCGACCTTCACCTCCGCCACCGGCACCGGCGCGTCCACCAGCGTCACCGCGACCACGGCGGTGGAATCCGTCACCGTGACCTCGACGCGGGCACGCTGGTAGCCGATCTGGGTGATCTCGAGCATGACCGGTCCCAGTGGCAGATCGAGCGCGAAACGGCCGTCGGTATCGGTGACCGCGCCGCGTTGGAGCGAGGTCACACGGACGTTGGCCAGCTCCACCCCATGGCCGTCACGATCGCGCACCACCCCCGTGACCCGCGCCGCCTCGGCGCTCGTGGCGATCGCGGCGAGCGAGACGAGCGCGGCGGAGAGGCGCCCGTTCCAGCCCATCAGCGACCGTCCTTCTTCTGCGTTCCGGCCGGTGGCGCGTCGAGCGCCGGGAGCAGCTCGTGACGCAGCCGGCCGTTGTCGGGGTTCGCTTCGAGCGCGCGCCGGTAGTAGACGCGTGCCGCTTCGACGTCGCCCAAACGTTGCGCGCACTGCCCGGCCCAAAGCAAGGCGTCGTCGCGACCCCAGACCGGCGCGAGCGGCCCGGCCGCCGTGTCGTGATCGAACCGCGCGATCGCCTCCTCGAAGCGGGGGAGCGCCTTGCGCGCGCCCCCACCGTAGAACTCCGGCATGTGCAGGGTGTTGAGCGCGTCGAGGAAGGCCACCCGTGGATCGTCGGGCGCGAGCGCGCGTGCCCGGGCATAGAGCGCGATCATCCGCGGGCCGACCGTCATCGCCGCGCTCGCGTCCTGGAACGACAGTGAGAGCCCCAGCAGCCCGGCCTCGAGCGCCAGCGTCGCGGCGTCACGGGGGTTCTTCGCGAGGACGCGCCCGGTCACCGCGAGTCCGTGCTCGCAGATGGAACGCGGCACCTTGGGATTCGCACCACGCATCGCCAGTGGCGTGGCGCGCCAGTCGCACACCGCCACCCAGTACTCGAGCACCACCGAGTCCGGCTCCGCCGCGGCGAGGGATTCGAACGCGCCGCGCGCCCCCAGCACCAGGTCGGCGCGTCCCAGGTTCACGCCGCGCTCGAGCGAGTCGCGCGCCGCCGCGAACGCGGCGAGATCGGTGGCGTGCGCGGGCGGGGCCACGCACAGGAGGAGGACGAGGGCCAGTGCGCGACGTGTCATCGACATGCTCCGGATTCGGGGTCGCGAGCGGGCGCCGGATCGACGGCGGTGCGGGTGAACGGGAGGGTCACGCGCACCCGGGCGCCCTGTCCGGGCACGCTTTCGATGTCCAACCCATGCGGCGGTCCAGCGGCGCGCAGGCGGCTGCGGACCGCGTGCAGGCCGAACCCGTTGCCCGAGGGGGCCGCGTCGCGCGCGAATCCCGGTCCGTCGTCGTCCACTTCGATCACGAGCGTGTCCGCCACCCGGCGCGCCGCGAGCCGGACGGTCCCGCCCTCGACGCGGGGCGCGATGCCGTGACGCACCGCGTTCTCGACCAGCGGCTGCAACAGCAGGGTGGGGACCGTCACGTCGTCGAGACCGGGCGCGATGTCCTCGACCACGGTGAGACGCGCGCCGAAGCGGCGCCGCTCGATCGCCAGGTAGTCCCGCACGAACGCCAGCTCGTCGGCGAGTGGAACGTGCTCGCGGTCGGAGGCCCGCAGAGCGTAGCGGAAGAGCTCGGCGAGACGGGTGGTGGTGTCCTCCGCGGCCGCCGGATCCTCGCGTACCATCGAGGCGATGGTGTTGAGCGCGTTGAACAGGAAGTGGGGGTTCATCTGGGAGCGCAGGGTGCGCAGTTCGGCCTGTGCCAGCTCGGCGCGCACCTGCTCGACCGCGCGAGCGCGCTCGATCGCGAGCCGGTAGAACACACTCGCGTAGATGACGCCGCCCACCAGCACCGTGAACAGCGCCGCGAATACCCCGCTCAGCACGATATCTCGGGGACTGCCGAGGAATCCCGGGAT
>JBIOKD010000424.1:0-2419 GCA_044451485.1 Candidatus Eiseniibacteriota bacterium | reverse complement strand
CACGGGAGCAGGAGGCGATCTGGATGCGCTATGTCGAGCGCGCGCCGGTGGAGGAGATCACCCGGGCGCTCGGTGTGACGAGCGCCTCGGGGGCGCGTGGGCTGCTCCAGACCGCGCGTCGCAAGCTCCGCTCGGCGCTGAGGTCCGCGGATCCGGGGCCCGAGGGAGGCGTCTCGTGAGCGGCGCTCATCTCTCGGTCCCGGAGATCGCCGAGCTGTTGCGGCGCCCGGCGGACGATCCACGTCGTCGTCACGTCGAGGGCTGCGTCCGCTGCCGGATGCTGATGAGCCGGTACCAGGCGTTCCTGGCGCGACCGGAGCATCTGCCGGGTGGCGAGATCGAGCGGGCGGAGAGCCGACTCCAGGACTTCCTCGACCGAGAGATCGTGCCCGCTCCCGCGACCGCACGCCGGGTCCCCGCCACGCGAAGTGGATGGCTCGAGCGCTGGTTCGGCTCCGGCTCGTCACCCGCATGGCGTCCCGCCTTCGCGGCCCTGGCGCTGGTGGTGATCGCCACCGGCGCGTGGTGGATCGTGGCACGGCGCACTCCGCAGGAGACACGCGCCGCCGCCACGCTGCGTGGCGGTGGTGCGTCCGGCGGCGGCGGGCGATCGCTCCGGGCGGCGTTGCCCACGGAATCGGAGGGTGGCGTGCTCGTCTTCCACTGGGAGGCGGTCGTCGGAGCGGATCGTTACGAGCTGCGCTTCTTCACACCCGAGCTGGCGCCGGTCGGCGATCCGATGCCGGTCTCCGACACCACGCTCACCCTGGCGCCCCACGCGCTGACCGGTGCCGCGCGCGGCGACACATTGTTGTGGCGCGTCGCCGCGCGTCACGGCGAAGCGGTGCTCGCCGAGTCGCGGCCGCGGATCGTGGTCCTGCCGTAGCGCCTGCGACAGCCGGCCGTACCCTGCGGTCGACGGTCTTGCAACGCGCTCGGCCGCTTGCGATAGTCCCCTCGCCGTAGCGGGAACGGAACACGCGGCTCGCGGCGCTTCCGGTCTCATGACTCGGTCCCGATCGAGGGGGTCGCATGGAGCGTGGCAACGGCTTGGACGTCGGCTCCGGCCGGATTCCGGATGCGAACGACCCTGGACCATTCGGCACCCGGTTCCTGGGTCTCGTGGCACCCGCCATCGGACGGCATCTCGATCCGACACGACGCCCGGCCCGACGGATCCTGACACTGCTGCTGATCGCGTGGGTGCCACTGGTCGTGCTGACCGCGCTTCACGGCGATCTCGTCGGCGACCACGTCAGGGTCACCCTCCTCCGCGACTTCACGGTCTGGGCGCGGTTCGTCATCGCGCTGCCGATGTTCGCGATCGCTGAACCGGCGGTCAACCGTGCGGCCATCCGGATGCTCGACGAGTTCTCGCGCCGGAACCTGGTGCCCCCGGAGCGCCGCGCCAAGTTTGAGGCGCTGCTCGCCGGCGCGTCGCGGCTGCGCAAGTCCCCGGTCCCCGAGATCCTCACCCTGCTGATCGTCGTCGCTCTCGCCGTGACCGGTCTCCAGGCGTCGCCGCTCGGCGACGCCACCTCGTGGCGATGGGTCGCGGGCGCGACCGGGCACCTCCGGACACCCGCCGCCCGGTGGTGCGACTGGGTGAGCGAGTCGGTGCTGGTCTACTGGATGATGTGGATGCTGTGGTGTCTGCTGGCTTGGACCGGTCTCCTGGCGAGGATCTCGCTGCTCGGTCTGCGGCTCATCCCGACCCATCCCGATCGCTCGGGAGGACTCGGGTTCCTGGGGTACGGGCACGCCCGCTTCGCCGGCATCCTGGGGCCGATCTCGGTCGTGTTGTCGGCGGCGATGGTCTCGGACATCCACTACAGTGGCGCCACCCTCGATTCGTTCAAGATCCCTCTCGGCGCCTATGTCGTGATCGGCCTGCTGATCCTGCTCGCGCCGCTGCTGGTCTTTGCGCCCCGGCTGGCGAAGCTGCGCGAGGCCGGAGTGCTCGACTACGGCGCGCTCGCCAACGAGTACGTGGAAGCGTTCGACCGCAAGTGGGTCCAACGCCGCGCGGATCCCGGCGAGCCGCTGCTCGGCAGCGCCGACATCCAGTCGCTCGCCGACATGGGCAACAGCCACGAAGCCGTCCTGCGGATCCGTCCGGTCCCGGTCGACACCCGCAACCTGGTCATGATCGTCGCGGGTCTGGTGCTCCCGATGGTGCCATTCCTGGCCTTCGTGGTCCCGTTGCGGGTCATGCTCACGCAGGTGCTCAAGCTCATCCATTGACCGCGCGCCGCCGGGCCCGTTCCGCGCGCCACGACCCGAACCACGAGCCCCGCATGTCCGAACCGCTCCATCCCTACGACACCCATCTCGACATCCGCTTCCCGCCACTCGAGACCATCGACGTGCAACGTCTGGTGGACGCGTGCACCCACCCGTGGCACAACCAGACGCTGTG
>JBIOKD010000423.1:0-2442 GCA_044451485.1 Candidatus Eiseniibacteriota bacterium | reverse complement strand
TGCGCGGTCTGGTCGACGATCCGGCCGCGTACGAGTACGACCCGTTGACGGTCAAGCGGTTCCGTCGGGAGCGCGACCGCAGGAGGCGAGAACGCCTCGAAGGGCGCCGGGCGGACCCGGGTTCTCGGTGACACCGCCGGCCGACAGCCGGGGGAGGTCCTCGCGCGCTCCGGGAGCCCCGTCGGCCGTCCGGGGCGCGGCGCTCATCGGGCTGGCAGTGATCGTGGGCGTCGTCGGGCTCCAGATCCTCGATGACAGCGAGTCCGGTTCCGGGAGCGGCGCGAGCAGCACCGTCACCACGTCTGGCGTCACCACCACGGTGGCGGTTCGCTCGCCGGCCCAGGTGCGGGTGAAGGTCTACAACGCATCTGGGGTGCTCGGTGTGGCGCAGACCACCACCGACACGCTCAAGGCCAAGGGCTACAACGTTCAGGCGCCGGACACGGTCAAGACGAAGCGCACCGGTACCGGCGTGCAGTGCCGGCCCGGCTTCGAACGGGAGGCCACCGAGCTGGCGAACTCGATCGGGAGCGGCGCCAAGAAGGAGGCGTTCCCGAGCAGTCCTCCCGCCGGCGCCGACTCAGCCGACTGCCTCGTGATCATCGGCACGTAGCCGTCCGAGCGCGACTCACGCGTGCCTTCCACTCTTGGGCTGCCCGATGCGTTGGAGCCGTTCGTGGCCGACGCCGAGACCGCGGCACTGTTCGTCGACTTCGACGGCTCGCTCTCCCCGATCATTGACGATCCCGCGAGGGCTCGGGTGTTGCCGGCCGCCCGTGACGCGCTGGCGCGGCTCGTGCCGCTCATCGGCCAGGCGGCGGTCGTGAGCGGTCGTCCCGGCGCCTTCCTCATGAACGCGTTGGGTATCGAGGGTCTGGGCATCGCGGGGGTCTACGGACTCGAGCGCGTGATCGACGGCGAGGTCGTGGTCGATCGCCGCGTCGAGCCTTGGCTCGTCGCGGTCGCGTCGGCAGCCGACGCGGCCGAGGCCGCCTTGCCAGGTCTGCTGGTGGAGCGCAAGGGTCGGGTCTCCGTCACCATCCACTGGCGCGGCGCCCCCGACCGGGGCCCCGCCGCTCTCGCCTGGGCCGAGCAGAACGCGCCGCCCCTGGGCTTGGATGTGCTTCCGGGGCGCATGGCAGTAGAGCTGCGACCTCCCGTGCCGGTCGACAAGGGAACGACCGTGGCGGAACTGGCGCGCGGTGCAACCGTGGCCGCGTTTGCGGGCGACGACGCCGGCGACCTGCCCGCGTTCGCCGCGCTCGCCGGGATGGCGCAGAACGGCGAGCTGCGCCACGCGGTGAGCATCGGTGTCGCGTCAGACGAAGGACCGCCCGCGGTGCACGGGGCCGATGTGGTGGTCGCCGGGCCGAGCGGTCTCGCCGCGCTCTTCGGACGCATCGCGGACGCGATCGAAGGGCGCTGAACCGCGCCCGACCAACTCAGCGCGCACGGGCGAGCAGCTCCCGCAACCAGGTCTGGGGGCTGTGCACCAGGGCGAGCTCGCGCAGTCGTGACGCACGCGCCGCCCGCAGGTCGGCGGGCATCGAGAGCGCGGTGTGGAGCGCGGCCGCGCCCTGCTCGATGTCGTAGGGGTGGATCGGAACCACGGCTTCGTGGAGCTCGTCGTAGGCGCCCGCCTCGGGTGAGAGCACCAGCACGCCATCGCGAGCGTTCACGAGCGGCCCTTCCTTGGCCACGAGGTTGAGGCCGTCCTTCACCGGATTCACGAGGAGCACGTCGTAGCGCGCGAAGCCTGCGATGGTCTGCTCGTAGTCGTCGCGGGTGTCGACGACGATGGGCTGCCAGTCGCTCGTGCCCCGGCGTTCGTTGACCTGCGCGGCTGCCTGCTCGACCTCCCGCTCGTAGGCGAGGTATTCGGCGAGGCTCTCGCGAGAGCGGTTGAGCATCGCGACGAACACGACGCGTCCGCACCACTCCGGATGCTGAGCGAGGAGGTGGTCGAAGACGACGAATCCGCGCACGATGTTCTTGGACAGGTCGATGCGATCGCTCCGCAGGATGAGTTTGCGATCGCCGACGAGCTCGTCGAGCTCGACCGCGGCGAGCGCAGTGGCGTCGGACGCCGCGAGCTCGGCGAGGGCCGAAGGGTCGGGACCGAGCGGAGTGGAGAAGGCGGGGGTCAACGACGTACCGGTTCCGAGGATCTCGGCGGCCGAGGCCTCGTACGCACGCGCCCACCGGGATGTGTGGAAACCGCACGGCACGGTGTTCATGGACGAGCAGAGGTCGAGCGCGACATCGGTGGGCAGGACCCGGATCGAGTTCGGCCCGCAGAAAGGCGTGTGAGTGAAGTGCGCGACCCGCAAGTCCGGTCTCACCTTGCGCACCATGCCGGGAACGAGGGCGAGCTGATAGTCGTGCACGAGCACCTGCTCGCTCGGCCGGGCCGCTTCGGCGACCGCGGCCGCGAACGCGTCG
>JBIOKD010000422.1:0-2449 GCA_044451485.1 Candidatus Eiseniibacteriota bacterium | reverse complement strand
TGAACTGCCGTACCCTGCTCACGCGTGCAGAGTATTCGAATCAACGTAGATTACCAAACACAGATATGCCATCGGTCGGCAGTCGCGTGTCTCAACCGCGCCAACTGGTGGGACATGCGTCCCGGAACGCATCGTGGAGGCCCGCCAGGGGATGGTGGGCGCCGTCTCTCGTGCGACGCCGTGGCCTCTTGGGTGCCCGGCGCTGGTAGATGGGAGGGTGGGGAGCGTGCCCCGGGCTACTTCGCGGACGGCGAATCGAGATGGACGGTGAAGTCCTGTGTCGCCTCGCCGCCTTTGGAGTCGGTGGCGCGGATGCGCACCGGATAGTCGCCGTGACGAAGCGATCCGGTCGGCAGCAGCCAGTAGACGCTGCCGCTCGAGTCCACGAGCATGCCGGGCGGGCCGTCGACCAGGTCGTAGTGGAGCGGGTCGCCGTCGGGATCGGTCGCGGTGGCCTGATAGCGAAAGTCCACGTCGGTCGGTCGCGGGGCGTACGGCTGCGACGAGAACACCGGCGGACGATTGTCGAGCGCCATGGGCTCGCTGCGCACCGGTAGCGAGGAGCTCACGTCGTCCCGGGCCACCACCTCCACCGTGACGCGATCCCCACGCGCGAGGTGGGTGAGCGGCAGGCTCGAGCCACTGGCGTCGGCGATCGGGGCGCCGTCCTTGAGCCAGCGATAGGTGTAGGTCGGGGCGTCACCGTCCGGATCCACGCTCTCGACGTTGGCCTGGATCTCCGGCGCGCCCGACGGGGTCGAGAACGCCAGGGTCACGCGAACGACCTTGGGTGGCGTGTTCACCACCAGCACGCTCGCGGTCAGCGTCCGCACCGCGCCGCCGGCCGGATCGGGCGCGCTCACCGCCACGGCGATCTGGTCGTTCTTGGAGAAGTGGGTGGGATCGAGTCCGTCGGTCGAGGCATCGGCGATCAGACTCCCATTACGACGCCACTCGTACCGGCACTGCGCGGGCTGGAGATGCGGATCGTCGAACACCACGGCGATGCGGGCCGACGCGTTGGCCGGGTCGGGGGTGAGCCGCAGGCCGATCGAGTGCTGCTCCGTCACACCGGCGCGGCCACCGGCGTGGCCGGAGCACCCGCTGATCGCGAGTGCTCCCGCCACCGCCAGGAGCCCCAGCCGGGATCGGCACGGGCGCATCGCGCCGGGCACGGGGCCCGGCGCGGCGCGACGATCACTGCGGCGACGCATCGTCCCTGATGCCGACTTGGCCCTCGGGCGCGTTCCGGTCCGGATACGTGTCGGACGCCGGGCGGATGATGATGAGCGTGACCTGACCATCCTCCACCGAACCCATGCCGGCGAGGAAGATGTGGCGGTCGGAGACCATCGATCCCATCGCGACGAACCCGCTGCCGATCTCGTACACGGTCGCGTCGGGGGACAGGTGATAGGTCACCCCGTCCATCAGGATCTCGCTGTCCAGCGAACCGGTGAATTCACCCGAGGCGTTGAACGACGGGTCGTCGTGCCGCACGACCATCCGGCCGTGCGGGGTGCGGGAGTCCGCCCGCGTGTTCGCGACGGGAATCGCCGTTACCAGCAGGACGAGGGCGGCGCTGAGTGAGATGCAGGTGTGATTGCGCATGATCTCTCCTTTCAATTCCACTTCTGGCGCCACGAGTGCACGACGAGCTTCTTGACGCCCTGGCTGATGTCCTCGGTGAGCAGCACCGCGTTGGAGGACTGCAGGATCACCTGCTGGGACAGGAGATCGACCGAGGGGTCGGCGAGGATGCCGTCGCCCATCGACTGGACGCGACCCGCGGTCGTGTTGTTCGACGTGCCGTTGGTGTTGTCCGGCGCCGAGCCGTCCTTGTAGTCCAGGCTGTAGAGCCAGGACTGTGCGCCACCGGTGCACGCGGCGTAGTTGGGACGGAACGAGGGGACGTACAGCGTGCCGGCGATCAGGGCGGCGCTGTGGGTCACCCGCTCGCCCGCGCCCTGGGCCAGGTTCATGAACCAGCCGCGCTTGCCGCTCATCGAGTGGAAGGTCGTCGTCTGGTCGACCAGGCTCGAGGACGAGATCGTGGTCCCGGAGTTGTCGTCGATGATGCCGTAGATCTGCTGGCTGGTCGTGTCCGGGGGATCCGCCATCGTCAGGTACTTGCCGGTCCCGAAGAACACCATCACGTGACCGTTGGTGTCCTCGGTGAGCACCGGCGGCGCCTGGATGGGCTTCCCACAGTTGTAGAGCACGGTCGCCGACCACGGGTTCGTCGTCAGGTCGACACGCCAGATCCTGCCGGTGAGATCCCCGAGGTAGAGCAGATCGTCGTAGCCGTCGAAGTCCATGTCGATGGCGGTGCCCTTGGTGGTCTTGTTGCCCTTGACCGGCGACCCCAGGGCGATCGTGCTCAGGGTCGAGCCGTCCGACGGGTTCAACACGAGCAGGTTGGTCTGCGCGGTGGTGGTGTCGTAACCGG
>JBIOKD010000421.1:0-2461 GCA_044451485.1 Candidatus Eiseniibacteriota bacterium | reverse complement strand
CCCACCAGCTCGCCGCCAACCGCGGCCTCTCCCATCCAGATGTGGCGGTGGGCGCCGGACATTCGCCCCGACCAGTCGATCGCCAACACCGCCACTCGCCCCGACCCGTCTATCTGGTAGCCCAGACGAGCACCTCGGCGCCGCTCTCACCCGCGGTGAGGGTGGGCGAACCGGCGTCGGTCAAGCGGGCTGCGTCGCCGGTCGCCAGGGTGACGGCTTCAATCCCCAACCAGCCGATCCCCAACGAGCCGAGCGCAACCGAGCCGAGTGCGACGAACACATGGCCGTGGGGTGTGTCGGGCACGGTCACCGACTCGCCGGGCCCGAGGCGGGCGACGAACAGCGCGGCATCGCGCTGGTGGATGGTGACCGCGCCTTCGTGGCCCTGCCCGGAAGCCACCGGCACCAGGCCGCCGCGCGTCAGGGCATCGTTGAGATCGCGCTGCTCGTAGCCGGGCTCGATCCCTTCGGTGTCGGGGAGCACCCACATCTGTACGAGGTGGACGTCGGCGGCGTTGCTGGCGTTCGTCTCCGAGTGTCGGATCCCGGTTCCCGCGCTCATCCGCTGCGCGAGACCCGGGTAGATCACTCCATCGGTGCCGATGCTGTCGCGGTGCGCGAGCTCGCCGTCGAGCACCCAGGTTACGATCTCCATGTTGTGGTGAGGGTGCGTCCCGAACCCGCCACCGGCGCGGATGACGTCGTCGTTGTTCACCAGGAGCAACCCGTGGTGCTGGTTCTCGGGGTCGTAGTGGGGCCCGAAACTGAAGCTGTGCCACGACTCGAGCCAGTCGAGCTGGGTGTGGAACCGCTCGGAGCTCCGGCGAATGTCGACGGTCATGGGCCCAGCATAGTTGCTTACGCAAGAAAATCGCGCGGGCGAAGCCAGGCGCCCCCGGTAACGCTCTCGGCGCGCCGGAACGGCAGGGCACACTCCCTAGACTCCCCCGGATGCCGCATGTGATCACTCTCTGCACCGGCAACGCGGCGCGCTCCGTGATGGCCGGTGCGATCCTCGCCGAGCACGTTCCCACCATGCTGGTGACCACTCGCGGTACCCACGTGATCGAGGGCATGCCGATGAGCTGGCGGACCCGCGATGCCATCCGGGCGTTGGGCGCCAAGGCGGAGGGCCACCAGAGCCGTCAGCTCGGTGCGATCGAGCTCGGCGACGCCGATCTCGTGCTGGCCATGGCCCGCGAGCACGTCGTGTACGTGCGGCGCCAGTTTCCCGAGGCGGCGGCCCGTACCGGCACCCTCAAGCGATTGGCCCGAGACCTGCCCCGAACCACGGGCGCGCTGGCGGAACGGGTCGCGTCGCTGCGGCTCGACGAGGTCGTGCTCGAGCCGTGGGAGGACGTCGAGGATCCCGCCGGCGGCGACGTCGACGTGTTCCACGAGTGCGCACGGGAGATCCAGGAGCAGCTCGCGATCCTGCGACCAATCCTCGAAGGGGTGCACGCGTGACCTCCCGGATGCTCGCACTCGCGGTCACCGTCGCCGTCATGCTGGCCGCGGCCGCTTCTGCCGGCGCGCAGACCACCACCCCACCGACCACGAGTACTCCGACCACGACTCCTCCGACCACGGCCGCCGCCACCTCCGGCGCGGGAGGGGCGCGCACGGCCACGCAGGGGATCACGGCGAAGACCATCAAGGTGGGTGGCATCGTCGACTCGTTCGTCTACAGCGGAGCCGACATCGGAGCGAAGGCGCGGTTCCAGCGGGCCAACGACACCGGCGGCGTCAACGGTCGCACCATCAACTACACCGGCGTCACCGACGACAGCGGCGACGCCACACTCGACACGAAGGTCGCCACCACCCTGGCCTTGCAGGACAAGGTGTTCGCGGTCGTACCTACCGTCACCCCGAACTTGTCCGGGTCGCAGGTGCTCGTGCAGCAGAAGGTCCCGTACTTCGGCTGGGGACTCTCCTCGAACTTTTGCGGGAACGAATTTGGCTTCGGCTTCAGCGGGTGCCTCGTGCCGGCAAGAACCGCGAGCAACGCGTGGGGGATGCTGATCTCCCAGCTGTTCGGCGCGTCGTCGACCGGCAAGACGGCGGCGATCCTCACCGAGAACTCGCCGGCGGGCGAGTATCAGCTCAAGGCCCTCAAGGCCGGGCTCAAGAGCGCCGCGCTCCACGTCGTCTACGCCAAGAGTTCGCTCCCTGTCTTCGCGGCGGCCGACTATCCCGCGATCTTGGGCGACGTCATGACCAGTACTGCCGGCACGCCTCCGGATTCGATCTTCGTTGTCGGGTCCATCTCGAGCGTCGATGGAGTGCAGCAAGCGGTGCGCGATGCGGGGCGTCTCGTGGTGTTCACCAACCAGTTGGAGTACGCGCCGAACCTGGTCGCACCCGCGGTGGGCTCGTTCGTCATGATCGGGACCGCAGCGGTCGAGACCGCGTCCACCAATCCCGCGATGCAGCAGCTGATCACCGACGTGCACAAGAT
>JBIOKD010000420.1:0-2492 GCA_044451485.1 Candidatus Eiseniibacteriota bacterium | reverse complement strand
CGAGACCGTCCTTCGCCTCATCCCCGGCACGCGCCTCGGCGAGCACCCGGGGCAGCGAGGCGCGATACTCCTCCCATCCGGCGTCGGCCCACAGCTCGAGCAGCATCTTGATGCGATGCTGCGCGCCGGGTGCCCCCTTCAGCAGCTCGGCCACGCGCTCGTCCACCTTGGCGTCGAGCCCGGCCGGCGGGGCCACGTGGTGCACGAGCCCGATCCGCAGCGCGGTGGCGGCGTCGAAGCGCTCGCCGGTGAGCATGAACTCCCGCGCGTAGCGATCGCCGATACGCCGGATCACGTACGGGCTGATGATCCCGGGGAGGATGCCGAGGCGTACCTCGGTGAGCCCGAAGCGGGCGTCGTCGGAGGACACCACGATGTCGCAGCCGCACACGAAGCCCACGCCCCCGCCATAGACCCCGCCGTGGACGCGTCCCACTACCGGCTTGGGGAAATCGGCGAGGGTGCCGAAACACGCCGCGAGATGCTCGGCCTGGGCGAGATTCTGCTCGTAGGTGGCGTCCGCCGAGGCCTTCATGGCCCCGATGTCGGCGCCGGCGCAGAAGCTCGGGCCGCGGCCACCGAGCACGAGCACGCGCACGCTCTTGTCGTGTGCCAGCTCGTGGAGCCTGCTCACCAACGCCGCCGCCAGCTCGTCCGAGAGCGCGTTGTGCACCTCGGGTCGCGCGAACCACACCCGTGCGACGGCGCCTTCGTGGGTCCTCTCGACATCGATCATGGGGAACTCCGGGGATCTCGGGGGCGACGGCACCACGCCGACGTGGCATTGAAGCCCGGCGGGGGTGTGTGGCGCAAGCGGCGGGACGTGCCGCGGCCCTCACACCGACCCGGAAGCCGCGGGGCGCCCGGTGCGATTCTCCATTCGACGGCGGCGCGGAGCGGATAGACTGCGTCCACGATCCCCCCCGCCGTGTTCCAGACATCACCCTGGAGGCATCGTGATCTCTCGCCGCCGATTCCTCGCCACCGGCGCGGTCGCCGCGCTGGCCCCATTCGTCCCGTCCCGTCTGATCTCCGCCGTCCGGGCGAACACACCGCCCATACCCGACCTCTCGGATTGGGCCACGGTGCGGGCACAGTTCGATCTCGAGCCGGACCTCGTCCATCTCTCGAGCTTCTTCATCGCGTCGCACCCCAAACCGGTGCGCGACGCGATCGAGGGCTATCGCCGCGCGATCGACGCCGATCCGTACGAGGTGGTGGACACCCGGATGTTCCAGGACGGCCCACAGAACGTGCAGGTCGCTCTGCGCGAGCAGCTCCGCGGCTACCTGGGCGCCGCCACCGACGAGATCGCGATCACCCGCAGCACGACCGAAGGTCTCGCGCTGGTCCACGCCGGCATGCCGCTCGAGCCGGGCGACGAGGTGCTCGCCACCGCGCACGACCACTACGCGCAGCACGAATCGATCCGTTTCGCCTGCGCCAAGCGCGGCGCCACGTGGCGACGGATCGCGCTCTACGACGATCCGTCCAAGGCGACCGCCGGCGACATGGTGGGGCGCCTGCGGGCCGCGATCCGTCCCACGACGCGGGTGGTCGGTCTCACCTGGGTGCACTCGTGCACGGGTGTGCGCATCCCCGCTCGCGCGATCGCCGACATGCTCGCGGAGGTGAACCGGTCCCGCGACGAGACGACACGGATCCGTTTCGTGCTGGATGGCGCGCATGGTCTGGGTGTGGTGGACGAGTCGGTCGCGACACTCGGCTGCGACTACTTCTGCGCCGGGACGCACAAATGGATGTGGGCTCCACGTGGCACCGGCATCGTGTGGGCGCGCAGCGAGGGCTGGTCGCACCTCCAGCCGACGGTGCCCAATTTCTCCAGCATGGACGACTGGAACGAGTGGATGAAGGGCGGCACGCCGAAACGTCCGACGAGCGGCTTCAACCACTCGCCCGGCGGGTTCCAGGCCTACGAGCACCAATGGGCGATGGGCGCCGCGTTCGCGATGCACGAGAAGATCGGCCGCGCCCGTGTCGCCAGCCGCATCGTCGAGCTGAACGAGCGCTGCAAGACGGGGCTCGCGGCGATCCCCAAGGTGCGCGTGGTCACGCCGCGCGATCCGGCCCTGTCGGCCGGCATCGTGTGCTTCGAGGTGACGGGCAGGAGCGCGGAGGAGGTCGGCAAGGCGCTCGTGGCGCGCCACATCGTGGCGGCCGCGAGTCCGTATCTGCCGAGCTACGCGCGCTTCTCCCCCGCGGCGCTCAACACGCCCGCCGACATCGATGCCGGTGTGCGCGCGGTGAAGGAGATCGCGGCGGGCTGAGCGGGAGGCCGGCGGATCCCGGGCTGGCGGGCGGATGCCGGCCGGGCGCGGAGAGACGCGGCGCTACATCCGGAACACGCCGAAGCGCATCGGCTCGATCGGCGCGTTGAGCGAGGCGGCGAGCGCCAGCGCCAGCGCGGTGCGGGTCTCGGCCGGGTCGAGGATCCCGTCGTCCCACAGACGAGCGGTCGAGAAGTAGGGACT
>JBIOKD010000419.1:0-2503 GCA_044451485.1 Candidatus Eiseniibacteriota bacterium | reverse complement strand
GAGCGCGACGTCGAGCGCCAGGCGGGGTCCACGGTCGCGGGGATCGGGTACGGGAGTGCTCATGGGTCCTCTCGCTGATGCGTGTGGGTGGCGGCCGGCCGGGGTCCGATGGCGCGACGACAGCCCCCCGAGCATAGCCCGATGCGCGTCACGCGCGGAAGCCGGACCCTGCCGCGCGGACCTCCCGGGTGGCGTTCCAGCGAATTCTTGACGCGGCCATGAAGATCGATGGCCCCGAAAGGGTCGGAACGATGGGCGGGACCCCGCTCCTTGCCCGAAGTCGGGTTGTGCGAACATGGACCTCACCGAGCACGAGGCGGTGTCGGCGCCGGAGGCGCCATCGAGGGGGTGCACATGACCGATGATGTGGGCGACTTCGAGACCGAGGTCATCGCGCGCAGTCACACCATCCCGGTGCTGGTCGACTTCTGGGCCGAGTGGTGCGGACCGTGTCGACTCCTCGGCCCGGTGCTCGAGAAGATGGCCGGCGAGGCCGCGGGACGCTGGACGCTCGCCAAGGTGGACACCGAGGCGCTGCCGGAGGTGGCCCAGCGCTACGACGTCACGAGCATCCCGAACGTGAAGTTGTTCGTGAACGGCGAGGTGACCGACGAGTTCGTGGGCGCGCTGCCCGAGTCGGAGGTCCGGCGCTGGCTCGCGCGGGCGATCCCGTCCCCGCACGCGGCCGAGCTGGCGATCGCGCTGCGGCACCTGGCGGACGGCGAGGCCGCGGTCGCGGCGCCGGTCCTCGCCGCGATCCTGGCGACCGAGCCCGACAACGCGGCCGCCCGTCTGGCGCTGGGCGAGGCACAGCTCCAGCTCGCGCCCGAGACAGTGCCGGCGCTGATCGCGCCGCTCGCCGACGACCCGGAGCGGGCCGAACGCGTCGAGGCGCTGGGCGTGCTCGCGGCACTCGCTTCCGAGCCCCACCCCGGGGTGGCGCTGGCACCGATCGCCGACGCGGTACGGCGCCGCGACTGGGACCAGGTGCTGGGCGGATGCGTCGCGCTGGTCGGCGACCGTCGCTCCCCCCAGCGCGAGCGCGCGCGTGAGATCGGACGCGCCGTGATCATGTGGCTCGGCATCGAGCATCCGATCGTCGAAAGGCACTTCCGGGCGTTCTCGAGCGCGCTGCACGCGTGAGCGCTCACTGATGAGCGCAACGCGCGGGGCCGGTCGCTTCGACCCGCGGCGCTACGTCGAGCCGCGACCGAGACCCTGGCTGATCCACGCCCTCGGATCGCTGGTGCGTCACCTCGTGCTCCCACACGCGCTGCGTCTGCGCGCCTTCGAGCTGCCCGCCGCCGATCGGGCCCGACTCGCGGCGGCGGTGAATCCCGCCACCGCGGCGTTCTTGGGCCCCAATCATCCGGAGTTCATGACCGACTGGATGATCGACAAGGAGCTGTCCCGGCTCGTCTCGCCGCTGATGGCGCACTGGGCGGCGTACGAGATCGTGAACGTCCATCCGCTCGCGCAGCGCTTCTGGCTCGCCAACAACCTGATCGCGACGGCTCCGGGTGGCGAAGGCAAGTCGTACTCGGTGCGCTGGGCGTGCGCGGGGCACGGCGTGCTCCTGCACCCGGAGGGCTCGGT
Organism: Candidatus Eiseniibacteriota bacterium; assembly: GCA_044451485.1. GTDB lineage: Bacteria > Eisenbacteria > RBG-16-71-46 > RBG-16-71-46 > RBG-16-71-46 > JBIOKD01. Next base: position 907 of record JBIOKD010000419.1, on the reverse strand, counting down.
GAGCTGGCACGCCGACCACGTCGGGTCGCTGGTGAGCGGCATCGTGGACATGGCCTGGGACGCCTGCGCCACGTTGGCGGCGCGCGGCGAGCGCCGCCCGGTCGTCACGGTGCCGGTGGTGTGGAAGCTGTGCTTCGAGACCGACGTGGCCGGTGGTCTCTCACGCGAGATGGCACACATGGAGCGCGTGCTCGGTCTGCCCGGTGGGGACGCGCTCGTGGTCGAGAAGCGCTTCGCGGCGTTGCAGATCGGGCTCCTGGCCGGTCGTGCCGCGGCGCTCGGGCTCGTGGTGCCGGGGCTCTCGGCGACGCTCCCGCCACACGAGTACTTCACCGCCCAGGAGGCGGTGACCGACGCCATCCGCAGACGACTCGCGGAGCGCTATGGCCCGCAGACCGACGAGCCGTCGCGTCTGCTCCACCGGCTGCGCCGGGCGGTGCGCGAGCGCGCCGCGTCCGATCCCGATGGCGCCCGCCTCGATCGCCGTCTGCTCGCCGAGTGGACCCGGCTCGCGGGATTCCCCCGGGCGGTCTACGACACCCGCACGCTGGCCCAGGAGCACATCGCCGAGAACCTGAAGCGCACCCGCGCCTTGCTCTTCACCCGCGGCGCACGCGAGACGCTCCACAACCTGATCCCACGCGCGGTCGCGTCGCGGGTGGCCCACGTGCGGGTGCCCGAGCCGGTGGTGGTGCACGAGACGCACGCCGCCACGATGGCGGGCGGTGGCGACGCCGACCGTGCGCGTCAGCGGTTGCTCGACACGCACCGCGAGCGTCTCGCCGCGACACTCGCCGCCCTGGTCGCCGAGCTGGCGCCGCTCACCGACCGCTTCCGCCGCCCGAACCCGCTCCATTCGCGCGGAGCGTGAGCCGCGAGGCCCGCCGCCCGGGAGGGCAACCGCTGG
>JBIOKD010000418.1:0-2522 GCA_044451485.1 Candidatus Eiseniibacteriota bacterium | reverse complement strand
TACGAGAAGTTCGTGGGCGACGACCCGCGTGACGTACCGATGCGGATCTTCCCCGCCGTGCACTACTCGATGGGCGGGCTGTGGGTGGACTACGCGCGCACCGCGGAGGGCTTCCTCGATCTCGCGAGCCCGAAAAACCAGATGACCAACGTGCCCGGGCTCTACGCCTCGGGCGAGTGCGAGTACCAGTACCACGGCGCCAACCGGCTCGGCGCCAACTCGCTGCTCTCGTGCATCTACGCGGGCCAGGTGGGCGGACCGTCGATGGTGAGCTTCGTGCGCAACCAGAACGGCGCGGCCGCCGACGTGCCGGCCTCGGTGTTCGACGGCGCGGCCGCGCGCTGGAACACCCGTTTCGCGGAGCTGGCGAGGCGCGACGGGCCCGAGAACCCGTACGTGCTGTGGGAGGAGATGGGTGCGGTGATGCTCGAGAACGTCACCATCGTGCGGCACAACGACCGCCTGCGCTCCACCGACGCGCGGCTGCTCGATCTGATGGAGCGATGGAAGAACACCACCGTGCTCGATTCGGGCGCGTGGGCCAATGCGCCGCTGTCGTTCCTCAACCAGCTCGACAACATGCTCCACCTGGCGCGTGTGGTGACGCTTGGCGCGCTCCGGCGCGACGAGAGCCGTGGCGCCCACTACAAGCCGGAGTTCCCGAAGCGGGACGACGCGAACTGGCTCAAGACCACGGTGGCCATCACCGGTCCCGACGGCCCCACCTTCCGCTACGACCCGGTCGACATCTCGCTGATCGCGCCGGTCGAGCGCAAGTACGACTAGGGAGACCATGACGCGCACCACCATCGAACTGCGGATCAAGCGACAGGACACGCCGACGGCCGCGCCGCGGTGGGAGGAGTTCTCGCTCCCCTACCGCCCCAACATGAACGTCATCTCGTGTCTGATGGACATCCGCAAGAACCCGGTCACCCGCGACGGCCGTCGCACCACGCCGGTGGCGTGGGACGCCGCCTGTCTCGAGGAGGTGTGCGGCTCGTGCACCATGCTGGTGAACGGCAAGCCGTGCCAGTCGTGCAGCCAGCTCATCGATCGTCTGCCGGACGGCGCGGTGACCCTGGAGCCGCTGACCAAGTTCCCGGTGGTGCGCGATCTGCAGGTGGACCGTGCCCCCATGTTCGACGCGCTCAAGAAGGTCAAGGCGTGGATCCCGATCGACGGCACCTACGACCTCGGCCCCGGTCCGCGGCTCGACGAGGACACACGCGAGCGCGCCTATCACTTCTCGCAGTGCATGACCTGTGGTTGCTGCATGGAGGCGTGTCCGCAGTACAGCGTGCGCTCGGGCTTCCTCGGCCCGGCGCCGATCGCACAGGTGCGGCTGTTCAACGCCCACCCGACCGGGCGCATGAACGCACGCGAGCGTCTCGACGCCATCATGGGACGCGGCGGCATCTCGGAGTGTGGCAACGCCCAGAACTGTGTCGAGGTGTGCCCCAAGCAGATTCCGCTCACCGAGGCGCTCGGCGAGCTGGGGCGTCAGACCACGCTGGCGTGGCTCCAGGGGCTGCTCGGCCGGTGATCCGGCGCGACGCGGCGGATGGGCGATCACGATGAGCGGCTTCGCCGACGATCGCGTGTCGGGCTCCACCCACGTGGGACACGGCTTCCTCGAGGAGCTCGGGCGCTGGGTGGCGACCGACACGTCGACACGCCCGAAGGCCTTTCGCGCCTCGTTGCTGACGTTCCTGCGCGCGGCGCAAGCGTCGCAGCCGTCGATGGCACTGGTGCATCAGTTCGCGTGGCGCGCGCTCGAGGTGGCGGACACCGGCATCCGCGCCGGCGACACGCTGCCGGCGCTGCGCGAGTCGCTCGCCGCCTCGTGTCGCGCCGAGCGGGACGATCTGGCCGCGGCACAGGCCGCGACCGCGCGTCAGGCGTTGGCGCTGCTCGACACGCGTGGCGCGTGGATCGCGACCCTGTCGGCGAGCGGCACCGTGCGCGACGCGCTGATCGCGGCGCACGCGGCGGGTCGGGAGCCACGCGCGCTGGTCGGCGAGGGGCGGCCCAATCTCGAGGGCCGCGCCATGGCCGCGGCACTCGCGGCCGCCGGGATTCCGGTATGGCTCGTGGTCGACGCGGCGCTGCCGCTGCTCCTCTCCCAGGCGCGCATGGTGTGGCTCGGCGCCGACGCCGTGACCGAGGCGGGCGTGCTCAACAAGATCGGCTCGTTCGGCGTGGCGCTGGCGGCGCGCGAGCACTCGGTGCCCGTCTACGCGCTCGCGCCGCGGCGCAAGTTCCTGTCATCGCGCAATCGCGCGCTCCGCATTCTGGAGATGCCGCCCACCGAGTTGTGGGACGCACCCGCCACCGGCGTCGAGCCGCGCAACGTATACTTCGAGAGCGTGCCCCTGCCGCTCTTCCGTGGCGTGGCGGTGGAGGATGGCGTGCTGCCGCCGGGCGAGGCCGCCGAGGTGGCGCGCGACCGCGAGCTGCCCGCGGAGCTCAACGCGGGGTAGGACGCAGCGCCTCGACCGTCGCTCCATCAACGGCGGATG
>JBIOKD010000417.1:0-2537 GCA_044451485.1 Candidatus Eiseniibacteriota bacterium | reverse complement strand
GCCCACCAGCACGTTGGCGCCCACTTCGATCGACTCCGGGCGCTCGGTGTTGTCACGTAGCGTGACACACGGGACCCACAGCGTGCAGGCCTCCTCCTGAAGCCCGCCCGAATCGGTGAGCGTCATCGCCGCCTGGGCGTGGAGACCGAGAAAGTCCAGGTAGCCGAGTGGTGGCAGCGCGCGCACCGGGCCGTCGAGCCGGACGCCGAGCGTCTCGAGCATCTTCGTCGTGCGTGGATGGAGCGCCACCAGCACCGGCACGCCGAGCGCGTCGCCGGCGCGTGCCAGACCCTCCGCGATGCCACGCAGACGCGACGCGACATCGGTGTTCTCGGCGCGGTGCACCGTGGCGACCGCGTATCGACCTGCGGTCACACCGAAGCGCTCGAGCAGTCCGGGTCGCATGGCGCGTGACTTCTGCAGCAGCAGCTCGTCCACCACGGTGTTGCCGGTCACCACGACACGGCCGGCAGCGATGCCCTCGCCACGCAGGATGCCGCTCGCGTGCTCGGTGGGGGCGAAGAGATATTCGGAGAGGTGGTCGGTGAGGATGCGGTTGATCTCCTCGGGCATGCCGCGGTCGTAGGAGCGGAGCCCGGCTTCCACATGACCGACCGCGATCCCCATCTTCTGCGCCGCGAGCGCCACCGCGAGCACCGAGTTGGTGTCGCCCTCGACCAGCACCACGTCGGGCCGCTCGCCGGCCAGGATCGGCTCCATGCCGGCCACGATTGCCGCGATCTGTTGCGGGGCGCTGGTGGATCCCACCGACAGGTTGGCGTGAGGGAGTGGAAGCCCCAGCTCCTCGAAGAACACACCGTCCAGCTCGTAGGAGTAGTGCTGGCCGGTGTGGAGCAGCAGAAGCGGCGTGCCACGCGCGATGCACGCGCGCACCACCGGCGCCATCTTGATGATCTCGGGCCGGGTGCCGACCGCGACCGCGATCTTCATGGCCGTGGCGCCGAGGCCGCGACGTGGGTGGCGTCCGGCCCGCTGAGGGCGCGACCGGCGGCCTCGAGGGCTGCGACCTGGGCGGGACGGTACCGCGTCATCCGCTCGATGCGGCGGCGCGACAACAGCGCCACCGTCGAACGGATGGTTTTCAGCACCTTCATCTTGCTCTGCCCGACGCGCTCGCCGTAGTCGAGCACGAAGCCGATCTCGGACACCTTCACGCCCAGGGGTCCGAGACGCAGCAGCAGATCCATGACCGCCTCGAATCCACGCGCGGTGCACAACCCATCGCCGTAGACGAGACGGGCCCGCCTAAGGAGCGGCACGCGATAGGCGCGGAAGCAGCAGGTGTAGTCACGCACCCCGGGGATCGGATACAGGCTCTGGAACACCAGCCGCCCGATGTCGGACAGGGCCCGCCGGTAGCCGGGCACTCCATGCACCTCGGCGCCGGCCCGATAACGCGACGCGATGCTCAGGTCGTAGCCCTCGTCGAGACGCCGCACCAGGGCCGGGATCATCGCCGGGGGATGGGTGTTGTCGGCGTCGAGTGTGACGATGACGTCGTCTTCGGCGGCGTGATCGAGACACCAGTAGATGCCGGTGCGCAGTCCGGCGCCGAGTCCGCGGTTCTGCTCGTGGCGGAGGACGACGAGCGTCAGCTCGCCACCGGAGTCGGCCACCGCGGTCTCGGCCTCGGCGACGGTGCGGTCGCGGCTGCCGTCGTCCACCAGCACCGCCCGGTAGGCGAGCCCCGACCCCTTCATGCCGGCGACCAGCGCCAGCAGCGTCGGCCGGATGACCTTCTCCTCGTTGTACGCGGGGAACACGACCCAGATCATGAGCGGACTACGCTATCACGGGAGCGCGACGCCGCGCATCCGCCCGGGTCATGGATCCACCGCTCGGGCTTCCGTCGGCCGCTTGCGCGGGTGATCGCGACGGCGGCGGCACGAGCGGGTGGAGCCGGCCGCCAGGGCGTGGGAATATCGGCCTGCCCGGAGCGTATGGCACCCGACGCTCCCCGCTCCGATCCCATGCCGCGAAAGGAATCCGCCATGCGCCGCCCGCTCGTGATCCTCCCCTGGCTCGTCGCACCCGCCGTCGCCGTCCTGCTGGGCTCGAGCGCCGCGCCCGCTTCGCCGGCCGCCGGTCCCCAGGTCACCATCTACTCGCACGATCTCGCCTACGTGCGCGAGCCGCGCACTCTCACCCTCGGCGGTGGCCGTGACACGCTGCGGCTCGCCGACGTGCCCGAGCGCGTGGACTTCTCGTCGGTCGGGCTCGACGCCGGTGGGCGGGTCCGCGTGGAGCGTCTGGCGTACCGCTACGACGTGGCCAGCGGCGACGGTCTGCTCGAGAACTCGCTCGGGCGCCGGGTGCGGATCGTGTCGCTCCACGGCGAGCGCACGACCGAGGGCACGCTGGTGGCCTCCGACGGATCGTGGCTGGTGGTGCGCGCCGACGACGGCGCGATGCTGGACGTGTCGCGCGCCGACGTCGGTAGCGTGAGGCTGGCCGACGCGGCGCGGGGTCTATCGCTCCGGCCGACGATCGAGGTGGTGGTCGAGAGCTCGAGTCGT
>JBIOKD010000416.1:0-2540 GCA_044451485.1 Candidatus Eiseniibacteriota bacterium | reverse complement strand
CGAGCACCTCGACCGCGACGTGGCGATCAAGGTGCTGCCCGAGGGCGCGCTCGGTGACGAGGCGGCACGACGCCGGTTCCAGCGCGAGGCGCGTGCGGCGTCGCGTGTGAACCATCCGAACGTCGGCGTCATCTACGACTTTGGATCCGACCGCGGCACGGATTTCCTGGCGATGGAGTTCGTGCGGGGCGAGGGGCTCGATCGTGTCGCGAGCCGTGGCCCGCTCGCCGAACGGGACCTGATCGCGATCGGTCTCGCGCTCGCCGACGCGCTCGCCGCGCTCCACGAGCTCGGCGTCATCCACTGCGATCTCAAGCCGGCGAACGTGATCCGCACACCCGACGGGACGGTCAAGCTGGTCGACTTCGGCCTGTCGCGTCTCTTGCGTCGCGCCGACGAGCGCCCCACGCGCTCGCAGCCGGGTGAGGGCGGATGGGCGGGCACGCTGCCCTACATGGCGCCCGAGCAGTTCACCGGCGCGCGGCTCGACGCGCGCACCGATCTCTACGCGCTCGGCGTGCTGCTCTACGAGCTGGCCACCGGCCGGCCACCCCACACCGCCGCCGACGCCGGCGCGCTGATGTACGCGATCGTGCACACGCCCGCACCGGCGCTGCCACCGGGCGCCACGGTCTCGGGCGGGTTCGCCACGACGCTGCGTCGGCTGCTGGAGAAGATCCCGGAGCGGCGTCCGGCGAGCGCGGCGGACCTGTGCGCGACGCTGCGCGGTCTGCTCGGCGGACCGGTCACGACACCGGCGCCGGTCGACGAGCACCCACGGGTGCGCGCGCTGGCGGTGTTGCCACTCGCCAACCTGTCGGCCGACCCACAACAGGAGTTCTTCGCCGACGGCATGACCGAGGCCCTGATCGCCGATCTCACCGCCATCGAGGCGCTGCGGCTCATCTCGCGCACCTCGGTCATGCGTTTCAAGGGCACGACCCTGTCGCTGCCCGAGATCGCGCGCGAGCTGGGGGTCGAGGCGGTAGTGGAGGGATCGGTGCTGCGGGCCGGAGGACACGTGCGTATCACCGTGCAGCTGGTGGACGCGGCCGCCGACCGGAACATGTGGGCGCGGAGCTACGAGCGTCCGCTCGACGACGTGCTGGCGTTGCAGCGCGAGGTGGCGCGGGCAATCGCCGCCGAGATCCGTGTGCACGTCACGCCACGGGAGGCGGCGCGTCTCGAATCGCGTCCCGAGGTGCCGGCCGAGGCCGTGGACGCGTACCTGCGCGGGCGCTATCTATGGAACCGACGCACCGAGACCGACGTGCGCCGGGCGCTCGAGTTCTTCCGTCGCGCCGTCGGCCAGGCGCCGGGTTACGCACGCGCGCACGCCGGCATCGCCGACGCGTTCGCCATCCTCGGCGACCTCGACGCGTTGTCCCCGTCCGAAGCGCGCGCCGGCGCCACCGCGGCGGCCGAGCGCGCCCTGGCCCTCGATCCCGGGCTACCCGAGGCGCACACCTCGCTGGGCTTCATTCGCGATTTCTTCGAGTGGGACTGGAGCGCCGCCGAAGCCGCGTACCGGCGGGCGATCGAGGCGGGCCCGAGCTACGCCACCGCCCGTCAATGGTACGCGGAGCTGCTGGTGGGTCTCGGTCGTTTCGACGAGGCGATCGCCGAGTCCCAGCGCGCGGTCGCGCTCGATCCCCTGTCCATGATCATGCAGGTCTCGCTCGCGGACGTGTTGTACTTCGCCCGGGATTTCCCACGCGCGCTCCGGACCCTGCGCGGCGTGCTCGAGCTGGACCCCGGCTTCGCGACCGCGCTCACCGACCTCGGTCGCATGCTCACCGAGACCGGCGCCCACGACGAGGCGATCGAGAGCTTCCGGCACGCCGAGCGGGTGCTCGGCACCGGCGGCAAGCCGTCCGCCGGACTGGCCTACGCGCTGGCACGCGCTGGTCGCGTCGACGAGGCCCGACACGCGCTGGCCGAGATGGAGGCGCGGCTCGCGCCCGCGCCGGCCGCCGCCGGACGTCACTCGATCGCGGTGACCTATCTCGCGCTCGGCGATCGAGAGCGCGCCATCGAGTGGCTCGAGCGTGCGCACCGCGACGGGGATCGGGCGCTGGTCTGGCTCAAGGTCCACCCCCGTCTCGATCCGCTGCGTGGTGATGCGCGCTTCGAGCGCCTGATCGACGCCATGAACCTGCGATGACTCCCGATTCCGCGCCGCCGGCGTCGGGTCCGCCGTCCGATCCACCGCCGCCCGATCCCGCGCCGCCGGGCTCCGCGGCGGAACCGGCCGACGCGTTGCCACCCCGCCCGAGATGGCTCGGTCCGATCGCCCTGCGTCTCGCGCTCTTCACCGGCGTGGTCGTGCTGCTCGGCTCGGCGTTCCAGTGGGTGCTCGCCGACCTGGTCGGTCCGCTCGGCATGCTGGTGCTGGCGGCGACGGTCGTGCCGCTGCAGATCGTCTCGCTGGTGGTGTCGGTGCTCGCGTTCGTGCTGGCACGTCGTCCGGATGGTCGACGTGAGACCCGGCCGCTGCTCGTGGGTCTGCTGGTGTTCGGGCTCTCGGCGTACGTGCCGTG
>JBIOKD010000415.1:0-2555 GCA_044451485.1 Candidatus Eiseniibacteriota bacterium | reverse complement strand
CGCGCCATGGTGCGCGTGTCGGAGAGGATCGGCACGTTGCGGAGCGTGTGCACGGCGGGGGTGAGCAGGGTCGCCGCCATCACCGGAAGCGCGGCGTTCTTGGCGCCGGCGACCTCGACACGGCCCGTGAGCTGACGACCGCCGCTGATGACGAACGCGTCCATGGGTGTGCTGGTGGTGTCCGTGGCGGAGAGGGACGAAACGGGCGAGTGCAGACGGCTCGAGGGTGCGCCGACGTCCATGTGGGGTCCTCGACGGTCGTCCGTCGTGGCGACCGCGGCAGGGGAAGGTGCGGAAGGCGGATGAACGGCTGGTGCCCGCATTATCGGCACGCGACGGCGCGAAATCAACGCCGCCGCAGGCCGCCGGGACGGCGCCATCGTGGTGCGCCAAGTCCCCGGTCCGTCAAGCCCGGGGCTCGAGGCGTCCTGCGTCGGTTAGAATGCGCGCCCATCGACACGATCCACCTACCCCGAACCGGATGAGCCCCCGATGCTCGAACTCGTGCTGATCCTGATACTCGCCGCCGGGACCGGTCACGCTCACCCCGATCGAGGCCGATTCGCTCACCGCGGCGATCCTCAAAGACCGCGCCGACACCCAGGACTGGCTGCAGAAGAGCCCGACCTCGTACCTGGCCACCGTGCAACGCCGCGATTTCGGCGACCGCGTGACACTCACGGTCGGCAGCGCCGCCGACAACGACGTGCGGGTGGACGATCCCCAAGTGATGCCCCACCACCTTCGCGTCACGGTGGTCGGCGACTCGTTCCAGGTCGTGGCCATGGACGCGGGTGCGCGCTTCACCGCGAACGACTCGAATCTCACCGTCGCGACCCTCCCCCCCAGCAACATCGGTCTCGCGCGCTTCAAGCTGCGGCTCTCCCACCAGCGCTTCCCGGCTCTGATCGTGTTCGATCCGCAGAGCCCGCGCTTCAAGCTCTACAAGGGCATCCAGTACTTTCCGGTCGATCTGAGATGGCGCTTCGCGGTGCCGCTCACACCCGATCCGTCGGCGGACACCGTGGTCATCCTGTCCACCCGGGGCAACCAGCGTCGCGCGGTGGTGATGGGCTGGTTCGAGTTCACGGCCGCCGGAAAGACATGCCGGCTCATGGCCACGCGTCTGTTGGAGCCCGGTGTCGGCGAGAGCGATGTCAGTGTGTTCTTCCGCGACGCCACCACCGGCAAGGAGACCTACGCGGTCGGGCGCTACGTCGATCCACAGCGGCTCGACGACGGGCGCTACTTGATCGACTTCAATCTCGCCTACAGCCCGGCGTGCGCGTTCTCGGAGCACTACAATTGCCCGATCCCGCCACGCGAGAACCGGCTGCCGCTGGCGGTGCGTGTCGGGGAGATGGACTCGCACTACATGTCGCACTAGACCGCGGGAGCGGAACCGGCGGCGGGTGGCGGTGTAGGTTCACGGGATGGACGCGCCCGCACGCGCGCACTAGACTGTGGATACGGCGTGGCACGCTCCCCGCGGCGCCCGGCTTCGCGATCGCTCCCCGATCCGTCATGGCGCCCCGCGGCGCCGTGAGAGGTGCACGATGAAGCGCACGATCGGTTGGTTCCTGGTCCTCGTCCTGCTCGCCGCCCATGTCACACCCGCGTTCGCCGAAGTCAACGTCGAGCGACGCAGCGACGAGAACCCGATGGTCGAGGTGGCGCGTTCGGTGATGTGGGGCGCGGCTGCCGGCGCGGTGGTCGGCGGCGCGATCGCGCTCGCCGACAGCAGTCCCGACAACAGCGACCCGGTCAAGTGGGGGATCGTCGGCGGCACCGCCCTCGGGCTCGTCTACGGTCTGTGGTGGAGCGCGCGCCGGCCGAGCGGCGCCATGATCGAGATCCATGACGGCACGCTCCGCGCGCAGGCCATTCCGCCGGTCGAGTTGATCGTGACGCCAGGCGGCACACGCGAGGCGCGGCTCAAGGTGATCGGCGTCACGTTCTGAGAGTATTGGCGTCACGCCGCGCGTGAGCGGCCCGTTTCCTCCACTACCCCCGGACCAGGATCAGCGATACAACGCCTTGATCGCGCCCCAGGTCCGGTTCTGCACCGGTGTTGGGCCGCTCTGCCACGTGATGGTGCTGCGCACGTCCGTGGTGGTGATGAGGTAGTCCTCTGTGGCCCCGAAGCCAAAGACCTCGACCGACTGGAGTGTGATCGTCGCTGGCAGATCGCAGCCTGAGCAGCGATTCTGCACCCCCTGGTCGGGATCGAGCACCAACTTGAAAACTGGATACAGGGCCCCTGCCGTCAGCGAGGGCGGGGTCGGCGCACCCGTCGCCCAGTCGATCCGGAGGCGCCGCTTGTTGAGAGATGTGTGATCAAAGGCGAACCCGCCTCCGGAGAAGGCCGCGTCGAAGATGTTGGTGGTCACGCACGGCGGAGAGGCGCTCGGGCTGGCGATGACCATCGCACCAGCGTTGCAGCCGGGGGAATCAATCTCCCAGTAGCTGGGCACTGGTCCGGGCCACGTGATGTCGACCACCGAAGTACATCCGGCGAAATCCGGAACATCCGCCGGGTTGCGAAACGTGCCTTG
>JBIOKD010000414.1:0-2563 GCA_044451485.1 Candidatus Eiseniibacteriota bacterium | reverse complement strand
GGTGTTGGTGTTGCCGGCGCGACCCAGCGGGATACCGGCGGCGATCACCACCAGGTCGCCGGCCGCGCCACGACCCGACGCCAGGATCGCCTGGTCCACCTGCCGCAACAGGTCGTCGGTGTCGCGTGTCTCGGGCAGGACGAACGTCTCGCAGCCCCAGGTCAGCGCGAGCTGGCTGCGCACCAGCGGATCGGGGGTGAAGGCGAGCAGCGGCACCGGCTCACGGTACGAGGCGATGAACCGCGCGGTGACCCCGCGGGTGGTGGGTGCGACCACGGCGCGCGCGCCCAGATCGGTGGCGAGCAGCACCGCGGCGCGTGAGATGGTGCCCTGCGCATGGGTCGGGCGCTCGCGTCGCATCGCCGGCGGTGTGCGCACGCCGTCCTCAGCGGCCTGGATCAGCCGGGCCATCGTCTCCACCACCGCGGTCGGATGCGCGCCCACGCTGGTCTCGCCGGAGAGCATCAGCGCGTCGGCGCCGTCGAGCACCGCGTTGACCACGTCGGAGGCCTCGGCGCGGGTGGGCATCTCGTGCGCGATCATCGATTCGAGCATCTGGGTCGCCACGATCACCGGCTTGGCGACCGCGCGGGCCAGACGGATCGCGTCCTTCTGCACCATCGGGACCCGCTCGAGCGGGGTCTCCACGCCGAGGTCGCCGCGGGCCACCATGATGCCGTCGAAGGCCTCGAGGATCGCCGGCAGGTGCTCGACCGCCTGCGGCTTCTCGATCTTGGCGAGCACGCCGAGCGGCGCCTGGGCCCGCGCCAGCGTCTCGCGCACCCGGGTGACGTCCTCGGGCCGGCGGACGAACGACAGCGCCACCAGGTCGACCCGCAGGCTGAGCGCGAACTCGAGATCGGCGAGATCCTTCTCGGTGACCGACTCGACCGCCAGGTGGGCCCCCGGCAGGTTGAGCCCCTTGTGATCGCTCACCGGGCCGCCCTCGGCCACCGTGCACACGATCTCGCGGCCGTCGGTGTCACGCACCTCGAGCCGGACCCGGCCGTCGTCGACCAGCACTCGGTCGCCGGGCTTCACGTCGCGCGCCAGCCCGGGGTAGGTGGTCGAGGCCCGACGCGCGTCACCCATCACCGGCTCGGTGGTGATGCGGAATTCGGCGCCGGTGGCCAGCGTGACCCCACCCCCCGCGAAGTCGCCGAGCCGGATCTTGGGACCCTGCAGGTCGGCGAGCACGCCCACCGCGCGGCCGGTGGCGTCGGACGCGGCCCGCACCGCCTGGTACATGGCGCGGTGCGTCTCGTGGTCGCCGTGCGAGAAGTTGAGCCGTGCCACGTCCATGCCGGCGTCCACCAGCGCGCGGATCCGCTCCGGTGACGCGGTGGCCGGTCCGAGCGTGCACACGATCTTGGCGCGTCGCTGCATGAGGTGCCCGATGTGGGCGGGCCCTGAAGACGGGACCCGGACGAGCGCGGTGCGTTCCGCGCGTGAACGCGTTCGGCGCGCCGTATCGCGCGCCACGAGGTGCGTGTGTGAGGGATGGGGTGGATGACGGGGCTCGAACCCGCGACCCTCGGGACCACAACCCGATGCTCTGCCAGCTGAGCTACATCCACCACCCTGCCGCTTCCACACGCGCCGGTGGCGGTGAAGATGTGGCGCGCCTGGAGGGAATCGAACCCCCGACCGGCGGATTAGAAATCCGCTGCTCTATCCATCTGAGCTACAGGCGCGGGGTTCCCGTCCGGCGCTCGTGACCGCGCACGCGCGGCCGGGAAGATGGTCGGGGCGAGAGGATTCGAACCTCCGACTCCCTGCTCCCAAAGCAGGTGCGCTACCGGGCTGCGCCACGCCCCGGGGAAACTCGATGTATCGACCGGGGCGCGAGGATAGCCGCGCGGCTTGCAGGGCGTCAAACCCGCGCGCCGGGTGCCCGAACGGCGGCTCCGGGCGGTCAGCCGGTTGCGCGGCCTGATCCGGCGCGCGTGCTCAAAGCCACCACCGGGAGCGGACGCTCACGCGCCCGGGGCCGTCTCGGGACGCTTGGCGGGTGGCGTGTACCACTTGGACTTCGGCACGACCGGGATCCCGAGCGTCCGGTCGTTCTCGTAGTGCGGCGACATGATCTGCACGCCGAACTCGTTGAACTGGTCCTGGATGTGCTGGTGCAGCTCGGCCAGCACCAGGAACCGTCGGGCCGGCTGCTCGATCTGCGCCGCGAGCACGTACTCGACGTAGAAGTCCGACAACGCGCGCTGCATCACGAACGGTTCCGGCTCCTGGCGCAGCCCCTGGGTGCGCCGGGCGGCCTCGATCAGCAACGCGTGGACCTGCCGCCACGGCGCATCGTAGCCGATGGTCACGGTGGTGTTGAGATAGAGCCCCTGGGTTTCGGCGTGGCGCGAGTCGTTGGTGGTGATGCTCCCCACCATCAGCGAGTTGGGGATGGTCAGCTCCTCGTTTCGCGGGGTGAGGATCTTGGTGGAGAGCAGACCCAACTCGGCCACCGTGCCCTGGACGTCGCCCACGTGGATGTACTCGCCGCGTTTGAACGAGCGCGAGTACATGAGCACGAACCCGTTCATCGCCTGACCCACCACCC
>JBIOKD010000413.1:0-2636 GCA_044451485.1 Candidatus Eiseniibacteriota bacterium | reverse complement strand
GCGCCCGCCAACGGTAACTACCACCTGTTTATGCACGCGCTCGCGAGCGGGACCTTGGTGCCGCGCTGGGCCTTCTTGTGGTGATGCGCGCGGTCGGCGCCGGGGGGGGCCGGTGACGACCGGCGGAGGACGACGGGCGGTGGAGACGACTTCCGCCGCCCGTCGGCGTCTTCTGGCCGGCTCGAGGGCCTGAGCGCGGCGGCCTCGCGCCCGCGCCGTGAATCCATTAGCGTGGCGGGCATGAGTGTGCCTTTGGTGGTGATGGGCGCCGGCGAGGCGCATCGGCGCGCATGAGCGTGCGGGTCGTCGTGATCGGCGCCGGCGCGGCGGGGCTCACCGCGGCCATCCGCGCCGCCGAGTCGGGCGCGCATGTGACGCTGCTCAACGCGCATCCCAAGGTCGGGCTCAAGATCCTGATGAGCGGCGGCACGCGCTGCAACGTCACCCACCGCGAGGTGAGCGAGCGCGACTACTTCGGCGGCTCGCGGCACGTGGTGGCGCGCATCCTGCGTGCCTTCACGCCCGAGCAGACGCGGGCGTGGCTCGAGGACGAGCTCGGGGTGGCGCTCAAGACCGAGGACACCGGCAAGCTGTTCCCGGTGACCGACGACGCGCAGACGGTGCTCGACGCGTTGCTCGCCACCGCCACGCGTGCCGGTGTGACGCTCGAATCCGGGGCGCGCGTGGTGCGGCTCGAGCGGGCGGCGGTGGGCGCCGACGCGGGCGCCGGTGGCGGCGCGGGGGAAGGCAGCGACAGCGGAAGCGAGCGGACGACGTGCTTCCGCATCGGCATCCAGACCGTGCGCGACAGCGCGGCGTTCGATGCCACGCCGATCGCCGCGCACGGCGAGGCGGAGTGGCCGCTGCCCGATGCCGAGCCCGATCGGTGGATCGAGGCGGAGCGGGTCATCGTGGCCACGGGCGGGCTGTCGTTCCCACGCACCGGCAGCGACGGCGTGGGCTACGCGCTGCTCCAGGCGCTCGGTCACACGCTCGAGCCGCCGGTACCGGCGCTGACGCCGCTCGCCTCGGACGACCCGATCGGGCGCGCGCTGCAGGGTATGACGCTGGACATGGCCCTCACGCTGCGCGTGGCCGGCAAGCGCGTGCACGAGACCCGCGGCTCGTTCCTGTTCGCGCATTTCGGGTACAGCGGGCCCGCGGCACTCGACATGAGCCGGCACTGGCTGCGGGCCGGCTCGGCCGGCGGGGCGGAGCGTCGCGTGACCGCGAGCTTCCTGCCCGATGTCGCCCCCGACGCACTCTTGGCCGAGCTGGTGGACGCGGCGCGCAGCGCGCCGCAGAGGAGTCTCAAGCGTCAGTTCGTGCCCCGGCTGCCCGAGCGATTGGCCGAGCGTTTGTGCGAGGAGGCCGGTCTATCGGGCGCCACGAACGTCGGCCAGGTGCGCCGCGAAGAGCGCGCCGCCTTGGTCGAGCGGATCACCGCTCGCGATCTGCGGGTGACCGGCACGCTCGGCTACGAGAAGGCCGAGGTGACCGCCGGTGGCGTCCGGCTCTCGGAGGTCGATCCGTCGACGCTCGAGTCACGCGTAGTGCCCGGACTCTTCCTTTGCGGCGAGGTGCTCGACGTGGAGGGGCGTCTCGGGGGATTCAACTTCCAATTCGCGTGGTCTTCGGGGACGGTTGCCGGGCGGAGCGCGGCGTCGACATGATCGGACCACTCATGTGCGTCCGCTTGACCCGCCCCGGCCCCGCCTTCGGCTAATCGGGCCGCCCGGCGTTCTCCCGGGGGGCCATTTCAGCCTCGCGGCGGAGCGTTAACCGCCGGCCGGATGGCGTTGCGGGTACGGTCGCCCCGACCCCTTGATCACGAGCCAGAGCACGCGGTTCATCTGCGCCGCGTCGGCACGATCCGGCGCGCTGAGATCGAGCGTGCGGGACATCCGCGCGGCCACCGTCTTGTCCGGATTCAGCTCGCGGAGCGTGATGTCGGATGCGAGTGCTCGATAGGGCGTGAGATCGGGTGTGTCGCCGAAGCACTCGTTCAGGACCCGGCCATTGCGATCGAACTTCGACATCGCCCCGAGGCCGAGGATACGATCGATCGTCGTCAGCACGTCGACCGTGTTCGCGAACCGATGCCGGACGCCGGCATGGCCATAGGCCGAGATCACGAGCAGCACGGAGCGGTGCGAGTCGACGTGATCGGGGCCATCCTGGGCGTCGTCCTCGACGACGAACACCGCCGTCTCGCGCCAGTACCGCGAGCGGGACAGCCCTTCCACGATGAGGCCGAGCGCGCGATCGTTGTTGGCGACACAGGCGCGCGGCGTCGGGCTACCCTTGCGGCCGCCGGCGGTGTGGTCGTACGGCAGGTACAGGATGCTCAACGCGGGCATCGAATCGCCGGCGACCTGGCGCGCGAACGACGCGAGCCAGCGCTCCGCGCGCACCGTGTCCGGCAGCGTCAGATCGAATCCCGGGTAGTCGGGATCGGTGTGCGCGGCGAGCGACGGTTTGTTCCCCACCCACCGGCCCTTCTCGTCCTGGTGCGTGAATTCCCCGTAGTTGCGCAGCGTCACGCCGGCGCGCACCGCAGAGTCCCAGAGATAGCCCCGCGAGCCCTCGTTGACGTCGTCGTCTGTGAGGTTGTCGCGGTTCGTGCCATTGTAATC
>JBIOKD010000412.1:0-2665 GCA_044451485.1 Candidatus Eiseniibacteriota bacterium | reverse complement strand
GTGGTGGCGCGCCGGGAGATCGCCCACGTCCTCGATCAGCTCCCGATCGAGGCGCTCGAGGGCGGGCACGCGTTGCGCGCGCTGGCGCAACCGGGCGACCGCATCGTCGCGCGCAAGCCGCACGTGGCGTGGATCGGGGGCGTCGAGGCGGTGGCGTTTCCGCTCACCGATTCCCTCGAGACGCTGGGTCGCGCGGCGCGTGATGCCCACGCGCGGTGGCTGTTCTTCGCCTCGCCCGAGGCCGAGCTGCGACCCGAGTTCTCGTACCTGATCGACTCGTCGTCCGCGGTGCCGGGTCTCGTCGTCCGCTGGTCGTCACGCAGGCATCCCGCGATCCTCTACGAGATCGGCCCGCGTTTCGGGGAGCGCCCGACGTGGATGGCCAACGACACGATGTTCGTCTATTACCGGGCCCGGGCGCGTCTGATGCTGGATCCCAACGACATCCGATCGCTGCGCGCGGTGGCGTTCGTGGACGCGCGGGACGGCAGGAACGCCGAGGCGCGCGGTCTGCTCGAGCACGCCGTGGCGCTGGATCCCTCGGACGAGCCCGGTCTCGCGCTCCTCGGCGAGGTGTGTCTGAAGCTCGGCGATCCGGGGCGGGCCGTGGAGGTGTTCCAGGGCGCCATCCGGTTCGCCCCCGACGACGCCCGCGCCCAGCTCGGTCTCGGCTGGGCGCTGCTGTTGTCGCATCGCCCGGAGGAGGCCGCCCAAGCGTGGCGACCGCTGGTGAGTCTCACCCGTGACCCTGCTACCCTGCAGCGCATGGCGGAGCTGTTCGAGCAGCAGGGCGATCGTGTGAGCGCGGCCCAGGCGCGGGCGATGCTCGCGCGTGGCGGCGGGCGATGAAGACGCGTGTCGCGGCGTCGGGGCTCGGGCCGGAGGCTCGCTCGCGTCCGGCGATGGCCGCGCTGGTGGCCCTCGCGCTCGCCCTCACCGGATGCGCACACACCGGTGGCACCAGCGGCGGCGACGTCGGCAGTGCCGACAAGACACCGGTGCCCGATTCGATCACCGTCGCGCTCTGGCACTTCGACGAGGGCGCGGGCACGACGTTGTTCGACTCGGGCCCGTTCCGGCTGGCGGCGACGGCCGGGATCGACGTGCGTCCCGACTTCGGCCGGGTGAAGGGCGCGCGTCGCTTCCAGCGCACGCTGGACTCGTTCGTCTACGCGCCGCCCAACCCGCTGTTCGTGCCGGCCAGCGGGTTCAGCTGCGAGATGTGGATCAACCCCTCCGAGTACGGCCAGTACGAGCTGACCCCGCTCGCCGCGTGCTGGAACGAGCAGCCCAACCAGCAGAGCTGGATGTTCGCGTTGTGTGGCAGGAACCTGGCCCCACCGGTGGCGTATCTCCCGAGCCCGGGCTATTTCGCCGTCGAGGTCCCCACCCAGCAGCCCGGTCAGCTGGTGTTCATCTTCCAGCCCGAAGCGGCCGGCGCGCTACGCACGTTCTTCTCGGGCTCGGTGGTGCAGCTCAATCGCTGGACCCACGTCGCGGTGACGTTCGACGACAGCGTGGTGCGCTTCTGGGTGGACGGTCACATGGACGCCCAGTACGCCTCTCCCGCCGGCATCCGACCGTCACCCGCGCCACTCCTGATGGGCAACTACTTCGACCTGCGCTATCTCACCAACTTCCAGGGCAGTCTGCACGCCAACGTCGCCGATTCGAATCCGTACTACGCGTTCGTGGGTGGCATGGACGAGATCCGGATCTCATCGGCGGCGCGCACCGATTTCCCACGTCGCGAGCGGTAGACGGAAGCCGGCCCGGTCCACGCTCGGTCGGTGGTCCGATCGCGAGCCGGCCGTCGATACGCGCTCAGCCACGCGCGCGCCGCGACCTCTCGATCCCGATCAACCGCCGCTTGCGGGCCGGCCCCCACCGGTAGCCGCCGACACCACCCGACGCCGGCACCACGCGGTGACACGGGATCACGAGCGCCACCGGATTCGCGGCGATGGCGCCGGCGACCGCGCGTATGGCGCTCGGCGCGCCGATCGCTTGCGCCACCTGTGCGTAGGTGCGGGTCTCGCCCGCCGGGATCTCACGCAGCGCCCGCCACACCCGCGCCTGGAACGCCGTTGCCGCCAGGTCGAGCGGCAGATCCAGCTCGCGCGCCCGGCCCGCCGCGTACGCCTCGAGTGCGGCGAGCCAGGAGCCGAGCGCCGCGTCGTCACGCACCCGCTTGGCGTTGGGGAACTCCGCCGCCAGCTCGCGTTCGAGCGAGCGGGCGCCGTCACCGAAGCGCACCGCACACACGCCGCGATCCGAGGCGGCCACCAGCATGGCGCCGAGCGCGCCGCGTCCGACGCCAAAGCGAATGCGCTCGCCCGCGCCGCCGCGGGCGTAGCGGCCGGGGGTCATGCCGAGACGCTCCCCGCTGCGCTCGTACACCCGGCTCGCCGAGCCGTAACCGGCTTCGTACGTGGCGCCGGCTACACCGAGCCCCGCCCGGAGCCCGGCGCGGAGCCTGCCGGTGCGTAGCGCCGCGACGTACTCGCGTGGGGTCATGCCGACACGGGCGCGGAACACGCGGTGCAGATGATGCGGCGCGTACCCCACGTGCTTCGCCAGCCGGTCGAGTGTCACCGTCTCGCCGGCATGCGCTTCGAGGTAGCGGCACGCGGCGGCGATCAGCCCGGCCTGCTCGGCACGCGGG
>JBIOKD010000411.1:0-2674 GCA_044451485.1 Candidatus Eiseniibacteriota bacterium | reverse complement strand
GGGCACGTGCTCGGGCTCGGCGAGACGCGGTGGTGCGTCCTCGGGCCATTCGAGTGGCAGCGTCCGCCCGAGCCCGCGCGCGAGCCCGGTCTCGACCGACGCCCGCACCTCGGCCGGGTCGAGCGCCCCGAGCAGCTCCCGCCCCACGGTGTCGAGCGAGGCGCGCAGCAACAGGGGATCGCGACGGAACAGCCGGGCCAGCCAGCGTTGCAGCGCCCCACGCAACGGCGCGAACACGAACGCGATGACCAGCGCCGCGGCCACGTTCAGCATGATGGTCTGCTCGCCGGTGGCGGCGGCGAACAGACGCTGGCCCACGAAGACCACGCCCAGATAGAGCGCCGCGAGCATCCCCGAGAGCAGCGCGTAGGGGAGACCACGCGCGACCAGTCGTCGTGGATCGAATGCCGGATCGAGCGCGATCAGGTACGCGATGATGAACGGCACCGACGCCACGCCGACCGCGAGCGTGGGCAGCAGCAACCGGACCAGCGGAAGCTGCAGGAACGGCTGTACGCTGTCGGTGGAGACGACCAGGTCGAGCACGGTGGCGGCCAGGTAGAGCGCCCCCGCGACCAGCATGAGACCGCGCTGCCCGCGGGTCGGCCGCCAGTCGCCGGCCGGCGGACGCAGCGCGCGATCCACCAGCGAGGTCACGCCGATACCGAGGGCCACCGCCTCGAAGGCGCGATACGCGGTCTCGTCCGGCCCGCCATAGCGCACCAGACGCATCACCAGCCACACCGGCGCGAGGTAGCCGATCAGCACCAGCCAGAACCACGGATTGCGCCAGCGGTTCTCGGGGGTCCAGCGCGGCCGCGGGAACATCAGCATGAAGTGCAGCAGACTCGCCGGTCCCCAGCACACCAGCCATCCGACCGCACCCATGAACAGGCGGAACGCGCCGGTCGGCTCCGCCAGCGGGATGCGATAGGTGTGGGTCACGACCGAGACCGCGTCGAGACAGGCGAACCACAGGAACACCGCCGCGGTCGCGAGATCGGGTCGACGCCACACCAGCGCGAATGCCACCAGCGGCGCGGCGATCACCGCGGTGAGCGGGAGCAGCATGAAGCGGATGCGCTGCCAGACGCTGATGTGCGCCGGTGGGATCACCACGTCCAGCTCGTGCGAATGCCGCATCACGTGCAGCGTCAGCGCCGCGGGCGGGAGCGACAGACCGGTCGCGCTCGAGCTGGGGCGGCGGAGCGGGTGGCCATCGACGGCGAGCAGGATGTCGCCCTTCTCGAGCAGTCCCTGCGAGGGCGGACCGACGACCGAGCTGACGCGGGCGTGCTCCTGTGGCGTCCATTCGAGGGTCACGCCCAGACGCGCGTAAGGCTTGTACGCGATGATGCGGGGGGCGACCAGCGCGAAGGTGGCGATCAGCCCCACCACGGCGAGCAGACGGCGCGTTCGATGACCGGGAATCATCCCGGAAGTGTCCCACGCGCGCGCGGGGGGCTCAACGGGGGCCGTCACCCGAGGGGGAAGGGCGTGCATGCCATCAGGATAGAACCGTCGCGCGGCGCCGGCGTGCCGATCGGCGACGGGCGCGGCGGGCACGCGACGAGCGCGGGTGCGCCGGCGCGGCTCGCGGGAGCCGGGCGACCGCCGGCATGGGTCGCATCGAATCGTGCGGCGTCGCCGATTTCGGGCCATCGCTAGTCGCCCGGCCGCCAGGGGGCTATACTCGCCGGTCGCTCGGACCCGGGGGTGTTCCCCGGGTCACGGCGCGGTGAATCGCGCCGGCCCATTTCCCGTCGTGGAGGTTCCGTCTTGGACATCCGTCGTCGTCCCGTCGCGCCGTCGGCCGCCGCCGTGGCCGTGGTCGTCCTCGCGATCGCCGCTCTGGTGGGCTTGGCCGCCCCGCAGTCCGCCCCGCCCGCCTCGAAGCCCGCGGCCAGCAAACCCGCCCCGACGCCCGCGGCCCACGCCACGACCACGAAACCGGCCGGATCGTCCGCCCGGGTGGACGGCATCGCGGCGGTGGTCAACGACGACGTCGTCCTGCAGAGCGACGTCGAGGAACAGCTCTACCTGTTCCTGTCACGCGCGCAGACGCAGCCGGACTCCACCACCCTCGACACCCTGCGCCGTCAGATCCTCGATCAGCTCATCGACGAGAAGCTGATCGTGGCCGAGGCCGAGCGCCAGGGCCTGTCGGTTCCCGACGCCGAGGTGTCGCGCCAGGTCGATGCGGCGATCGCCGACGCCAAGGAGCGCATGGGCAGCCCCGAGGCGTTCCAGCAGCAGCTCGCGAGGGAGAACCTCACCGAGGACAAACTGCGCGACAAGTATCGCGACGACGTGAAGCGACAGCTCATGGCGCAGCGTCTGGTGCAGAAGCAGATCCCGCCCAAGAAGGTCTCGCCGGTCGAAGCGGAGTCCTACTTCAAGGCCAATCCCGACAAGTTCCCGAAGCTGCCCGCCGAGCTGAAGCTGTCGGTGATCCAGATCCCCGTGCTGCCGGACTCGGCGTTGGACGCCAAGGCCAAGGCCAAGATCGACGGCATCCGCAAGCGCATCGCCGGCGGCGAGAAGTTCGCGAAGGTCGCCACCGAGACCTCCGACGACGACGTGTCGGCGCGCGCCGGTGGTGATCTCGGTTACTTCACCCGCGGCAGCATGGAGCCCGACTTCGAGGAGGCCGCCTTCAGCCAGAAGCCGGGGG
>JBIOKD010000410.1:0-2708 GCA_044451485.1 Candidatus Eiseniibacteriota bacterium | reverse complement strand
TGGCGGGAACGGAGCCTACGGCTCCTCGGTGGCCCGATCGGCCAGGACCTCGAGCCGCACCTGTGTCGTGCCCTCGCGCACGAAGTCCAGCTCGCGGGCGGCCCGGCGCGACAGGTCGATGACACGACCCGCGTGGAACGGCCCGCGGTCGACCACGGTCACGACGACGCTGCGCTGGTTGGCGAGGTTGACGACCCGCACCCGAGTGCCGAACGGCAACGTGCGGTGTGCGGCCTCGAGGGCCGAGCCGTCGAACACCTCGCCACTCGCGGTGCGCCGGCCCTCGTAGCGTGGGCCCACGTACGACGCGACCCCGACCTGGACGCGGATGACCGTGCCATCGTCGGGGTCGACGACGGCCCCCGCGCGCACGTCGGCGGGCGGTCGGCCGGCGGAGTGGGCACAGCCGCCGATCAACAGGGCGGCGAGGACCCAGATGGGGGAGGCGTGACGCATCCCTCATGTCATCGGCAGCTCGACGACCGCGAATGAGGGGTAGTCGGGCCTCAGGCGGCTGATCCAGGGCCCGAGCGCGGCAGGTGGGTGGGTTCGGAAGACGCCCGAGGGCAAGGCGCGCGGTCGAGCGACGAGCGAGACTGTATTCGTAGGGATACGTCGTAGCGAGGAGTCGACCGCGCAACGAAGCCATTCGGGCGTCTTCCGAACCACCCCTAGCCGTGCAGCCCGCCCGGGACCTTCGCCGTCCCCTTCGCGATCCGGTCGTTCCACGACTCGAATGGCTTGCCACGCGTGTCGTCCACCATGGTGATGCATCCGGGCACCGGGCAGACGTGCGAGCACAGGTTGCAGCCGGTGCACGAGTCCCAGTCCACCCAGGTGACGTGCACCCCGGTGGACTTGGCGCGCGCGATCGCCGCGTCGCGGGTGGGGGCGCGATGTCCGGTGGCGAGTGGGAACTCGCCGGTGTGGATGCAATCCACCGACGCGTCCCGACAGGCCACCAGACACAGGTCGCAGCCGATGCACTTCTCGGGGTCGACCTGCGCCGCGACCTTGTAGCTGAGGTCGAGATCGCCCCATTCCGTGTAGGCCCCGAGGGCGCGTCCCCGAAGCTCGTTCACGCTCTTCATTCCCTTGGAATCGAGCCAGCGCGACAGCCCCTCGATCATGTCCTCCACGATCCGGAAGCCGTAGTGCATGACCGCGGTGCACACCTGGACGCTGGTGGAGCCGAGGGCGATGAACTCGGCGGCGTCCCGCCAGGTCGTGATGCCGCCGATCCCGGAGATCGGCAGCGTGATCCGAGGATCCCGGCCGAGGGCGGCCACCATGTGCAGCGCGATCGGCTTGACCGCCGGTCCGCAGTACCCGCCGTTGGTGGAGCGCTGCCCGACCGACGGGTAGGGCACCAGTGAATCGAGGTCCACGCCGGTGATGCTCTTGATCGTGTTGATGAGCGACAGACCGTGAACGCGGGCCTCGGTGGCCGCGAGCGCGGGCTCGAGGATGTCGCCCACGTTGGGGGTGAGCTTGATGAGCACCGGCAGCTTCGACGCCTCCACCGCCCAGCCGGCGACGGTCTTGAGCACCTCCGGCTCCTGGCCCACCGCCGAGCCCATGCCGCGCTCGCACATGCCGTGCGGGCAGCCGAAGTTGAGCTCGATCCCGTCGGCTCCGGTGTCCTCGACCCGGCGGATGATGTCGAACCAGTCCTGCTTCGACTCGACCATCAGCGACACCACCAGCGCATGCTTCGGATAACGGCGTTTGACCTCGCGGATCTCACGCAGGTTGACGTCCAGCGGCCGGTCCGTGATGAGCTCGATGTTGTTGAAGCCCACCATGCGCTGGTCGCCCACGTGAAGGGCTCCGAACCGGCTCGAGGTGTCGACGATCGGGTCCCCGAGGGTCTTCCACACCGCGCCGCCCCAGCCCTGGTCGAACGCGCGCATCACCTGGTCCCCCGAGTTGGTGGGCGGGGCGCTCGCGAGCCAGAACGGGTTCGGGCTGTGGATGCCTGCAAAATCGATCGAGAGATCGGCCATGGCGTTCGCTGAAGCTCCTTTGCGCGGGTGTGCGTCGCTCCGGTCCGTCCCGACCGGGCGTTTCCCGGACCTCTAGACGCGTCCGGCGTTCATCGGCGAGTCCGGTCTCACCGCGACGCCGAGCGCGGCGCAGATGCCACGCGCCGCGCGCTTGCCCTCCTGCACGGCCGTGACCACCAGATCGCCGCCGCTGAGCAGATCGCCGCCGGCGAACACCTTCGGATGCGCGGTGCGCCCGGTGGTGGCATCGGCCACCACCTGACCGCGCCCGTCCACCGTCACACCCGGGAAGCGGGTCGCGAGCGCGCCAAGACTGGCCTGTCCGATGGCGATCAACGCCAGGTCGCACGGCTCGACACGCCCGTCGGCGAGCCGCACCCCGGCCAGCCGGCCACCGGCGTCGCGCTCGAAGCCCTGCGGCACCGCGCGCTCGACCAGGGTCACGCCCTCCAGCCGGCCCTGGTCCATCTCGTGCGCGTAGCCACTCATCTCGGCCCGGGTGCGGCGATACAGCATGCGCACCGACGGCACCCCGAGACGCGCCAGCTCACGCGCGGCGTCGATGGCGGTGTTGCCGCCCCCGATCACCACCGCGCGCGCGACGCCGTCGAGACCGAACCCCGATTCGAGCTTGAGCCGCTCGATCCAGGCCGTGGCCCCCGACACACCCGGTCCGTCTTCGCCGGCAATGCCGAGCCTCGA
>JBIOKD010000409.1:0-2711 GCA_044451485.1 Candidatus Eiseniibacteriota bacterium | reverse complement strand
CGGGCTATGCTCGGGGGGCTGTCGTCGCGCCATCGGACCCCGGCCGGCCGCCACCCACACGCATCAGCGAGAGGACCCATGAGCACTCCCGTACCCGATCCCCGCGACCGTGGACCCCGCCTGGCGCTCGACGTCGCGCTCATCGTCGTGATCGGCGTCGCGCTCGGTCTGGCCTACAACCACTCGATGCTGCTCGCGAACGACGATCGCGCGCTGAGCTGGACGGTGAAGCCGCGCTCGACCGGCGTGCTCGATCTCGCCACGCCCGCACCGACGGGTACGACGACCGCGCCGGCGGGCGACGCGGCATCGGCGCCGGCGCCCACGTCGGCGCCATCCTCGGGCGCCACCACCGGGACGACGCCCGAGTCACCGCCGTCGGCGACCACCGCGCCGCATGACAGCGCCGCGCACGCCGCCCCAGCCAAGACCACGAGCAAGCCATCGGGCACCGCCAAGAAGAGCGCGTCCAAGAGCGGCGCCACCGCGAAGTCGGCGAGCGCAGGCTCGTCACCGGCCCACGGCCCGATCCCGACCGACGAGAGTGCGGCCAAGCCGGCGACTCCGGCTCCCGCCGCCGGCACCGCCGCAGCCTCGGTGCCGGTGATCCCCGACACCCGCGAGCCGCTCGAGGCGAACTACGCGGTGATCAAGGCCCTGCACGACGCCAACGCGGCGTTGTTCGTGGACGCGCGTACCGCCGAGGAGTACGCCGCGGGTCACATCCCGGGTGCGGTGAGTCTGCCGTTCGACGACGTGTTCAAGAAGCCCGATCTCGCCAAGCAGCTCGACAGCCAGGGCCGGCCGATCGTGACCTACTGCGACGGCGGTGACTGCGAGCTGTCGAAGGACCTCGCGTTCTCGCTGATCGACAACGGTCACAAGAAGGTGGTGTTCTTCAAGGACGGGTTGCCGGGCTGGAAGTCGGCCGGGAACGAGGTTCACACCGGAGCGCAGCCGTGACCGGGGTGCGAGTGGGCGACCTGGCCCCGGTGCGTGATGAGACCGCGGGCGGGATCCGGCGTCTCGCGCCGACCGCGGCGATGGTGCGCATCGCGCAGCTCGCGATCGGGGTGGTGTTCCTGTGGGCGGCGCTCGGGAAGATCGGCGACATCGGCGAGTTCGCCCGCCAGGTGCACAACTTCCACCTCTCGCCGCTGTGGTCCGAGCACCTGATCGCGATGACGCTGCCGTGGGTGGAGCTGGTCGCGGGGCTGGCCCTGCTGACCGGCTTGCGTGCCCGCGCCGGCGCGGTGGTGGTGCTGGTGTTGATGCTGGTGTTCACCGTGGCGGTGGGGGCGGCGTGGGCGCGTGGTCTCGATTTCCGCTGCGGCTGTTTCGGCAAGGCCAGCGCCTCGGCGATCGGACCCGCCAAATTTGCCGAGAACCTCGGTTTGCTGGCGCTCGCGACGGTGTCGGCGCTGCGCGGGCGGTAGCGCCGATCGGGCTACGACGCGCCCTTGCCCTTCGCGTCCTTGGCCGGCGGCGGGGTGAACTCGTCGAGCTTGAGCGGCGGATCGATCACGATGCGCTCGAGCGTGGTGGTGCCGGTGTGCTCACCCGACGCCCAGTTCTCCTCCTTGAACCCGAACAGCACTCCGGAGACCTGACGGAAGTCCGAGTACATGGTCTCGAAGTGGGTGCTCATGCCGGCGTGGGAGAGCACCCCCTGGCTCATCGCCACCCGGCGCGTGACCGGGTTCACGTACACGCGCAGGAGAAGACCGTGGTCGAGCGGGATCTCGATGCCGTCGAGCTTCACGCCGTCCCGTTCGATGCCCTCGACCACGCGCGCCAGTGACTCGCGCTCGGCGAGGACCCACGGCACGTTGGCACGCGCCGCCTGCAGGATCATGGCGTCGAGCATCGGACCCTCGCTCGGCTCGAGCGGGCCCGGTCCGACGGTGCGCCAGCCGCGGCGACCGTCGACCAACCGCGCCTCGGGATGACCCGGATAGTCGATCAGCACCTTGAGACGATCCGGTCGCGAGAACACCCGCACGGTGTGCACCGTCACCTGGCGCATCTCGGAGGCAAAGCGGCCCTCGGCCCGGTAGGCGTGCACCCGGGCCAGCGCGGCGCGACCGCCGTAGGCGTCGAGCACCTCCCCGATGCGGGTGCTGGCGGCTTCGTCGGCGAAGGCGTTCGTGGATACGCACGCGGTGGCGGCTGCGATCGCCAGCGTGGCGACGATGGCCCAGCGGCGCGCCCCGGTTGTGCCAAGGCGTCCCGGATCGGCGGGATGTCCCACGGCGGCAGGCCACCGCGACACGTCGCGATCCGGCTTCATCGGTCCGAGCCTAGCTGTGCACCAGACGCTTGTAGTGGATGCGGTGCGGCTGATCGGCCTCGGCACCCAGCCGCTCGTGACGGACCTTCTCGTAGTCCTGGTAGTTGCCCTCGAACCACACCGCCTGCGAGTCGCCCTCGAAGGCCAGCATGTGGGTGGCGATTCGGTCCAGGAACCAGCGGTCGTGCGAGATCACCACCGCGCATCCGGCGAAATCCAACAGCGCCTGCTCCAGCGCGCGCAGCGTGTCGACATCGAGATCGTTGGTGGGCTCGTCGAGCAGCAGCACGTTGGCGCCGCTCTTGAGCATGCGTGCCAGGTGCACGCGATTGCGCTCCCCGCCGGAGAGGTCCTTCACCCGCTTCTGCTGGTCGGCGCCGCGGAAATTGAAGCCGGCCACGTAGGAGCGCGAGTTCACCGT
>JBIOKD010000408.1:0-2722 GCA_044451485.1 Candidatus Eiseniibacteriota bacterium | reverse complement strand
TCTCCGGGGATCTCCCGATCCTGATTGCGCGAGTGCTCCAGGGGGACGATCTGTCCCTGGTGCAACAGGTGCTGCGCGCGCAGGAGTACTGGCGTTTGAAGGGCTTGAGCGCCGACCTCGTCATCCTCAACGAGTATCCGGCGAGCTATCTGACCGAGATCCACGAGCAGCTCCAGAGTCTGCTTGAGAAGGGTCCGTGGGCCGCGTGGAGAAACCGCCCCGGTGGCGTGTTCCTGCTCCGCGGCGACGGCATGCCGGAGGCCGAGCGCACGATCCTGTTGGCGGCGGCACGGGCGGTGTTGAGTGGCGATCTCGCCAACGAGCTCGGTCTGCCGCACCCGGAGCCCTCCTGGCCGGCCGAGCTGGCGACACCCGCGCGTGGGGCGGCCCTGGCCAGGCGCGCGCGCACGGGGGCGTCGCCGGCGGCCGAGCCCGAGCCAGAGGTCGAGACGCCACCGCTCACCCATGCGAACGGGTTGGGTGGATTCACCGCCGACGGGTGCGAGTACGCGATCGTGCTCCGTGACGACGCGGACACCCCGCAGCCGTGGGTGAACGTGATCGCCAACGAGCGCTTCGGCACCGTGATCGGCGCCACCGGCGCGGCCTGGACCTGGTGCGGCAACAGCCGTGAGAATCGACTCACCCCGTTCGGCAACGACCCGGTGAGCGAGTTCAGTGGCGAGGCCGTCTACCTGCGCGACGAGGATCTCGCCGAGGTGTGGGGCGCCACGCCGGGTCCGCTGCCGCGCTCCCGCGATGGTGGCCGCTGGGTGACGCGTCATGGCGCGGGCATCACACACTTCACCCATCGCGCGCATGACGTCACCTGCGTATGCACGGTGTTCGTGCACGCCGAGGAGCCGCTCAAGTTCACACGGCTGTCCCTCACCAACCACGGCTCGCGTCGTCGCCGGTTGAGCGTGTTCGCCTACCACGAGTGGGCGTTGAGCCCGCCGCGTGCCGGCGAGCAACGCTTCGTGGTCACCGAGCAGGACGACGGGTCCGGCGCGGTGCTGGCCCGTAATCCCTACAACACCGACTTCGCCGGGGGCGTCGCGTTCGCCCACGCCAGCCCGCGACCGGCCTCGTCGACCGGCGACCGGCTGGAGTTCCTGGGACGCAACGGCTCGCTCAAGCGGCCGGCGGCATTGACGCGTGAGTCGCTGGGCGGGCGCTTTGGCGGCGGCCTCGACCCCTGCGCGGCGCTGCAATTGCGGGTCGACCTCGAGTCCGGCGAGACACGCGAGGTGGTGCTGCTGCTCGGACAGGGTGACGACCGCGCACACGCGCTGGCCCTGGCGACCGGTCATGGCAGCCTCGATGCCGCACGCCTGGCCCAGGAGGACGTCGAGCGGCGCTGGGACGCCATCCTCGGCACCGTCCAGGTCGAGACCCCGGACGACTCGTTCGATCTCATCATGAACCGCTGGCTGCTCTACCAGACGGTGAGCTCGCGACTCTGGGGTCGGACCGGATTCTTCCAGCCCGGCGGCGCCTACGGCTTCCGCGACCAGCTGCAGGACGTGATGGCCCTGGGGGTCACACGGCCCGATCTGTATCGCGAGCACCTGCTGCGCTGCGCCGCCCGGCAATTCGTCGAGGGTGACGTGCAGCACTGGTGGCATCCACACACCGGCCGCGGAGTGCGGACCCGCTGCTCCGACGATCTGCTGTGGCTCCCCTATGCGGTGACGCGCTACCTGAAACGCACCGGGGACCAGGCCGTGCTTGACGTACCGGTGGCGTTCCTGGAGGCGCCGCCACTCGCCCCCGGCGAGTCGGAGGCGTACGGCCAGCCCCAGGTGTCACGACAGAGCGGCACGCTCTACGAGCACTGCATCCGGGCCATCGAGGGCCGCCTGCCCATCGGCCCGCATGGATTGCCACTGATCGGCTCCGGCGACTGGAACGACGGAATGAACCGGGTCGGACGCCAGGGACGTGGCGAGAGCGTATGGCTCGGCTGGTTCCTGTCGAAGATCCTGAGCGACTTCGCCGCGATCGTGGCGGCGCGTGGCGACACCGAGCGCGCCGACCGCTGGCGGGCCGAGCGCGAGCGGATGGGCACGATGTTGGAGCAGGCCTGGGACGGCGACTGGTATCGCCGCGCCTATTTCGACGATGGAACCCCGCTGGGCTCCGCTCAGGCCCAGGAGTGCCGGATCGACGCCATCTCGCAGAGCTGGGCGGTGCTGTCCGGCGCCGCGCCACGCGATCGCGCCGAGCGCGCCATGGACGCGGTGCGCATGCAGCTGGTGCGGCGCGACGCCGGCGTCATCCAGCTGCTCGCACCACCTTTCGATCAATCACCGCTCGATCCCGGCTACATCAAGGGCTACGTGCCGGGCGTGCGTGAAAACGGCGGCCAGTACACGCACGCCGCGTTGTGGACGGTGATGGCCATGGCGCATCTGGGCAGCGGTGACGAAGCGGTGGAGTTGTTCCACATGCTGAACCCGATCAACCACACCCGCAGCCCCGCCGATGTGGCCCGCTACCAGGTGGAGCCGTACGTCGTCGCCGCCGACGTCTACACGCATCCCGCCCACATCGGCCGAGGCGGCTGGACCTGGTACACCGGGTCCGCCGCCTGGATGTACCGGCTCGGTCTCGAGTCGATCCTCGGCCTCAGGCAGCGGGGGCGGTGCTTCTCGGTCGCGCCGTGCGTGCCGGCGTCCTGGGGCGGATTCGTGGTGCGCTGGCAGCACGGCCGGAGTCG
>JBIOKD010000407.1:0-2725 GCA_044451485.1 Candidatus Eiseniibacteriota bacterium | reverse complement strand
TAGTTGGGATCGCCGTGACGGGTGAGCCCGAGGATCGAGCTCGACGAGTACACCATCACCACCCCGACGATGGTCAGCACCATGGGCAGGATCAGAAGCCAGCGGTCGCCACGGTTCACGTCTTCGCCTCCATGCGTTGGAGCCGCCCGACCTCGGTCTTGAAGCGGCGTCCACGGTCTTCGTAGTCGTGGAACATGTCGTACGACGCGCAACCGGGCGACAGCAGCACGGTGCCGCGTGGCGTGTCGGACCCGCCGGTCAAGCCGGTCCGGGCCAGCTCGAAGGCCCGGTCCACCGCCTCGGCCAGCGTGGCGGCGTCGCTGCCCGGCACTCCCGGCCAGGCCGCCGCCAGCCGCGGGGCACCCTCGCCGATCCGGACCACGTGCGCGACCGAGCGCGCGACCAGTGACGCGAGCGGGCGGAAGTCCTGACCCTTGTCACGTCCCCCGGCGATGAGCACCACCGGACGTGTGAAGCTCTCCAGCGCGACCGCCAGCGACGCGGTGTTGGTGGCCTTGGAATCGTTCACGAACTCCACCCCGTCCACCACCGCCACCGGCTCGAGCCGGTGCTCGAGACCGGCGTAGGCGCGCAACACGGTTCGCAACGTGGCCGGGGCGATCTCGAGCGGCAGCACGGTGGCGAGGGCGGCGAGCACGTTCATGAGGTTGTGCGCGCCACGCAGCCGGAGCTCGCGCGCCGGGAGCAGCGTCTCGCGCCCGCCGCGCCAGGCGAGCGTGAGCATGCCGTCCTCGAGTGCGGCGCCCTGCTCGACGCGCCGGCGCATCGAGAACTCGAGCGGTGTCCCACGTCCGGTGCGCCGGGCGACGACCTCGGGATCGTCGGCGTTCCACACCGCGTAGTCGGTCTCCTCCTGCAGCGCGAACAACCGCCGCTTCAGAGCACCGTAGGTGTCGAGATCGTGATGACGGTCGAGATGGTCGGGCGTGAGATTGAGCCAGGTGGCGATGAACGGCCGGAGCCGCTCCACGGTCTCGAGCTGGAACGAGGACACCTCGACCACCAGGAGGCCCGACGGCCCCACCTCCTCCGCCACCTCGCACACCGCCCGTCCGATGTTGCCGCACACCGCGTGCTCGCGACCGGTGGCCCGCACCAGCGCCCCCACCAGATCGGTGGTCGTGCTCTTCCCGTTGGTGCCGGTGATGGCCACGAACGGCGCCTGCGCCGCCCGGAAGCCGAGCTCGAGCTCGGAGAGCACCGGGATCGCGCGCCCACGCGCCGCCACGGCGAGCGGGTGCTCGACCGGGATGCCGGGACTCCAGATCAGCACGTCCCGACCCTCGAGCAGCGACGGGTCGTCGCGGCCCCACACCCGCTCGACGCCGAGCGACGCCAGTGTCCGGTCGGTCTCGACGGCCTCGGCGGCCGGACGGCGGTCACACACCCGCACGTCGAGACCGTGGCGCCGGAGCAGACGCGCCGCGGCGACACCCGAGCGCGCCGCGCCCGCGACGAGCGGATGCGAGCCGGGCAGGGGATGACGGGGATCGATCGTCATTGCAGCTTGAACGTCGAGAGCGACAGCAACGCGAGCAGCGCGCCGACGATATAGAAGCGCAGCACCACGCGGGATTCCGGCCAGCCCGCGAGCTCGAAATGATGGTGCAGCGGTGACATCCGGAACACCCGTTTGCCACGCAGCTTGAACGATGCCACCTGGATCATGACCGACAAGGCCTCGGCGACGAACACCCCACCCACGATCAGCAGCCACAGCTCGCGTTTGATGAGCACGGCCACCACCGCCAGGGCCCCACCCAGCGCGAGCGAGCCGGTGTCCCCCATGAACACGTCGGCGGGGTGACAGTTGTACCAGAGAAAGCCGAGTGACGCTCCCAGCACCGCTGCGCAGAACACGGTGAGCTCGCCGGCCGAGCGCAGATAGGTGAGGTTCAGGTACTCGCTGAACTTGACGTGACCGGTCACGTAGCACATGCCCGCGAACGCGATCGCGGCGATGGCCACCAGCCCGGAGGCGAGACCGTCGAGACCGTCGGTGAGATTGACGGCATTGGAGGACCCGGTGATGACCAGGATCACGAACGGGATGAACAGGAACCCGAAGTCGACGTAACGGAACTTGAGGAACGGCACGTGGGTCACGGTCGGCGACAGCGCGCCGGGTCCGGGCCACGCCAGCAGGGTCGCGCCGACCGCGATCCCGAGCACGATCTGACCGGCCAGCTTGTATCGTCCGAGCAGTCCGTGGGGGAAGTCCTTGACCACCCGCAGGTAGTCGTCCAGGAACCCGATGGCGCCGAGCCACACGGTGGAGAGCAGCGCCAGCCACAGATCACGCGAATGGAAGTTGCCCCACACCACGGTGGGAACCACGATCGCCAGGACGATCAACAGCCCGCCCATGGTCGGTGTGCCGGCCTTGCTCTGGTGCGCCTGCGGGCCCTCCTTGCGGATGCGTTGTCCGAGCTTGACGCGTCGCAGCCACTCGATCATCGGCGGACCGAACGCGAAGCACATGA
The DNA here is from genome assembly GCA_044451485.1 of Candidatus Eiseniibacteriota bacterium. Classification (GTDB taxonomy): domain Bacteria; phylum Eisenbacteria; class RBG-16-71-46; order RBG-16-71-46; family RBG-16-71-46; genus JBIOKD01. The sequence continues at coordinate 221 of JBIOKD010000407.1, read as the reverse complement.
ACAGCGCGGTGATGGCCGCGTACGCGGCGCGAAACGTGATGTAACGGAACACGTTCAACGCCGAGAGTCCGTGGATGTGATGGAGCGGGTAGACCCATTCGTAGAACACGTCAGCCCTCCAGCCCGAGGGCGGTGAGGACGTCCTCGAGCGCGGCCCCACGCGAGCCCTTGACCAGGACCACCAGGTCGGGGCCGAGCAGCGGGGCGAGCGCCGACGCGAG
>JBIOKD010000406.1:0-2726 GCA_044451485.1 Candidatus Eiseniibacteriota bacterium | reverse complement strand
GCGTTGGTCACGACCAGGGTCCGCACCCCGAGCCGGGCGAACACGCGAATCGGCAGCGCCGCCGTGTCCACCGGATGGCCTTCGTAGAGGTGAAATCGGCCGCTCTGGACCAGCACGGATACGCCCTCGAGCGTCCCCGCGACCAGCTCGCCCTTGTGGCCCGCCACGCCCGGAGCGGGAAATCCGGGAATCGTGGCATACGGAACCTGCACCGGCTCGGTGACGGCGTCGGCCAGAGCACCGAGCCCCGACCCGAGCACGATCGCGACCCGTGGCTTCCGGTCGCCGAGCCGCGTGCGCACCGCTTGCACCGCCGCTTCGACGGCCGCGCCGCGCGCGTCGACGCCGGCGCTCATGCCAGCTTCTCCAGCTCGCTCTGCACCCGCGAGACCAGGGCCACACGCTCGAACTCGGGAAGAAAGGCGCTTTCACAGCCATTGAGAACCACGCGGGTCAGCTCCTCTGTGGTGAGTCCGAGCACCGCATGCGCGGTGAAATACTCGTCGGTGAGGGTGATGCCGTCCACCAGCCGTCCGTCGGTGTTGAGCGTGACCACGACCCCCTGCTCGAGGTACCGGCGGAACGGGTGCTGCCCGATCGCCTCGACGGTGTGCGTGTGCACGTTGCTGGTGAGACACATTTCGAGCGGGATACGTCGCGCCACGACTTCTTCGAGCAGCGCCGGATCTTCCCCCAGCCGCGTGCCGTGGCCGATGCGCTGTGCCCCGCAGGTATGCAGCGCGTCGGCGATCGAGCCGGGACCGTCCCCTTCCCCGGCGTGGCAGGTGCACGACAGACCGTGCTGGGCGGCGTACGCGAACGCGGCACGATGCGCCGATGCGGGGTGGTCGCGCTCGGCGCCCGCGAGGTCGAACGCGATGACGCCTTCCCCGCGGTAATCGGCGGCGGCGCGGGCCAGCTCGAGCGACGTGTCGGGCGCGAGCGTCCGGATGCCGCACAGGATGAGCCCGACCTTGGTCCCCGTCTCCGCGCTGCCGCGCCGCACGCCGGCCAGCGGCGCCTCGATGGCCTGGGTCAGCGTCAACGCCGGCCGGTGCAACAGCGGCGAATAGCGCACTTCGACGTAGCGCACGTTCTCGCGGGCGGCGTCCACCACGAATTCGTACGCGATCCGCTCCAGCGCCTGGGCGGTCTGCATCACCGACAGGGTGATCGCGTACTTCTCGAGGTACTCCTCGAGGCTGTGCGCCCCCGTGACCATGAGTGCGCGCGCCAACCCCTCCGGGGTGTCGGCTGGGAGCCGTACGCCCGACGTCCGGGCCAGCTCGAGCATCGTCTGCGGCCTGAGGCAGCCGTCGAGATGGACGTGCAGCTCCGCCTTGGGCCAGGCGCGCAACACCTCCTTCGAGAGACGCTTCGGTCCGCGGCGCGCGGTCACCACCACCCGGAACACGGCGCCCGCTTCCCGCACCGGATCGGCCGCGTCGAGGGTCCGCCCCACGCCGTCGGTGACGTAGGCGGCATCACCCGCTACCAGCTCGGCCAAGGCGGCATCCAGGGCGGCGACGGCGTCGCGCACCGTGGCGCCGCGCGCCACGTCCACCGGCCGCTCGTTGACGAACACGCGCAGCGCGTCGGCCATTACCGGCTCACCGGATGCAACCGATCCTGGCCCGGCGCGCTCACCGGCTGGGGCAGCACGCGCAGGTACGCGATCAGGGCGTCCAGATCCACCAGGCCGACATCGGCCCGTTGCAGCGGCGCCAGCATCGCGAACCCGTCACCGCCATCGGCCAGGAAGTCCGGGACCGCGATCGTGTAGGTACGACGCGCATCCAACCCTCGGCCGTTCATCCAGCGGATCTTCTTGATGCGCTGTCCCGCCGGCAGTGCGGGATCGTACCACACCTCGAGCCCCGAGACGTGCGCCTGCGGCGTGCGGTCGGCCAGCACGTGCTCCAGCACGTCACGCAGGGTCGCCGCCGGCAGGGTGAGGCGCAGCAGCCGGTTCTGGAACGGCGTCACCTCGAACAGTGCGCCATAGCTCACCGGCCCGGCGGCGAGATCGGCGCGAATGCCGCCGTTGTTGATCAGCCCCACGTCCGTCTTGCCCATGTTGCGATACGCATCGGCCAGCAGCCGGCCGAGCGGGTATTCGTCCCCCAGGCGGCGCAGCGGGGTGCGCAAGGTGGCGACGGTGCGGCCGGTGATGCTGTCCACCGCGAGCTGCTCGTGCGCGACGGCCGTGGCGAGGTCGCGGTCGGGGGTGACGACGTCCGCCCAGGGCGTTTCGAGCCGCGCGCGCACCGCGCGCCCGCGGCCGCCGGCCAGGCGCACGAAATCGACGACCGCAATGGCCCGCCCCGAGCTGGCCGCCTCCACGATCGGGATCCCGTGGATCACCGTGTCCACCCGCTGATGCGTGTGCCCCGCCACGATGAGATCGACCGATCCGGAATCGAGCCGGTTCGCGAGCCCGAAGATCTCTCCCTGACAGCCGACCGAATCGCACGATTCGCCAGCGTGCGCCAGCACGACGACGAAGTCCGCGGCTGCCCGGGCGTCGGGCAGCACGCGCTGCACGGCGCCGGCGAGATCGCCGAAGGACAGCCCGGCGACGTTCTGGGGCCGCGTGGTCTCCGGCGTGGACCGGGTGGTGAGCCCGATGACGGCCACGCGGGCGCCACCCTGGGTCACGACGGTCCACGGTTGCACCCAGCCCAACCCGCCCCCGGCGCTGTCGGTGAGATTCGCCGACACGAAGG
>JBIOKD010000405.1:0-2735 GCA_044451485.1 Candidatus Eiseniibacteriota bacterium | reverse complement strand
CCTTGAGCACGCTGTCGCGACTCGCCACCATCACCGAGACGTTCGCCGTCATGCCTGGTCTCAGCCGCAGCTGGGGATTCCGGGTGCGGATCACCGTGGTGTACGTGACCACGTTCTGATCGACGATCGGCTCGAGCCGCACCTGCGCGACCCGCCCGTCGAAGGTGCGATCGGGGAACGCGTCCACCGTGAACGAGACGGGCAAACCGGGGTGGATGCGACCGATGTCGGCCTCGTCGATCTTGGTCTCGACCTGCATCTCGGTCAGGTTGTTCGCGATCACGAACAGCTTGGGCGCCTGCAGGCTCGCCGCGACCGTTTGCCCCACGTCGATCGCGCGCGAGATCACCACGCCGTCGATGGGGGCGCGAATCGTGGTGTTGGCGAAGTCCACCTCAGCCTGGTCGAGCTGCGCCCGCGCCAGCTTGAGATCGGCCTTGCGCTGATCGAGTGTCGCCTGCGCGGCGTCCACGTCGGCTTGGGCCACGTACTGTTGCGGCAATAGCTGGTTGGCACGCTTGAGCGCCAGCTCGGCGTCGCGCACCGATGCCTCGGCGTGCGCCACCGCGGCTTCGCTCTGGAGCACACGCGCCTTGAAGCTCGACGGGTCGATCTGGCACAACACATCGCCGCGATGCACGGTCGAGTTGTAGTCGGCGCTCATGGTCTTGATGGTGCCGCTCACCTGGCTGCCCACCTCGACCTGCACCACCGGCTCGACGGTGCCGGTCGCCGACACCGTGGCGTCGAGGTGGCCCATCTCGACTTCGGCGGTGCGGTAGCGGGGCTTCTCGCCGGCGCCCCTCGAGCGCCACCACCAGCCGACCAGCAGCGCCACGACGACGGCCGCGGCGACCATCCACCAGCGCGTGCGATTCAAGCGTTGCCTCCAGGGTCGCGCCATGTGGGCGCGGATCCCGCGGGTTCAGTCTCTCTCGGCGAGTGCACTCCCATCATCGTGCACGAAACGTGCGCCATCATCGAGCCCCGGCGCGGGCGTCCGATCGGCCGGCGGCCGAGCGCGGCGCGCGGACGCACGAGCGCGTGCGGCGGCGGAACGAGTCACCATGTCCCTGACCGGATGCTGACATCGCGACGCTACCGCGGGCCGACACCGGCGAAAAGGTGGCCTGTCGTTGCCGACGCGAACAAGGTTGCGTGTCACCGCGTAGTAATTGAGACGTACGGCGCCCCCGTTGCGTTGCATGCTTCCGGGTCTGGCTTCCCGCCCGACCCCGGCTGCCGGATCTCTCCGGCATCCGCCAAGATCATCCTCCGACCGCCTCCCTCAGCCCTTCGAGCAATGCATCTCCCAACGGGTGCAACTGCTTGTCGAAGAAGTGGCTGGCGTCGGGGATCAGGATCAGACGCTTGGGCTCGGCCCAGTCCGGATACTCCTCCTCGAGACGTGCCAGCGGGCAGATGTCGTCGGCCGTCCCCTGCAGCACCAGCTTGGGCACCGGGCTCTCGCGGAGCGGCGAGAAGTCGTGGCTCGCGACCGGCGGCGCCACCAGGGTCATGCGCTCGAAGCCGGTATCGGTGGCGGCCAGACGCGCCGCGATGAACGAGCCGAACGAGAAGCCGGCCACCCACCGCCGTGCCTCCGGGTGCCGATCGCGGAGCCAGCCCGCCATCGCGCGCGCGTCCTCGACCTCGCCCCGGCCCTGGTCGAAGCGCCCGTCGCTCCCTCCGGCGCCGCGGAAGTTGAACCGCAGCACCGCGACCCCGAGATCGAGCAGCGTGCTCGCGATCCGATGGACGACCTTGTTGTGCATGGTACCGCCATAGAGCGGATGCGGGTGACAGACCAGCGCGATGACGCGGTGTGTGAAGCCGTCGCGCTCCTGTAGCAGCGCCTCGATCGTGCCCGCCGGGCCGGGCAGCGTGAGGTGTTGCAGACGGACCCCGTGGGCGTGGACCGGGGCGCTCACGTCTTGGCCGCGGGGAAGCGGCCACGCAGACGGGCGTCGAGGTCGGCGTTGTGGGTCGCGAAGTTGACTCCCGTCGCGTCACCGAGCGCCAGCAGACAGCGCGCGTCGATCATCCATTCCTCGAGACCGAGCGGAGTGCCCTTGGCGAAGTCGTCGCCGGCGACGCGACCGGGGAACGGCTCGAACTCCTCGTTCCATTCCTCGCACAGGAAGATCTCGTCCGAGCCGGCCAGCGCGCCGGCCGACACCGCGCGCTCGAGATCGCCCGGCTTGAGCAGCAGTGCGCCGCGGTGGACCAGGGTGCGGATGCCTTCGCCACGCAGACGGCGGCGGATCTCGGGGAACTCGCCCGGATGCTCGATGCCCTCGAGGATCGTGATCGCGGCCATCTCGAAATGCGGCAAGACATCGATGCCGGCGTCCACGACGTCGGCCGCCGACGCGCGCAGACGGCCGAACAACAGGTCGGAGGTCATGAATCCGGTCTCGATGGTTCGGAGTGGAACTCGGACGGGTGATTGTAGGGTGTGGCCCGCCGGCCGCAAAACCGCGCCGGGACCGGATCCCAGGCTCGCCCTTGGCCCCAGCGAGCGGCGCAGCGCACGAGACGACCAGATCGAGCGCATCCAACCCTCGGGTCGGGAGCGACGTCTCATCTACGTCGTCCATCCGGCCCGGCACGCCGTCCGGTGGGCCGCGGATGCCCGCGTCGCGTCGAGTCCCGGTGTCGCGTCGCACCGAAGCCGGCGCGGTGGTGCGCGCGAGCCGGCCGCGCGCTACAGTGCGCCGCCATGGATCCGCGTG
>JBIOKD010000404.1:0-2745 GCA_044451485.1 Candidatus Eiseniibacteriota bacterium | reverse complement strand
GCTCCTACATCCCACGCTTCTGCTGGCACGAGCGCATGAAGCCGGTCGGCATGTGCCGCATGTGCCTGGTCGAAGTCGAGGGCATGCGCGGCATGCAGATCTCCTGCGCGACGCCCGTGACCGACGGCATGGTCGTCAACACGCAGAGCCCGAACGTGAAGGCTGTGCAGGACGGCGTGCTCGAGTTCCTCCTCATCAACCATCCGCTCGACTGCCCGGTCTGCGACCGCGGTGGGGAGTGCCCGCTCCAGGACCAGACGCTCGCGTTCGGGCCCGGGGAGACGCGCTTCGTCGAGGAGAAGCGCCACTTCGAGAAGCCGATCCCGATCAGCGATCTCGTGCTGCTCGATCGCGAACGCTGCATTCAGTGCGGGCGGTGCACCCGGTTCGCAGCCGAAGTCGCCGGCGACCCGCTCATCGACTTCGGCGGGCGTGGCGGGACCACCGAGGTGATCACCTATCCGGACGAGCCCTTCTCCTCCTACTTCTCGGGCAACACCGTGCAGATCTGCCCGGTCGGGGCCCTCACCGCGAGCGCGTACCGGTTCCGGGCGCGACCGTGGGACCTCCAGACGGTGGAGACGTCCTGCCAGACCTGTTCGGTCGGGTGCCGGGGCGCGCTCCAGAGCACGTCGAACCGCATCGTGCGGCTGCTCGGAGTCGACTCCGAGCCGGTGAACCAAGGTTGGCTGTGCGACAAGGGCCGTTACGGCTACGAGTGGGTGCATTCCCCCGACCGCGTGGCGGCCCCGATGCTGCGCAAGAACGGCGAGCTCGTCGAGGTCTCCTGGCCCGAGGCGCTCGACGCCGCGGTCGCCGGGCTGCGCGCCGCGCTCGAAGGTCCCGGGCCTTCGTCGATCGCGGTGATCGGTGGTGCGCGCGGGACCAACGAAGACGCCTACGCCTGGGCTCGACTCGCCAAGGGTGTGCTCGGCACCGACAACGTCGACGCCCAGTTGGGCGACGGCTTGCCGGCTGAGGTCGTGCTCGGGTTGGCCCCGGCCACGATCGCCGACCTCGACCGAGCTCGGGCCGTGGTGTTGGTCGCGCCCGATCTGCGCGAGGAGCTGCCGGTGCTGCACCTGCGGGTGCGGCGGGCGGCGATCGACCTCGGCGTACCGGTGATCGAGATCGCGCCGCGCGCGACCGGGCTCACGCGCGACGTCACCGCGGTGCTGCGCCACGCGCCGGGCGACGCCGGGGCGATGGCCGCGCAATTTGCCCGTGCGCTCGCCGGGGACGGGACTGCATCAGGAAGTGGTTCCATCGAGAAGGCGGTGAGTGCACTCGACGGCCGTGACGGCGACATCGTCGTGGTGCTCGGGCGCCAGTCGCTCGCCGAGTCGTCCGACTCGGTGGTCCAGGCGGCGGCCGCGCTCGCCGCGGTGCCGGGCGTGAAGTTTCTCTCGGCGCTGCGTCGGGCCAACGTCCGGGGCGCGCTCGACCTCGGCCTCGCGCCCGGTTTCCTGCCCGGGCGGGTCACGCTCGACGGCGCGCGGGCGCACTACACGGATGCATGGGGCGCAGTTCCCGCAGCTCGAGGCCTCGACACCGCAGGCGTGCTCGAAGCCGCGGCGGCTGGAGCCGTCACCACGCTCGTGCTCCTGGGCGCCGACCTCGTCCAGGACTTCCCGGATCGGGTCCGGACGCGCGCCGGGCTCGATGGGGCGCGGTTCGTGATCGCGGTGGGCGCGTTCGCCGACGACGCCGCCGATCGCGCTGATGTGTTCCTTCCCACGTCCGTGTGGGGCGAGAAATCGGGGAGCATCACCAACCTCGAGGGCCGGGTCATGCGCCAGGCCCGCCTCATCACCCCCGATGGCACGACCATGGACGACTGGCGCATCGCCGCCGAGCTGGCGGCGCGCCTGGGCGTCGACTTCGGGTTCGAGACGGTCGAAGACGTGCAGAACGAGATTGCGCGAGTTGCGCCGGCCCACTTCGGGGTGGATGCCACCCTGATCCGGCGCGCACGAGACGGCGCGGTGCTCCCCATCGCCGACTTCACCGACGAGCTCGTGTTCCACGACCCGCCGGGATTCTCCGCGGGCGTGTCGTGGGAGCCGATCCGGCCCGGCACGGTCGACGATGAACCCGAAGATGCAGAAGCTCCTGCCGTGGCCATCGAGCCGGTGGTACCGCTGCCCGCGCTCCACGTCTGGGACCGCCAGGCTCCGCCCGCCGCACCCATGCCGCCCGATGCGTACAGTCTCCGCCTCGTGGCTGCTCGTACCCTCTACGACGCCGGTCGGATCGTGTCGTCGAGCTCGTCGCTCGCGGCGCTGGCGTCGGAGGCCGCGCTCGTGGTGCATCCGAACGACCTGAGTCGGATCGGGGTCGCGGCAGCCGGCGCCACCGTGCGGGTCACCAGCGCGCGAGGCACGATCTCGCTGCCGGTCCTCGCCGATGCCGCGACCGCCCCCGGTACCGCGTTCATCGGGTTCGCGCCGGGCGGCCCGGTTGGCCCGAACGACATCGTCGACAGCGCGAGCACGGTCACCGAGCTTCGGGTCGAGACCACGCGATGAACCTGTGCTCGATGAACCCGCTCGCGCTCACCGATCCGCTCCTCTCGGGCGACCTCGATCTCACTGTCGTGTTGATCGTGATCGGAAAGACGATCGCGGTGTTCGCGCTGCTGCTCGTGTCGGTGCTCATGTACATCTGGTTCCTGCGGAAGGTCATCGCGGGGATGCAGAACCGGATCGGACCGGACCGGGCGGGACCGTTCGGGCTGTTCCAGAG
>JBIOKD010000403.1:0-2748 GCA_044451485.1 Candidatus Eiseniibacteriota bacterium | reverse complement strand
GAGCCCCGCTTGGTGACGATGCGCGAGGGCGAGTACGCCGGTCCGTTCCCGGCCCCCGGCGGTCAGCTCGTCATCCAGCTCGTGTCCAAGCAGCAGCGCATGCCGGCGTGGGATCAGCTCACCGCTGTCAACCGGCAGCAGCTCCAAACCGACGTCATCAACGGCAAGCGCGACGCGCGCTTCCGCGCGGTGGTGGACTCGCTGCGCAAGACCATCCCGGTGTCGGTCGATTCGACGGTGGTGCGCCGGCTGTCGTGGCCGATGGGATCGTTCATGCCGGGGCCGGGTCAGGGCGGCTGAGCGGGTCGTGCTCCCGACGCGGTGGCTGGCTCCGCGGGCGGCGGGGCGTGTGTCGCCGCCTGGCCGGGGCCCGCGAGCGCTCCCGGTGCTGCTGGTGCTGCTCGCCGCCACCTCCTGCGCCCCGGCCACGCCGCGCTTCGACGCGGCGCGACTCACCCGGGAGCTGCGCCGCCCGCTCGCCGACTGGTGCGTCTACTGGCGTCGCTACGATCCCGCGTTCACGCTCGACAGTCTGCACTGGAGTCGGGTCGACACGATCCAGGTCGAGCAAACCGAGCCGCTCGCGGATTCGCTGCGCAACAGCGCGGATTCGCGTTGGTGGGCGTGGTCACCGGATCGGACGCGGGCGGTGAATCCCGACACCTACCGCGAGTGGGATCCGGACGAGAAGGGATTTCTGTACGACGCGGACGCGGCGAGCGAGCTGCTCGATTTCGGCACCCACACCGGGAGCGTCCTGCAGAGCTGCGGCACCGGGTGCCGCAACGACGACGCGGTGTGGCTCGATCGCGAGCGCTTCACGCTGATGGGCTGGGAGGACGCCGACAACGGCGACAGTCTGTTCGAGCCGGTGGTCAGCGTCTACGATCTCGACCGCCACACGACGGCCTTCGGCGTGGGTCGCGGGGTGCGGATGCATCCGTGAAAGGCGATCCGGAGTCCGGGGAGGTCATGCCGGTGCGCCCGAGGAGGCCCGCAGCCACGACGGCGGAGGGCCGACTGGATGCAGCGAGCCCGAGCAGGATGCGGAGGCGAGCGTGCCGGCATGGCCTGCCCCGGACGGAGGATCGCGCTGCGCTCGAGGTCTGCGCGCAGCGCTACCGCAGCTTGCGTCGCACGTCGGCGGCGCGTCGCTCGCTCGCCTCCACCCGGGTACCGTCCTTGAGCCGCAGCACCAGCACCCCGTCCTCGCCGCCATAGCTCTCGATCGCGTCGATGTTGACCAGCGCGGCGCGATGCACCCGCACGAACTGCCCGGGTGGCAGACGCGTCTCCAGCTCCTGGAGCGTGTAGTCCACCATGTACTCGTGCGCTCCCGCGCACGCCAGCACCAGCCGGTCGCGGGACACGATCCGGTTCACGTCGGCGAGGTCGAGCAGCTTCACCTCGCGCCGGTGCCGCACCGGGAGACGTCGCAGCGTCTCGCCGCGCTCGGCCATGCCCGGCGCGTCGAGCAGTCTCTGGATGGCCGCGTCCTGGCCACGGACGGGGTCCTTCTGCTGGCGCACGTCCTCGACCACGCGTCGCACCGTCTCGGCGAGCCGCTCGCGACGGATCGGCTTGAGCACGTAGTCGAGTGCCGCCAGCTCGAACGCCTCCACGGCGTGCTGATCGTAGGCGGTGACGAACACGATCACCGGCGCCCGGTCGCCGCGCAGGTGACGCGCCACCTCGAGCCCCGAGAGATCCGGCATGTGGATGTCGAGAAAGGTGACGTCCGGCCGCTGCTCGGACACCAGCGTCAGCGCCTCGGCGCCGCCACGGGCCACCCCCACGACCTCGAGATCCTCGTGCTCGGCCAGCAGACGCTCGAGGAACTGGCGGGCACGAGGCTCGTCGTCCGCGATCACCACGCGCAGGCGGCGATCCTCGTCGCCCCGCACTCCCCCGCTCACGGCCGCGAAACGGCGTGTGTTCATCGCTCCTCCACTCCCTCGCCCTCCCGCCAGCGCAGGGTGACCACGAAGCCTCCGCCGTCACGCACGCCAGCGGCGAGACTGGCGTCGCGACCGCCGAAACGGCGGACGCGCTGGTCGAGGTTTCCGAGCCCGAATCCGAGCCCCACCGAGGCGCGGCCGTTCCCGGGACCGTGCCCATTGCCGCGGCCATTGCCGGCGGCGGCGCCGTCGTCGGCGAACGTGAACGTCAGCCACCCGTCCTCGCGTCTCGCCTCGAGCGTCATGCGGAGCCCGTCCCGATCGGCCCGCCAGCCGTGTTTGAGACTGTTCTCCACCAGCGGCTGCAACAACAGCGGCGGCACCGCCGCGCCGAGCAGCTCGGGCGATCCACGGAACTCGAACGCGAGATCGCCCTCGTAACGTTCGCGCGCCACCCCGATGTAGTCCTCCACGAACGCGATCTCGTCCGAGAGCAGCGCCGCGCGCCGCTGCGACGCCTCGACCGTGTAGCGCAGCATGTCCGCCAGCCGCTCGGTGAAGCGTTGTGCGGCTGGTGGATCGGTCTCGATCAGATAGGACAGCGTGTTGAGCGCGTTGAACAGGAAGTGTGGCTGTACCTGCGCGTGCAGCGCGCTGAGCTCGGCCCGCGTGGCCGCCTCGCGCAGCTCGACGGCGCGTCGCTCGGCCATCGCGCGCTGGCGCTGGAGCGCCAGGTTCTCGATCCGGATCCCGGCCTGGGTGAGGAGGTTCTCGATCGCGCCCCGCGAGTCGTCGGGCACGTGCTCGGGCTCGGCGAGACGCGGTGGTGCGTCCTCGGGCCATTCGAGTG
>JBIOKD010000402.1:0-2775 GCA_044451485.1 Candidatus Eiseniibacteriota bacterium | reverse complement strand
GGGCTCCCGATCGCGGCTAGTGCCTCTTGGCGATCTGGAAGTCGCCGGGTCGCTGGGCGGGCGTCACCTCCCACCCGTCGGCGATCTTCAGCGTCCAGCCCTGGCCGTTCGAGTGATCGGTCGACGCGCCCGCGAGCGATACGCGGCCCGTGCCGGTGTTCCGATCCTCGAGGATCGCGCCGTCATCGATGGTGAGCGCACCCCATTCGGCCTCGAGTGTCCGGGTGGTGTAGACGACTTGCTTCTCGGCCATCGGAAAGACCTTGCCGGGGTCGAAGCTCCCGGACTTCACCTTCGTGAGATCGACGATGAGAACGGGGCCGTCGACGAGCGTCTGCCGCCACAGCGCGAGCTGCGCCTGGCGCTTGTGCTCGCGCGCGTCCTCGGACGTGCGCAGGTTGGCGCCATCGTAGACGAGGGCGCGCTGCCCGACATCCACGGCGGCGACCCGGGCGCGCCACGATGATTCGGGGAGAGCGCCAAACGTCGCGCCGGCAAGGAGATCTCCGAGATCCGTCTTCGGTTTGGCGTGCCTGCGCCAGCCGGGAGCCGATGCGTCGAGCAGGTAGCCGTACAGCGGTCCGCTCACGTAGGCGAATGAGCGGACGAACCCCGTCTCATTGGCCCGATTGGCGGTGACCACCCGGACCACCATCGAGTCGGAATAGCCGGTCAGACGCATGCCGGAATACTCGGCCAGGCCCTCGTGGATCTCGAGCGCCACCTCGCGTTCGGCGGCCCCGGCAAACTCCGCGCGGCGTGCGGCGCGAAACGCCAGCGCGTCGGTGATCGCGGTGCGCCGCGCATCGCCCGGTGCAAGCAGTGCCCGCTGGAGGGCGTTCCACTCGAGCTGCATCCAGTACCGTCCGTCGGCGGTGTCGAGGTGGTCGTTGAGTTCCCCTGGGGACTCGAGACCGAGGCCGGGCTGGAGGCGGTGGAAGCTCTCGTGCCCCATCAGGCGGAGACGCGGGCGCAGGTTCTCGCTCATCGACCACGACATGATCATCGTCCAACGCGTGCCCTGCCACTCCACCGCCGTGTTCGCCACCGGCAGACTCTCCGGGAGCTGACCGACGAACACGCCTCCACGAGCCGCCAGCAAGCCGGTGGCATCGGCGTGATTCGCGAGAATCCGCCGTGACGCGGGATCGACGATCATGATCGGGCCGCAGAACGACTGCCCCCAGAGCGCTCCGTGATCGAGCGTGCAGAGACTGTCGAACTCGGCGAACCAGCGCGCCGTCTTGGCGAGGTCGGCATCGGCTGTCGCACTGGAGTCCGGTCCGGCGGCGGTGACGCGAGCGGGGTGGAGGGCGAACACCGCGACCAGCAGCAGGGTCATGAACCTCACTTCAACCTCCATTCGATGCCGTGTCCGGCGCCTCCGGGGCGTGTCTTGCGAACGGGATGATCGCACAGCCGTATCGCCCGTTCATGTCGGACCTGCCGCACCACCACCGAGCCACGTCACCATTGACTCGCGGCTGCTCCAGCCGCAATCTCCGCGGGCGTGCTCGAACGCGGCGGGCGGGAGCGAGCACGCCTGGTTCGACGAGGTGTGTGGGGAGGCATCCAGCGATGGTCACGGGTCCGGGAATCGATCGGCGTCTCGTGCTCGGCGTGGCGCTCGCGCTGGTGTTGCTCGCGCCGACCGGGGCCCGCGCCGTCGAGAGCGACTTCGTCACGCGCAACTTCCACTTCGGATCGGGCGAGACGTTGCCCGAGCTGAGGGTGCACGTGCTGACGCTCGGCACACTCAAACGCGACGCATCGGGGCACGCCTTGAACGCGGTGCTGGTGCTCCACGGCACCGGCGGCACCGGCCGGCAGTTCATGAGCAGGCAGTTCGCCGACGAGCTGTACGGCGCGGGTGAGCCGCTCGACACCACCCGCTACTACGTCATCCTGCCGGACGGCATCGGCCACGGCCGCTCGAGCAAGCCGAGCGACGGGATGCACATGCGCTTCCCGCGCTACGACTACGACGACATGGTGCGCGCCCAGCACCAGCTCCTGGTCGAGCACCTGCACGTGGATCACCTGCGTCTGGTGATGGGCACCTCGATGGGTGGCATGCACACCTGGGTGTGGGGCGAAGCCTATCCCGACTTCATGGACGCGCTCATGCCGCTCGCGTGTCAGCCGGTGGCGATCGTGGGACGGAATCGTCTGTGGCGGCAGATGATCGTGGACGCGATCCGCAACGACCCGGACTGGAAGGGCGGCGAGTACCAGCGCGAGCCGCAGGACGGTCTGCGCGCCGCGGTGGACATCCTGATGATCGCCGGCAGCGCGCCGATCGCGATGCAGAACGCGCTCGCCACCCGCGACTCGGTCGACCGCTTCCTGCAGGCGCAGCTCGCGAGCCGCATGGCGACGACCGACGCCAACGATCTCATCTATCAGCTCGAGGCGTCTCGAAACTACGACCCGTCACCGAAACTCGAGAACATCGTCGTCCCGGTGATGTTCGTGAACTCGGGCGACGACTTCATCAACCCGCCCGAGCTGAAGATCGCGGAGCGCGAGATCGGACGCGTCAAACACGGCCAGTTCGTGCTCATCCCCGCCAGCGACCGGACCCATGGACACGGCACGCACACCTGGGCGGCACTCTGGAAGGACCGGCTGGTCGAGCTGCTGAAGCAGACGGAGCATTGAGCCGGGCAGCAGGCGCCGTGCTCAGCCGAGCTGGCTCTTCCGCTCCTCGACCACCTTCTGGATGCCGCTCTTGGCATCGGCGAACAACATCATCGTCTTCGGATCGTAGTAGAT
>JBIOKD010000401.1:0-2775 GCA_044451485.1 Candidatus Eiseniibacteriota bacterium | reverse complement strand
GCGATGCTCGCCGACTACGAGCACACCCATCACGCCGCGCACGACGTCGGTCTGCCGGCTTTCAACTCGGATGGCGGCTCCACCGCCGAGTACCCGCTGCAGTCGCGCGACGCCGACCGCCTCGAGCTGTCGGGTCCGTTCGCCCCCGGGAAGGTGTCGTGGCGCGTGCTGGGCACCCACCAGAACTACCGCAGCGACTTCGACGAGAACACCGTCGATCCGCGCTTCAACTCGCGTGGCAACCCGATCGGCACCAACACCACGCTCGCCTCCGACCGCGTGACCACGCAATCGCGTGGCGTGGCACCGGAGCTGCGGCTGTTCGCGAACGGCGCGGTGCGGGTGGGTGGCGAATACCGGCGCGACGACGCCGGCGGCCCGCGCACGACCGTGGTCACCACGCGCACCGTGGCCGGTGTGGTGACGAACACGGACACCGGCACCGGCAACAGCGTCCCGCCGGCGTGGCGCGAGGTCGCGAGCGGCTGGATGTCGAGCGGGGCCGAGCGCTGGCACACCCGGCTCGAGGCCGGCGTCCGCTTCGACCGGGTGCGCACCTGGGCCGACACCGCGACCGTGACCGACTCGCCGGCGCTCGATCTCACCGACGAGCGCTGGAGCGCCGACGCGGGTCTGTCGCGGCGCTTCGGGGTGATCGAGCCGCGCGTGCACGTTTCGAGCGGGTTCCGGGTCGCGAACCTCGACGAGCGCTTCTTCGACGACGAGATCCACGCCGGGATGCGCGTGTTCGGCAACCCGGACCTGGTGCCCGAGCAGAGCAAGACGCTCGATCTCGGGCTGCGCGCCGACGGCGAGCGGGGCTCGCTGACGTTCTCGGCCTACCGCTCCGATGTCGAGGACCTGATCTCGCTCAAGTATCTCGGCCAGCTCTACCTGATCCCGCGGTTCCAGTACACGAACATCCAGCGCGCCCGTCTCGAAGGTCTCGAGATGACCGCGCGCACCGCGGTGCGCGGGGTCGGCCTCGCGATGGAGGCGACGCTGCCACGCGGTCGCGATCTCACGACCGACAAGGCACTGACCGACGTCGGCGGGCCGCGGATGAGCGGCGAGCTGTCGTTCGCCCTGCCGCATGTCGTGCCGGCCGGGCGTGCCGCATTCCGGGTGCGCTGGTTCGGCGCGGTGATCGCCGACGACCGCAGCAGTTCCGAGGGCGAGGTCAATCTGATGCGCCGCCCGGCCGGCATCACCGCCGCCGGCGAGATCGGCGCCAATCTGTTCGGCTCACGCGTCACGTTCGCCGTGAGCAATCTGTTCGACCACTCGTACCAGGAACCCATGAGCTTCATTCCCGAGGCGGGCCGCACCTTCGCGCTGTCGATCCGCCACGACCTCGAGATACCGCTCGGCCGGCACTGACCGGAGGACCGATGACTCGCCGCCCCGTCCTGCTCGCCCTCGCCACCCTGCTGGCGGCGTCCCCCGCGCTCGCGCGCACCTCCGCCAATCCCGATGGGCGGGCGCTGCTCGATCCCTCGGGCGCCCGCACCGCACCGACGGCGACCGAGCGCGCCGCGGGCCGGGCGTCGCTCTCGCGCGTGGCGGTGGTGCCGGTGTCGCAGGCCGCCGGCGCGGTGGTGCTGGACTCGACCTGGTACGACCTGCAGGACATGGGCAGTCTCGGCGTCCGTGTCGTGGTCGGCCCGGACGGACGCGTCCACGTCACCTATCTCAAGGACTTCTGCGAGCTGGGTGGCGGCTGTCCGCCCAATCTCGGGGCGCCGCAGCCGTACCCGAACCGCGCGATGGCGTATGCAGTCCGGGATCTCGGCGGCTGGCAGATGAAGGGGAAAGTCGCCGACCCGCGGCTGCGTGGCTGCTGTGTCACCGAGCTGCTCGGCGGATTCGGCTCGATCGCGCTGACACCGGGCGGGCTGCCGGTGGTGGCGCAGCACATGAACGAGGACGGCTGCGACCTGCGTGGCGCGTTCTACCTGGCCGACTCGGCCTCGGCGGCGACCTGGAGCGGCTATCTGGCGCCGATCGTCAGCCCAAGCAACCTGTTTCCGCAGGTGACGTCCAATCCAAACGGCTCGTTCACGCTGATCGGCGAAGTGCCGCAGGCGGGCAGCTACGGCGAGACCGAGTCGTTCGCGGTGAGCTATCTCGCCGCCTCCGGCGCCAAGTTCGTGTGCCCGGTCGGCTGGCAGCTCGGCACCTGGACCTCGATCGCGCCCGCCGCGCTCTTCCGTGACGGCAAGCCCGCGTTCCCGTCGATGGCGGTCTCGAGCAACGGCCGGGTCGGCGTGGCGGTGGGGGATCTCGGCGGCAACGTGTACCTGATCGAGTCGAGCAATGGCACGTTCGCCGCCGGCACCATCACCACGCGCAACCTCACCAATTACAGCGACGCGACGATCGTCAAGGGCGACTCGACCTCGACCCAGTTCCGCTCCTATGTGAACTGCGGGATCGCCTACAACGACACCACGCCACACGTGGTGTGGAGCGAGCTGCAGGCGCGCAAGAACGGCACCAGCATCACCTACTACGACTATCACAGCCGGATCATGCACTGGGACTCGCAGCACGGCATCGAAGTGGTGAAGCAGGTCGCGCCGGGCGAAGCGGACACCTATCACAACCTCGACGTGGGTCTGTCGGGCCCGGCCGCCGGATTCAACACGCTGACGGCGGACTGGCCGCAGGTCGGCTTCTCGGCGGACGGCAGCGAGACCTACGTCGCGTTTCTCACCTTCAACGACGCGAACATCGATCCGACCGCCAACATGGGGTTGCCCGGCATCGTCACCG
>JBIOKD010000400.1:0-2776 GCA_044451485.1 Candidatus Eiseniibacteriota bacterium | reverse complement strand
GGCCGAGCGGAACCCGTCGATGCTGTCGGGGACGGGGGTCGCGAAGTACGACGGCGACGGGAAGCTCTCGCCCCATCGCGCGCGCGGGTTGTACACGAGCGCGATGTCCCAGATGAGCGGCGGCGCGCCGCCGGTGGTGTCCGCCATCGCCCACGCCATGTCGTGGGGCAGCTCGCGCATCATGGTCTTCGAGACCTGGCGGCCCGGATCCCAGAATTGCGCCACGCGCGGGTCGCGCATCAACGCCAGCACCTCGGTGTCGGGCACCGTCCGATCCGTGGCGGTGGCGTGCTCCCACACCACGATGGTGCGCAGCGCGGAATCCGGATACTGCTCGATCACCCGCTCGACGAGCGAGACGCCGCGACGGCAATGCGGTCAGGTGGGTGACATGAGCAGCACGACCCGCGTCGTGCCGTCGGCGCCACGGAACGCGTCGCGCACCGGTGTCACGCCGTTCTCACCGAGGATGATCAGCGGCGGCTGGGGTGGCGGCACGATATGGGTGGTCTCGAGCCAGCTGTGACCACCGGCCACCGTCTCGGGCGCCACGCGTGTCGAGTCGCCGGGGTCCGCGAGCGATCCACCCGACACGCACGCGGTGGCGATCGCCAGGGCCAGGACGGCGCCGGGTCGCCTCACGCCACGTCCGCGCGGGCCCCGCTGCCGATCGAGCTCAGCACCCGCTCGGCGATCGCGCGCGCCGCGTCCGGGCGCGCGAGACGGGCCGACGCGGCGCGCACCCGCTCCCGCGCCTCGGGATCGGTGAGCCAGTGGTCGACCGTCGCGGCGACCTCGTCGACCGTGTCGGCGTGGACCGCGGCACCGGCGTGCTCGAGACACTCGGCGTTGCGCACCTCCTGCCCGGGCGTCGGTCGGAACACCACCAGCGGTGTGTGCTTGACGAGCGCCTCGGCGCAGGTGAGACCGCCTGCCTTGCTCACCAGCGTGTCGCACGCCTCGAGCAGCAGGTCCACTTCCTGGGTGAACCCGATCGCGCGCACGTCGCCGCCCGCCGCGGAGGGCAGCGCCTCGATCTTGGCCCGCAGCTTCGCGTTCGTGCCACACGCCACCCACACCTGCGGTCGCGGCGCCAGGTGGGCGAGCCGCTCGGCCAGCTCGGCGAGCGGACCGACCCCGCTGCCACCCCCCATCACCAGCACCATCGGACGGCGTGGGTCGATGCCGAGACGCCGTCGCGCCTCGTCGCGGCCGATCCGCTCGGCGAAACGGGGATCGACCGGAATACCGGTGACCTCGATGCGCTCGCGCGCGACACCGTGACTGGAGAGCTCGGCGGCCACCGCGCCGGTGGCCACGAAGTAGCGGTCCACGTGCGGGAACGCCCAGAACGGGTGCGCCGCGAAGTCGGTGATCACGCAGTAGAGCGGCACCCGCAGCTCGCCGCGGCCGCGGATCGGCGACAGCGCCTCGACCGGCAGGAAGTGCGTGCACACGATCGCATCCGGGCGCTCACGCTCCACCACCCGCGCCAGACGACGCAGGTTGAGCCGGTCCATGAGCCGCACCGCGCCGGCGCCACGCTTGAGCGGGGCCATCTCCCACGAGCGGTAGAGCACCCCCCACACCGCCGGCGCACGCGCCGCCAGCACGTGGTAGCCGCTCGCGTAGTTGGCGCGATACAGACGCGACGCGAACACCAGCGTGTCCACGTCCTCGACCACGGCGGTGGGATCGAGCCGGGCCAGACTCGCGGCCAGCGCCTGGGCGGCGCGCTTGTGCCCGCTGCCGGCGGTGGCGTGCAGGATGGCGATGCGCGGGCCCGGCCGCCCGCCGCCCCGCGCGAGGGTCTCGACCGCGACCATGCCGCCACCGGCGGCGGGAAACAACACGTCGTCACCGGCCGTGGCACGCCAGCGACGCCGCCACCAGGTACGTTGCGCGCGCAGACGTGCGCGCCAGCGCTGGGTGAGACTCGCCGGCAGACGGAAGCGATCGAACCGACGCGGGGGGCTCATGTCGTTCTCGGATTACTCCTCGATGGCGTTCCGATGATGTGTGAGACGCAGCCCGTCCCGATCGGTCTCGATCGCGACCACGTCGATGCGCACGTGACGCGCGCCGCGTTGTTCGAGCGCGTGTGCCGCGCGTCGCAGCCGCTCGCGCTTGACGTGATCCACCGCCAGGGCCGCACCACCCCAGTCGTGGCGGCCGCGGGTCTTCACCTCGACCACCACCACGGTGCCACCGTCGGCGGCGACGAGATCCACCTCGACGCCGGCGAGACGGGTGTTGCGTTCCACGATGGCCAGCCCGCACCACTCCAGGTAAGCGGCGGCGATCCGTTCACCGGCGCGTCCACGTGTTCCCGTGAGTGCCATGACCCATCCTCCACGGGGGCGCGTGCGGGAGCCGTCCTCATCCTCCGTCGCGACCACGTCGGCCGCGGGCGTCGCCCCCACCGGGGGTGCCACCGGCGCACATCCTACTCCAGCACGAGGGAGGTCTGGGAGACCGGCTGGAACGAATAGCGGTGCAGTGGACACGGCCCGTAATGCGCGATCGCCGCCAGGTGATCCGGGGTTCCGTAGCCCTTGTGACGCGCGAAGCCGTACACCGGCCACACCCGGTCGAGCCGGATCATGATCCGATCGCGCACCACCTTTGCCACGATCGACGCGGCGGCGATCGAGAGCATGGTGGCATCGCCGGCCACCACCGCGCGTTGCGGCGCTATCAGCCCGGGCACCGGGTCGCGTCCGTCCACCAGCACCAGACCGGGGATCACCGTGAGGCGTTTCACGGCGCGTCGCAT
>JBIOKD010000399.1:0-2782 GCA_044451485.1 Candidatus Eiseniibacteriota bacterium | reverse complement strand
TCCGGCGCCACGACATCGAGCGCGCGCTCGGCGCGCCGGTCGCAACGGAGCCGGTCGGACTCGAGGGCTTGAGCGCGCGCAATCACCTCCGTGGCCGCATCACCGGCATCGTCACCGATGGCCTCATGGCCGAGGTGCGACTTGAGATCGGCGGGCAGGAGTTGACGGCGGTCATCACCCGCCGCTCGGTCGAGCGGCTCGGGCTCAAGGTCGGCGACACCGCGTTCGCGGTGGTGAAGGCCACCGAGGTGATGATCGCGCGTGGAGAGTCGTCGTGATCCGCGGGTCGCGTATGCGAGGACACGCCGGGATGGCGCCGCCCTGGATCCGGGCCCGGGACGCGATCGTGGCGTTGCTGGTCGGGAGCGCCCTGATCCAGCCGTTCTCCGCGGCCGCGGCCTCCCACTCGAAGAGCACCAGCGCCGTCACCGTCACCGTCTTCGCCGCGGCCTCACTCACCGAGGCGTTCGACGAGCTGGCACGCGACTTCGAGACCGCGCACCCGGGCACCACGGTGCGCTGCAGCTACGCGGGCTCACAACAGCTCGCCGCCCAGCTTGCCGCGGGCGCGCGCGCCGACGTGTTCGCTTCGGCCGACACGCGCTGGATGAGCGACGCGGTGTCGCAGGGCCGCATCGACGGCGAGCCACGGGTCTTCGCCCGCAACGTGCTCGCGGTGATCGTGCCCGCCGCCAACCCGGCGCGCATCGACCGCTTCCAACAGCTCGCGCGCCCCGGGGTGAAGCTGGTGATCTGCGCGGCCTCGGTGCCGGCCGGTCGTTACGCCCGTGAGCTCCTGAGC
Source organism: Candidatus Eiseniibacteriota bacterium (assembly GCA_044451485.1). Classification (GTDB taxonomy): domain Bacteria; phylum Eisenbacteria; class RBG-16-71-46; order RBG-16-71-46; family RBG-16-71-46; genus JBIOKD01. The sequence continues at coordinate 1,980 of JBIOKD010000399.1, read as the reverse complement.
CGGCTCGAAGCCGTGCCGGGTGCCGGGCCCGGCTGGTCGGCGAAGGTGCTGGCCAACGTGGTCTCCGAGGAGGACAACGTGCGCGGGGTGGTGGGCAAGGTGGCGCTCGACGAGGCCGATGCCGGCATCGTCTATCGCTCCGACCTGCTCGCGTCGCTGCGCCGCGCGGTGCGCATGGTGCCGGTGCCCGACAGCCTCAACGTGGTGGCCGAGTACCCGCTCGCGGTGGTGAAGGATGCGCCGACCGGTGCGCTGGCCCGCGCGTTCGCCGACTTCGTCTGTTCGGCGGAGGGTCAGCGCGTGCTCGCCGCCCACGGATTCCGGGCGGCGCTCGCGACACCGTGAGCCCGGACGCCGTCCCCGGGGGCGCTCCAACCGTGGCGGGACCACCGGCGCTCACGCCGCCGCCGGGCGCTGTCCGCGCCACGCCGCTCGCGGTGCTGGGCGGCGCGTGGTTCGCGCTCGCGCCGATCCTGCTCGCCGGTCTGGTCGGTCTCCCGGTCGTGGGCCTGCTCACCCGCGTGCCACCGGCGGCGCTGCTGGCCCGGCTCGGCGACGGAGCCGTTCGCGACGCGCTGGCGCTGAGTCTCGTGACCGGACTCGCCGCGACCGCGCTGGTGGTGGCGCTCGGACTCCCGGTGGCGTGGCTCCTCGCCCGCGGCCGGATGCCCGGCGGCCGAGGGGTCGAGGCCCTGGTGCTGTTGCCCATGGTGATGCCACCGACCGTGGCCGGTTTCGCGCTGCTGATGGCCTTCGGTCGTGCCGGGCTCGCCGGGCGCGCATTGGCGGTGGCGGGCCTCTCGCTGCCCTTCACCACCGCGGCCACCGTCCTCGCGCAGGCGTTCATGTCGGCGCCGTTCTTCATCCTCGCCGCGCGCGCCGGTTTCGCCGCGGTCGATCCGAGGCTCCTCGACGCCGCCGCCTCGCTCGGCGCCGGAGAGCTGGGTCTGTTCGCGCGGGTGGCGTTGCCGCTCAGCCACCGCGCGCTGCTGGCGGGGGCGGCGATGTGCGCGGCGCGGGCACTCGGCGAGTTCGGCGCCACCATCACCTTCGCCGGCAATCTGCGCGGGGTGACCCAGACCATGCCGCTGGCGGTGTACGTGGCCATGCAGTCGGATCTCGACACGGCCGCGCTGCTCTCGGTGCTGCTGCTGGTGATGGCGCTCCTGCTGCTGCTTGGTCTCGGTGCCGCGGCGCGGTCGGGCGTGTTCGGAGGGCTGGATGCCGATGGTCGACGTCGCTAGCCGGCGCCACGGCGCGCTCGGGCGTGTTCGGTGGATCGGATGCTGACGGTCGACGTCGCCAGCCGGCGCGGCACGTTCCTCCTCGAAGCCGCGTTCGAACAGCCCGGGCGCGGCACCCTGGCCCTGGTCGGCGAGAACGGCGCCGGCAAGACCACACTGCTGCGGCTGATCGCCGGGCTGGACCGGCCGGAGCGCGGCCGGATCATGTTCGAGGAGCGGGTGTGGTGCGATGTGGCGCTCGGGATCGCGCGTCCGGCGCGCGAGCGCGGCGTCGGCTGGGTGCCACAGGATTACGCGCTGTTCCCACACCTGGACGCGCTCGGCAACGTCGCGTTCGGGCTCCTGGCGCGTGGTCTCGGCGCCCGCGCCGCCCGTGAGCGCGCCTATGCCGCGTTGACCCGTCTGGGTGTCGAGACGCTGGCGGCGCGACGCCCCGCCGAGCTCTCGGGTGGCCAGCAGCAGCGCGTCGCGCTGGCGCGGGCGCTGGCGCCGGAGCCACGGCTGCTGCTCCTCGACGAGCCGCTCGCGGCACTCGACGCGCGCACCCGCGCCGAGATGCGGGCGATGCTCACCGGGCTGCTGTCCGGTTTCGACGGCATCGCCGTGGTGGTCACGCACCACGCGGTCGAGGCGCTCATGCTGGCCGAGCGCATCGCGGTCATGGAGGACGGGCGCATCACCCAACTCGGCGACGCCGCCGAGCTGGTGCGTCATCCACGCAGCGCGTACGTGGCGG
>JBIOKD010000398.1:0-2785 GCA_044451485.1 Candidatus Eiseniibacteriota bacterium | reverse complement strand
TGGGTGGCCCGCCCCAGCCACCGTGGCCGCCACCGCCGCCTTCGTGGTGCTCACCGGACTCGCCCGAGGGCGGGCCACCCATCGGCGGCGTGTCGCTCACCCGCGGATCGAGACGCCACTGGCCGTTCAAGTCGGGTGTGGCCTGCTGGCTCGCCGCCCGCCCGCTCCACACCATGACACCGGTCAGGATCACCAGCGCCACCCACGCGCCCCATCCACGTCGAGTCATCGAATCCTCCTCGCGACCTCGGTGCGCGGGGACGCCGCGCGGCCACCCGTGGCGTCCCCTTCACCAGCAACCTACGCAGGGGATGTGGCAGAACCGTGACGGTCGCGTGGCAAATGGTGCGGACGGGGGGCCACGCGGGTCGGGGACGAGATCCGGGCCACGCACCACCGCGTCGTCGCAACTCCTCCACGGGCGTGCCACATCTGTGTCACAACCGGCGTGTACGCTACGATGCGTCGCCGCCGGTGCACGTCGGTGCGGGAGACCCATGAGCCAGCACATCCTCGTCGTCGAAGACGATTCACGAATCGCCGATCTCGTCGCGCGCAATCTCACCGCGGCGGGGTACACGTGCGACGTCACGTCCGACGGTGGGCGCGCGCTGGCGGATTTCGCGCGTCTGCACCCGGCGCTGCTGGTGCTCGATCTGGGGCTCCCGGGCATCGACGGGCTGGAGATCACGCGCCGGATCCGCCGCGACAGCGACGTGCCGATCCTGATGGTCACCGCGCGCGGAGCGGAGAGCGACAAGCTGCTCGGTCTCGAGATCGGCGCCGACGACTACATCGTCAAGCCGTTCAGCACCGCCGAGCTGGTGGCGCGGGTGCGCGCGCTCCTGCGTCGTTCGACCGGGGCCCTGACCGAGCGCGTGCTCGAGACCGGCGGACTGAAGATCGATCCGGCCCGCCGGGTGGTGACCCGCGACGGCGAGCCGTTGCCGTTCACCACGCTCGAGTTCGACCTGCTCTACTTCCTGGCCGCGAGACCCGGACGGGTGTTCTCGCGCGAGGCCCTCATGGAGCAGGTGTGGGGCACCGATCGCGTGGTGGACGATCGCTCGATCGACAGCCTGGTGAGCCGGGTGCGTCGGAAGCTCGAGCCCGACCCGTCCTCGCCACGCTTCCTGCAGACGGTGTGGGGCGCGGGCTATCGCTTCACGGAGAACGGTTCGTGAAGGCCCCACGTGGCCGCAGTCTGTTCTGGACCATCGCCGGTCTGTTCCTGGTCGCGGTGGTGCTGGGCACGTTGTTGCAGGCGTTGATCGCCGATCCGGTGCTGCGCCCGCTCGAGGCTCGCGACGCGCGGGCGCGGGCGGTGATCGTGGCGGCGTCGCTCGCCGCCGACCTCGCGGCACTTCCGGCCGGCGCCCCGGCCGAGACGCTGACCGCGGTGCTGGCGCGCCGGCGCGCGGAGATGGAGCCGCACTTCGTGCGGATCTACTATCGCGCCCCCGATGGCCGGTTGCTCGCCGTCGCCCCGGCGCGTGCCCGATTCGAGCCGTTCCCCATGGATTCCCTGCGTGACACCGCTGGGGACGAACGCAGGACGGCGAGCACGCGTGAGGGCACCGGCCCGGCGGGGACGCGACCACGGATCGAGACGCTCGCGCGTCGTACCGTCACCCGTGGCAGCGAGGTGCTGGGCGAGCTCGCCATCGTGCGCCCCGAGCGCTCGCGCGGAGCGCCGCCCTACTTCGTCACCGGCACCTGGTTACTCTCGATCCCGATCGCCATGATCACCGCGGTGCTGGCCGGGCTGGTGCTGGTGCGTCTGTTGGTGCGCCGTCTGCGTGGGGTGGAGACGCTCGCCGCACGGGTGTCGTCCGGGGATCTGTCGGTGCGTATCGCCGACGCCAGTGGCGACGAGATCGGACGCATCGCCACCAGTCTCGACCTGATGACCGAGCGGCTGGCGGGCGCGCGCGACCAGATCGAGACCAACGAGCGGCAGCGGCGCCAGCTCTTCGCCGACATCACCCACGAGCTGGCCACCCCACTCACCTCGATCCGCGGCTACGCCGAGACACTGCTCGATCCACACGTGCCACTGGATGCCGAGGAGCGCACCCGCTACGTACGCGGTGTGCTCGAGGAGTCACAGCGTCTCGACCGCCTGATCCGCGACCTGTTCGACCTCGCGCGGCTCGAGGCCGGCGCGGTGCCGCTCGAACTCGAGCGGCTGGACTGGGTGGCGCTGTGTCGCAACACCGTCGAACGCTTCCAGACACGCTTCCGCGACGCCGGGCTCTCGCTCGCGTGGCGTGGCGGCCCGCCGGTCGCGTGGGTCGAGGCGGACGGGCACCGCCTGGTGGAAGTGCTCGAGAACCTGCTCGCCAACGCGTTGCGCTACGTTCCACGTGGCGGCGCCGTCGAGCTGGCGATCGAGCGGGTCGGCGAGCGATACCGTCTCACGGTCGAGGACGACGGCCCCGGCGTGCCGCTGGCCGAGCTGCCGATGATGTTCGACCGCTTCTTCCGCGGCGCCGGCGTGCGGGGCGCGACGGGCTCGGGCGAGGCGGGCGGCTCGGGGCTCGGACTCGCGATCGTACGCGAGATCGTGGAGCGGCACGGCGGCGGCGTCTCCGCCACGGCGCGCGCGCCGCGCGGGCTGGTGATCGCGGTCGAGCTGCCGGCGCGGTAGGAATCCGGCTCGCGACCCACGCCGAGATGGGAGTCTACGCCTCCGCCAGCGCGAAGCTCGCCAGCGCCGCGCCCAGGCCATGCGACGACTCATAGGCGAGCACCACCCCCGGCCGGTCGCCGCCGAGGAATCCGT
>JBIOKD010000397.1:0-2805 GCA_044451485.1 Candidatus Eiseniibacteriota bacterium | reverse complement strand
TACGCACCGGCGCTCGTGTTGTCGGTGATCCTGGGCTGGAACATCCAGCTCACCGTGACCCTGCTGGGGGTGCTCGCCGTGGTGTACACGGCGAGCGGCGGGAGCAAGGCGGTGAGTCACACCCAGGCCCTGCAGTTCTGCATCATCCTCGCCACCATGGGGCTGGCGGCCGGGCTGGTGCTGCGCGGGCTGCCCCATGGCGTGTCGATTGCCGACGCGTCGTTCCTCGCCGGCGCGCTCGGGCGACTCCACGCCCTCGAGACCCGCTTCGATCCGAACGACCGCTACACGCTGTGGTCGGGTCTCATCGGTGGGTTCTTCCTGCAGATGAGCTACTTCGGCACCGACCAGTCGCAGGTCGGTCGTTATCTCACCGGCCGCTCGCTGACCCAGAGCCGTCTCGGTCTGCTGTTCAACGGTCTGGTCAAGGTGCCGATGCAGCTCGCCATCCTGTCGCTCGGCGTGCTGGTGTTCGTGGCGTCGTTGTTCGGCGCCCCGCCGCTCCACTTCGATCCCGCCACCCGGGCGCGTCTGGCATCGGGGTCCGGTGCCATGGAATGGTCGGCGCTCGAACGGCGTCACGAGATCGCGGTGGCATCCCGGCGGCGCGACGTCGACGCCGCCCTCGCTGCCCGTCACGGGGGCGAGCCGGCGGCGCTCCGGTCGGCGACCGCGGCGCTGCAACATGATCAGGTGGCGATGGACGGCATCAAGAAGGAGAGCGCCGAGCTGATCGCCCGCGCGGCACCCGGCGCGCCCACCAGCGACACGAACTACATCTTCCTCCGTGTCGTGCTCGCCGCGCTTCCGGTAGGGGTGATCGGGCTGGTGTTCGCCGCGGTGTTCGCGGCCTCGATGAACGCCAGCTCGGCGGAGTTGAACGCGCTCGCGTCGACCACGGTGGTCGACGTGTGGAAGCGTCTCGGCGGCCGGGACGCCACCGCGGCGCACGAGCTCTGGTTCTCGCGTCTGGTCACGGTCGGATGGGCCGCATTCGCGGTGGCGTTCGCGACCGTGGCGAGCCGTCTCGGCTCGCTGATCGAGGCGGTGAATCTGCTCGGCTCGTTGTTCTATGGCACCATTCTCGGCATCTTCATGACCGCCTTCTTCATCCAACGGGCGGGTGGGACCGCGGTGTTCGTGGCGGCGCTGGTCGCCGAGACGGCGGTGCTGGCGTGCTTCCGCTTCACGGGCATCTCGTTCCTCTGGTACAACCTTATCGGATGCGCGCTGGTGACAATCCTGTCGCTGGCGCTGAGCGTGGTCTGGCCGGCGCGCGCCGGGCGCGTCGGGGCGGGCTGACGCGGCGATGCCGCGAGTCAGGGGAGTGACGCATGCAAACACGCAAGCTGGGTTCACAGGGGCTGGTGGTCTCGTCGATCGGGCTCGGTTGCATGGGGATGAGCGAGTTCTACGGGCCGGGTGACGACTCCGAGTCGATCGCGGTGATCCATCGCGCGATCGATCGGGGCGTGACGCTCATCGACACCGCCGACATGTACGGCCCGTTCACCAACGAGCAGCTGGTGGGCCGCGCGGTGAAGGGGCGCCGCGACCAGGTCGTGCTGGCGACCAAGTTCGGCATCAGCCGTCTCACACCCACGACCCGTCGCATCCGCGGCGACGCGGCCTACGTGAAGCAGGCATGCGACGACTCGCTCCAGCGTCTCGGCGTGGATCATGTCGATCTCTACTACCAGCACCGTGTCGATCCGACGGTGCCGATCGAGGAGACGGTGGGTGCGATGGCCGAGCTGGTCCGCGCCGGCAAGGTGCGCCACCTGGGTCTGTCGGAGGCCGGCCCGGCCACCATCCGCCGCGCCCACGCCGTGCATCCGATCAGCGCGCTGCAGACCGAGCTGTCGTTGTGGAGTCGCGACGCCGAGACGGAGGTGCTCCCCACGGTGCGTGAGCTGGGGATCGGGTTCGTGGCCTACAGTCCGCTTGGACGTGGGTTCCTCACCGGGCGCATCCGCACCCTCGACGATCTGGCGCCCGATGACTTCCGGCGCACCGGCCCACGCTTCCAGCCCGAGAACTTCCAGCGCAACCTCGCCATCGTGCGAGCCGTGGAGGCCATGGCGACCACGAAGGGGGTCACGCCGGCGCAGCTCGCGATCGCGTGGGTGCTGGCCAAGGGCGAGGACGTGGTGCCGATTCCCGGCACCAAGCGGCTCCGTTACCTCGACGAGAACCTCGGTGCCATGACGGTCACCCTCACGCCCGACGACGTCGCGCGTCTGGACGCCGCGTTGCCACGTGGCACCGCGGCCGGTGACCGCTACGCCGACATGAGCGCGGTCAATCGCTAGACGGCGCGGCCGGCGCGCGCTCGTCGGAGCGTCGCGCCGGGTGAGACGCCCCGCGTATCGTGGCCGCTACTTCTTCTTCCCCTTCGCGGCGGGCGGCGGCGCCGTGGCCTTCCACTCGGCCACCTGCTTCTCGATCGACGGAGTCAGGTCCTTCTCCTTGGCGGCCTTGCCGAGTGTCACCGCCTGGTCACCGGCCGCGATGGCCTCCGGCATCTTGCCGTCCTTGGCGAGCCACAACGCCTTGAGCCGCATGTTCTGGACGTTGGCCTGGATTCCGATCGAGCGTTCGAGCCACGCGTGCCCGTCCTCGGGGGAGACACTGCTGTCGAAGGTCCAGCTCGCGGCGCGGTACGGCGTACGCCAGTCGTCCGCCTTGGCGGCGGTCACCGCGGCGCGGCAATCGGCCAGCACGCGATCGTTCACGCTCACGCCGATCGGCAGCGCCAGTCGCAACCTCTCCCATCGCAGCACCAGATCACACGACGTGGGCGTC
>JBIOKD010000396.1:0-2811 GCA_044451485.1 Candidatus Eiseniibacteriota bacterium | reverse complement strand
CTCCGGATCACCCGCCCTCGCGCTCGGGGCGGGTCCCAACCCGGCCCCCGGCACGAGCACGCTCCGCTTCTCGCTTCCGGCGGCGGGGCGTGTCGAGCTCACCGTCTACGACATCGCCGGTCGTCGGGTGGCGCGTCTCGCACACGGCGTCTTCACGGCCGGGGAGCACGCGATCCCGTGGGACCGGGTCGACGAACACGGACGGCGGGTCGGCGCGGGGGTCTATCTGGCCCGGCTCGAGGCGACCGGGGGGATGCTCACGACCCACGTAGTGCTCGTGAACTGAGGCGGAGGGGCCCGCGACGGGGGCCGCGCCTCATCGACGCGGGGGAGCGCCGCCCCCCCGCCGCGCCACCGCGCCGGTCGCGGACCTCTCGCGTTCCCGCGTCGCCGCACGGGTGCTATGCTGGTGGGGCTCGCCGTCGAGGGACGCGTGAAGCTCACCGGGCTCCACCTGCTGCTCACCTACGGCTGCACCTACGAGTGCGACCACTGTTTCGTGTGGTCGAGCCCCTGGCGCTCCGAGACCATGACACTCGAGCGCGTCGAGCACGTCCTCCAGCAGACGCGCGCGTTGTCCACCGTCGAGTGGTTCTACTTCGAGGGCGGCGAGCCGTTCCTGTACCACGCGTTGTTGCGATGGGGGGTGCGACGCGCCGCCGAGATGGGTTTCAAGGTGGGTGTGGTCTCGAACGCCTACTGGGCCACCGACGCGCGCGATGCCGAGGAGTGGCTGCGTGACTTCCCCGGTCGTGTCCAGGACCTGTCGCTGAGCTGCGACGGCTATCACGGCGACCCCGATCAGGAGGGACGGGTCGAGGTCGCCCGCACCGCCGCGCAGCGGATGGGTATCCCGGTGGACGTCATCCGGATCACCGAGCCGGCCCGCCGCGGCGTGCCGCGACCGGTCGGCAAGCTGCCGCCCGGCGAATCCCCGCTGATGTTCCGTGGCCGCGCCGCCGAGCGACTCGCCGAGCGCGTGCCACACGTTCCGGGGGAGAGTCTCGATCATTGCCCGTACGAGGATCTCCGCGAGCCGGGCCGGGTGCACGTCGATCCGCTCGGTCTGGTGCATCTGTGCCAGGGCATCTGTCTCGGTAACGTGTTCCGCACGCCGCTGGCGGCGATCGTGGCGGGCTACGAGCCGGCGCGGCATCCGATCGCCGGCCCACTGCTCCGGGGCGGACCGGCCGAGCTGGCGCGGCATCACGGCATGCCGCCGGACCGCCGCTGGGCGGACGCCTGTCACATGTGCTACGCGACGCGCAAGGCGCTGCGGCCGCTCTACCCCGACATCCTGCAACCCGACCTGATCTACGGCGACGACGCGGCGCGTTGAGCGCCGGACCCGGCCGGCCGCCCTCGCCAACGACTCGCGAATCTCCGGCCACGCGGTCGTGCTCCTGCCGCTGGTGACCGCTGTCCGCGCGTCTCCCGCCCCGCTTGCGTGGGCGCGGCGCGCCCGGTAGGGTTAAGTGAGCAGGCCCTTTTCCGCGTCCCCGGAGGTCGAAGATGTTCCAGGAGCTGGCGACCGGGCTCTCGGTGACCCTCGAGAACCTGTTCAAGAAGCCGTTCACCATCCAGTACCCCGACGAGCAGCTCACCATGTTCCCGCGCTTCCGCGGGCTCCACATCCTCACGCGGCACGAGGACGGGCTCGAGCGTTGCGTGGGCTGCGAGCTGTGCGCCGTGGCCTGCCCGGCCGACGCCATCTTCGTCGAGGCCGCCGAAAACGATCCGGCGAAGCCCGCCTCGCACGGCGAGCGCTACGCGCGCCGCTACGAGATCAACATGCTGCGCTGCATCTTCTGTGGCATGTGCGAGGAGGCCTGCCCCGAGGACGCCATCTACCTCGAGAAGAAGCACGAGCTGGCGGACTACCGGCGCGAGGCCTTCATCTACACCAAGGACGAGATGCTGGTGGGGAAGGATCAGTCGGGTTATCTCCCCGCGCGCTGAGCGGCGCGGGTGATGACGTGTCGGGACGGCGGGCACACACGCCCGCCGTTCGGCTTTTCACGTCGCCGATTCGTTCCGGAACGCGTGTTCCACATGCGAACGCCGCCGTTTCATCCCGGGACGATCGAAGCTTCGACCATCGCGGTGGCTCCCGGGCGTAAGCGCTTGCGAGACCGCCCGCTGCGCTAGTCGTGGCCGATGGCACGCAAGCTGCGCTGCGGTGGAGACAGATGGGACGCGGCGCGCTCGATGTGCGGCGCAAGTTCACTACAACAACCCGACCAAGCAGGAGGATGCATCATGACGCTCATTCGTTGGAATCCGGTTGCGCCCACCCGTGACCTGGCCCGCGTTCAGGACGAGATGGATCGGCTGTTCAACTCGATCCTGGATCGCGGCTCGTTCGGTGGCGCGTTGGCCCCGGCGTTCGCTCCGGCCGTCGACATCGAGGAGACCCCCGAGGCGTTCGTGTTCCGGGCCGATCTGCCGGGCATCAAGCTCGAGGACGTGAAGGTCAACCTGATGGGTGATACCCTCATGATCCGCGGCGAGCGCAAGCAGGAGACCGCCGACAAGAAGGGCAACGTGCACCGCGTCGAGCGGGTGTACGGCGTGTTCGAGCGCACCTTCGAGCTCGGCAAGCGCGTGCACGGCGACCAGGTCAAGGCGAGCTACAAGGACGGTGTGCTCGAGGTCCGCGTCCCCAAGGCCGAGGACGCCCGGGTCCGCGAGATCCCGGTGCAGGTCGGCTGAGCGGCATCGCACGATCGTGGCGGCGGGCCAGGGCCCGATTGTTGCCCGGCGCGGAGGCCCAGGCGCAACCGGAGCACTACGAACCACCCGGACGTCGGG
>JBIOKD010000395.1:0-2861 GCA_044451485.1 Candidatus Eiseniibacteriota bacterium | reverse complement strand
CCGGCCCCGAGGGCCGCGAAGGCGAACGCCAACGCGACCACGTACCACAGGTGCACCGCGATCGCGGCCACACCGAGCACGACGGCGGCCAGGCGCGTCGCGGGCCGGCGTCGCTCGAGGTCGTCGAGCAGCGCCACAGCGGTCGCCAGCATGAGCTGGTCTCCGAGCTTGGTCGAGAACACCGCCTCGCGCAGATACTGGTTAGCGAACGATCCGCCGTAGGTGAGCAGCAGCGCCCATGCCGCCACCGCGGCGCCGCGCCGGCCACGCACCATCCATCCCAACCCGGCCGCGTTGAGCACGAACAGCGGCACGAGGACCGCCGGCAGCCACCGCCAGGTGTCGAGCGGATCGGTGCGGGAGAGCGCCGCAATCAGCGCCACCTGCGGATGCCAGAGACCCTTGCGGGGGTCCTCCCCGGCGCGGCCCGCGTCCTTGAAGAACGCGTCGGAGGGAAACGGATCGCCGCTCGCCAGCATGCGACGCACGGTGCCGATGTGGTCGGGGGAGTCGGTGATGTATCCGAGCGGCGCACCATAACGTCCGGCATGCCACGCGCCCAGGGCCGCGGCCGCGAGCAGGACGGTCAGGGTCGCGCGACTCCAGCTCACCGTGTCCCCGCGTGGGGCCCGCCGGATCCACGACGCGAGCCCGATCCACAGGAGCGGTGTCGTCACCGCCGCGCCGCTCACCCAGATCGTGAACGGGCGGTGGAGCAGCATCGACACCACCACCAGCAGCGCGTTCCACGCCACGCCGAAGCCGAGCGCCCAGCCCGCCGCGAGCCACGCTCCCCCCGGTGGCGTGAGACCGGCGGCGACGAAGGCCAGACCGGGCGTGAGGACCAAGGCGGCGAACGCCAGCGCCACACGGGCAGCGGGTGACAGCGCGGACCCCAGCCCCCCGAGCAGCGCCAGGTGCGTGAGCCAGCCGGCGAGACCGAGCCACACCACGCGCCGGATCCTCACCGGACCCCGCTCCATCGGAACAACGCCACGGTGTCGTTGCGATACAGCGGGACGTACTCGGTCGGGTCGCCGGGCGCGATACCCGGCTCGTGCGTCACCAGTCGCGCCCAGGCGCTGCCCTCAGGGCGCGGCTCGGTCCGGCGCGCCACCACCACCACTTCGCGACCGAGCTTGCCGAGCATCCGCCGCGTCTCGTCGGTCGGTCCGAGTCCGGCGCCCAGGGTGGCCGCCCCGGCGCGACGTGACGCGAGCGCGCGCGGGTCGTAGCCCCAGTTCTTCGCCCATCCATCCCCACCCCACAACACGCTGCGCCCAGCCAGCACGGTCATGTCCAGCCGCGCGTCGGCGTCGACGATGATGGCGTCGGCCGGGAGGTGGGCGCGGGTCCAGTTCCATGCCGCCCGCTCGTCGGGGCTCGCGGGTGTGTCCCACACGTCGTGGAGTTGGCCACGCTCGGTGGCGAAGCCCCAGGTGAAGAGCGCCATGGTGGGCAGCAGACCGGCCACGAGCATCGCCGTCACCGCCACCCGCCACCGCGGGCCGCGGGTCGCGAGATCACGGAGCCCGAGTGCCGCGGGTGCCGCCAGGAGCACGAAGAGCAGGTTGAACACCTTGCTCTGATTGCCCAGCGGCAGACCCAGGAACAACGCCGCCAGGGTCAGCGTCGTGGTCATCCCCAGCAGCTCGCGCGCGGCGCCGCCCCGACGCGCGGCGACCCACAGCCACGTCATCCCGGCCGGCACGTAGGCGAGACCGGCCATGAGCCAGGTGCGCAACGTGGGGCCGTCGAGCCCGAAGTGGAGACCCTGGTGCTTGCCCGCGGTGGTCGCACGCAGATAGGGCCACAACACCAGCACCGCGGCTCCGAACGCGACGGCGAGTGGCGCCAACCGGCGCGCGAGCGGGCGTTCCCCGGGACGCCGCGACCGCGCGAGCGCCCACCACCACCACCCGGCGGCCAGGATCGCGTCCACCCATCCGACCACGCTGTGCAGGAACAGCGCCGCGGTCTGGAGCACGGCGATCCGGATCCACACCCGGGGCGACGGCCGCTCGATGGCGTCGAGCAGGGCGAGGGTCGCCGCCAGGAACAACGCGAGACCGAGCCCAAACGGGGTCGCGATCAGGAACTTGTCCCCAAAGAACGCCATCGAGGAGTGCAACGTGCCCTGATTCATGGACGCCATCACGGGGCCGACGCCGTGGGTGAGCAGCTGCCGCGCCTCGGCCCTGCCGGTGACCGAGCCGAGCATCAGCCGTCCCACCAGCCACACCCATGCGAATGGCGCGCAACCCGCCACCGCCAGTGCCGCCGCGCCGAGCTGACCGCGGGTCCCCGCCCCGAGACGTCGCGCGAGGAGCGTGACCCCGAGCATGACCGCCACCGCCGCCGAGAGATCGAGTGCGATGAGCGGGGTCCACACCGACAGACCCGGCGCCAGAACCAGCCACGACGCCGCCCACACGTGGGCACCCCAGAAGTACAAGAGCCGGAGCCCGGCGAAGAACGGGTCCTCGACCGGCAGCCCGCGTTGCGCCACCTCGAGGGTCACCGCGGCATGGAACCAGCCGTCGGAGCGTGGCAGCAGGTGTGGATTGCCGAGGACGAGCGCCGCCACGAACGTGGTCCACGCCACCGCCGCCAGCCACGGCGCCGGCCCGTCGGGCTCGGACGACCCACGTCCCGGCCAGGTCGCCGCGATCAGCGCCAGCACCGCGATGGCCACCGCGACCGCGCGCGCCGCCGCCACCGGCGTCATGCCGAGCCCGAGCAGCACCGCCACCGGTCCGCCGCGCGCGAGCGGCGACAGGGTGTGCGCGAGCAGGGCCCCGTCGGCGGTCGCGGCCCCCGGTGCGAGCACCCCTGTGACCAGCGCCCCGGCGGGCACGGGG
>JBIOKD010000394.1:0-2862 GCA_044451485.1 Candidatus Eiseniibacteriota bacterium | reverse complement strand
GGCCTGCGGCGGCGTTGATTTCGCGCCGTCGCATGCCGATAATGCGGGCACCAGCCGTTCATCCGCCTTCCGCACCTTCCCCTGCCGCGGTCGCCACGACGGACGACCGTCGAGGACCCCACATGGACGTCGGCGCACCCTCGAGCCGTCTGCACTCGCCCGCTTCGTCCCTCTCCGCCACGGACACCACCAGCACACCCATGGACGCGTTCGTCATCAGCGGCGGTCGCCAGCTCACGGGCCGCGTCGAGGTCGCCGGCGCCAAGAACGCCGCGCTTCCGGTGATGGCGGCGACCCTGCTCACCCCCGCCGTGCACACGCTCCGCAACGTGCCGATCCTCTCCGACACGCGCACCATGGCGCGCGTGCTCGAAACGCTGGGCGCACGGGTCGAGTTGCGCGGGAACACGTGCAAGATCGACACCTCCACCGTGAAATCCGTGGAGGCCCCGTATGATCTGGTGCGGACCATGCGCGCCAGCATCTACGTGCTGGCACCCCTGCTCGCCCGCTTCGGCGCCGCCCGGGTGTCGCTGCCGGGCGGCTGCGCCTGGGGTCCGAGACCGGTCAACCTGCACATGGACACCATGAACGCGATGGGCGCCGGTCTCACGGTCGAGCACGGCTACATCGTCGGCAAGGACGTGCGTCTGAAGGGCGCCACGTTCAACTTCGAGCTGGTCTCGGTCGGAGCCACCGCGCAGATGCTGATGGCCGCGGTGCTCGCCGACGGCGAGAGCGTCATCGACAACGCGGCGCTCGAGCCCGACATCTCCGCGCTGGCCGACGTGCTGGTCCGCTGCGGCGCCGAGATCGAGGGGGTCGGCACCCGACGCATGACGATCCGCGGGGTGAAGCATCTGCGACCCATCGACACGACCATCATCCCGGACCGCATCGAAGCCGCGACATTCATGGCGGCGGCTGCGATCACCGGTGGCAGCGTCACCCTCGAGCGTTGCGAGCCGGTGCACATGGCGGCGGCGATGCACAAGCTCGAGCAGGCCGGTTGCGAGATCCTGCCCGCCGACGGCGAGGTGGCCATCACCGGTCCGGCGCGATCCAGCGCGGTCGACGTGACCACCGCACCGTTCCCCGGATTCCCCACCGACATGCAGGCCCAGATGATGGCGGTGCTGAGCATCGCCGACGGCACCAGCGTGCTCACCGACACCGTGTATCTCGATCGGTTCACCCACGTGCCCGAGCTGCAGCGTCTGGGCGCCGACATCAAACTCGATCACAACGTCGCGGTGATCAAGGGCGTCGATCGTCTGCAGGGGGCCCCCGTCATGGCGACCGACATCCGCGCCAGCGCGGCGCTGGTGCTCGCCGCACTCGCCGCCGAGGGGGAGACCCGGATCTCGCGCATCTATCACCTCGACCGCGGTTACGAGAGGCTCGACGAGCGGCTGAAGCGTCTGGGAGCCCACATCGAGCGCGTGAGCGAGTAATCGCGCCCGGGCGCGCCGACCGTGCGTCACGAGTCTCGAGTGCGCGTGAGCGAGTCGTCGCGCGTGGCGGCCGGCGGTGGAGACCTGCGTCGGCCGGTGACGCCGCCCGGGAACGGGAGCCCGCGTCTTTCGCCAGCGGCGGGTCGTTCCCGTACGATGCCCGCATGAGCGCCACCCGCAAGGTCTACGACCGGTCCTACTTCGAGAAGTGGTATCGCGACCCTCGTTACGCCGTGGTCGGCGAGGGCGTGCGGGCGCGGCGCGTGCAGCTCGCGGTGGCGGTGACCGAGTACCTCCTCGAGCGTCCGCTCCGGACCGTGCTCGACGTGGGGTGCGGTGAGGGCGCCTGGCTGCCCCTGCTCCGCGGCGCCCGGCCGCGGGTGCGTTATCTCGGCGTCGACTCGAGCACCTACGCGGTCAGGCGCTTCGGACCATCGCGTCACCTGCGTCTCGGCTCGCTCGGCACCCTGCACCGGATGCGGCTCCGCGGGCCATTCGACCTGATCGTGTGCTCGGACGTGCTGCACTACGTCGGCACCGACGAGGTGCGGCGCGGACTCCGGACCATCGCACGTCTGCTCGGTGGCGTGGCCTTTCTCGAGCTGTACACGAGCGAGGACGCCACCGAGGGGGACGGCGTCGGTCTCCAGCACCGCTCCCCGGCGACCTACCGCCGTCTCCTTCAAGAGGCGGGTCTCATCCATCTCGGCATGCACTGCTACGTCGGTCACATGCTCGCCGACGAACTGATCACCTTCGAGCGGGCCGGGCGATGAGCGCGATCGACACCCCCATGCGTCTCGCCGTGATCGGCACCGCCGGGCACATCGATCACGGGAAGACCGCGCTGGTGAAGCGTCTCACCGGTGTCGACACCGACCGGCTCCCGGAGGAGAAGACGCGGGGCATCAGCATCGATCTCGGCTTCGCCCGTCTGGTGACTCCCGCCGGAACGCAGGTCGGGATCGTGGACGTGCCGGGTCACGAGCGGTTCGTGAAGAACATGCTCGCGGGTGTGGGTGGGATCGACCTGGTGCTGCTGGTGATCGCCGCCGACGAGGGAGTGATGCCCCAGACCCGCGAGCACCTCGCGATCGTGCAGTTGCTCGGCATCCGCAAGGGGATCGTCGTGCTCACGAAGAGCGATCTCGTCGAGCGCGACTGGATGGACATGGTCCGGCGGGACGTGCGCGCGCTGTTGACGGGCGGACCGCTCGCCGCGGCGCCGATGGTCGAGTTCTCGGCCACGACCGGCGTCGGCCAGGAGTCGCTGCTCGCGGCCATCGACGAGGTGCTGGCCGACTCACCGGCGCGCTCGACCGCCGAGCCGGCGCGGCTCCCGGTGGACCGGGTGTTCACGGTGGAGGGATTCGGCACCGTGGTCACGGGCACGCTGTGGCGTGGCCGG
>JBIOKD010000393.1:0-2864 GCA_044451485.1 Candidatus Eiseniibacteriota bacterium | reverse complement strand
CGCCCTTCGCGGGATCGAGCCCAATCCGGCCTCGAGCCGGGTGACGGTCCGGTTCGTCCTGCCGGTGGCGGCTCCCGCCACGCTCGAGGTGCTGGATCTCGAGGGACGCCGGGTGGCGCTCGTGGAGGTCGGCGGTCTGGGACCCGGTGCGCACGCGGTGGTGCTGGACCGGGACCTGGCCGGTCTGCCGACCGGGCTCTACGCGGTGCGTCTCCGGCAGCTCGGGCAGACACGGACGCTCAAGCTGAGCCTGATGCGTTAGGCCCTGCTTCCCGGCGGTGATGTACGGGCGGCTCGTCCCAAACGGACGGGCCGCCCGATCCGTTTTCCCAGGCGATGTTTCCGCGTGCCGAACCTGACGACCCGTCGGTCGTTTTCCCTGTCCCGAGTGCAGAGAGTTGTCCTATATTCGTAAAGCGGCGTGGCCGTTACGGGCGCCGAGCCAGTCCACATCCTGCTGGAACCGCAACGGGGAGGTGCTCCATGCATCGTTGGCTACTTCGGTCCCTTGTGGTCTCGTTCCTCCTGCTGGCCGTCTCAGTGGCCTGGTCGGACAGCTCGAAGCTGGACCCGCGTATCCGCCGGGTGGTGCACGACCTTCAGTCCGGCGTGACCGCGGAGGCCCTCCGGGGCGGCGTGGCGCCGTTGAGCGCCGCGGGCGATCTCGACGTCTTCATCCAGGGCGACCACGTCTCGCGCGCGGCGCTCGAGGCGGCCGGCGCGGTCGTCCGCACCGAGGCGGCCGGCGTATTCACCGCCACGGTCCCGGTCGACGCGATCGACGCGGTGGCCGCGGTCGCTGGGGTGCTGCGGGTGACCGGCGCGTCACCGGTCGATCTCAACCTCGACGCCAGCGTGCCCACCACCGGGGTGAACGTGCTGCGTGGCGCCGGGCCGGGATTCGCCGGTCTCAACGGAGCGGGGGTCATCGTCGGCGACGTCGACACCGGCGTCGACTACCACCACGGCGACTTCAAGGACGCGCTCGGGAACACCCGCGTGCTCAACATCTGGGATCAGACCGACGCGGGTGGCCCCAATCCCTCGAGCTTCGCCTACGGCTCGGAGTGGAACTCGACCGACATCAACACGCTCGCCGCTCGTCAGAAGGACACCAACGGTCACGGCACCCACTGCATGGGCATCGCCGCGGGTGACGGCAGCCAGACCGGCGGGGCGGTGCCGGCGTTCACCTACGTCGGCATGGCGCCGATGGCGGACATCGTCGAGGTGAAGACCGACCTCACCGACACCCACATCGTGGACGGCGTGAACTACGTCTTCCAGCGTGCCACGGCGCTCGGCAAGAACGCGGTGTGCAACCTCTCGCTCGGATCGCAGTTCGGTCCCCATGACGGCACCAGCGCATTCGAGAGCGCGATCAGCGGGATGACCGGCGCCGGGCGGATCGTCTGCGTATCGGCCGGCAACGACGGTGGCAACGCCATTCACGCGCAGATCCTCGCGGCGCCCGCCGGCACCAACATCACCCTCAACGTGACCGGATCCGGCACGAACCGGATCTTCGCGTGTGACGGGTACTACGAGGGCACCGAGGCGATGAACGTGACGGTGAAGACCCCAAACGGCACCGTCATCGGCCCGATCACGCTCGGGACGAACGATGGCGCCTCGGGGATGACCACCGCCAACGGTCTCGTCTACGTCGAGAACGGCATCTTCGCCACCGCCGGCGGGGCGTACGAGGTGTACTTCGAGTGCGACATCGCCAGCGGCCAGAACGCCAACGGTCTGTGGACGTTCACGTTCAACCGCATCGGTGGCCCGGGCCCCGCCAACGGACGTTTCGACTTCTGGCGCTTCTTCGTCAGCAGCGGGCTGGCCGCCAACTTCGTGGCCGGTCTCGACAACGGCGAGATGCAGGTGTCGGAGCCGGGGTGCGCCAAGGACGTTCTCACCGTGGCGGCGTGGGCGACCAAGGTGAATTGGACCGATTGCGGCGGCCGGCTGGTGGGATTCGTCGGCGCGCCGTCGATCGGCAGCATCGCCACCTTCTCGAGCCCCGGGCTCACCCGGGACGGTCGTCTCAAGCCGGACGTCGCGGCTCCCGGCACGCCGATCGGATCCACCCGCAGCACCGACATCGCCGCGGCCTGTCCCGGGAGCGCGAGTCTGCTGCTGCCCGACGGCCTCAACCACACCATCAACCAGGGCACCAGCATGGCCGCGCCGCACCTCACCGGTATGGTCGCGCTGCTCATGCAGCAGTACGGCGCGCTGGTGACCCCGGCGTTCGTGCGGAATTGGCTGCAGGTCCACTCGCTCCAGGACCTGAACACCGGCGCCACCTGGAACAACCGGTGGGGTTGGGGCAAGCTCTACTATGGAACCGACTCGGATCCGGTCACCCAGGTGGTGTCGCCCAACGGCGGCGAGGTGACGGTGATCGCCTCGGTCCAGCCGCTGACCTGGAACGCCACCGATCCGGATGGCGTCGCCTCGGTGGATCTGAAGTTGTCGCGTGACGGCGGGTACAACTACACGACCATCGCGACCGGGATCCCCAACACCGGCTCGTACAACTGGAACGTGACCGGACCGACCACCAACAACGCGATCCTGTCGGTGGTGGCGCACGACACCGGTGGCCATCTCGGCACCGACATCAGCGACCAGGTGTGGGCGATCATCGACCAGCCGGTCGCGACGCTCCTGTCGTTGTTCGTGGCGGAGCCGGTCCAGGACGGTATCCAGCTGCGCTGGGGATTCTCGAACCCGGCGCAGTTCCGCACCGTCCAGCTGCAGAGGGCCCGGAGCGAAGCCGGTCCGTTCGCCGACGTCACCGCCGAGATCCGTCGGGACGCCGAGTTCACCGTGGCGCTCGACCGGGACGTGGTCTCGGG
>JBIOKD010000392.1:0-2866 GCA_044451485.1 Candidatus Eiseniibacteriota bacterium | reverse complement strand
TGCGGTCCCGGAGACGTGTGGAGCGCCAGCGGCATGGCCGTGGTCGGGAACGCGGTGTTCGAGACCGAGTACAGCGATCGGCTCCAGCGGCTCACGACCGGTGGAGCGTTCGTGAGCGAGCTCGGTTCGGTCGCCGGCTGCGGGTCGATCCGCGGCTACCCGCGCTTCATCGCGCCTCGCGACCCGAGCTCGCTGCTGGTGGTCGACATGCTCACCAATGTCGTCCAGATCGTCGGCACTTCGGGCGCCGTGCTCGAAACATGGGGGGGCACCGGCTCCACCCACGGTCTGTTCTACGGTGCCGATGGCGCGGCGGTCGGACCCGACGGTCTCATCTATATCGCCGACGGCTGGAATGGCCGGGTGGAGGTGTACAGCCCGGGACCCACGGCGGTCGAGGGCGTGTCCTGGGGGCAGGTGAAGATCCGTTACCACTGACGAACGCGCAGGGGCACATGGCTGGAGGAACATCGGGTCGCGTGGTCGGGTGACCTGCCACGCGGCCGCTCGTATGGGGGGCTCTCACCGCGGCAGGACCCGCAAGGTGTCGGCTGCCGGGGCGAACTCGTAGACGCCACGCCACACGTATCCGTACTTCGCCCACCAGCGCCGTGCCTGCTCGACCTGGGCGATTGCGGCGTCGCTGTCGAGCACCGTCCCCACCGGGTTGAAGTAGTGGTCACCGGTTCGCGCCATCACTTCGCTGTCCTGCGTGGCGATGAGCAGGGCGTAGATGACCTGCATGCGCTCGAACGCGTCGCGCGTATCGAGGCGCTCGATGAGGGCGGGCACCGCCGCGGCGCCGAGCTGTCCGAGCCGCTCTGGGATGGGGTACCAGGGGTTGGTATCCACCTCATCGGTGACCTGGAACTCCACCAGAGAGCGATCCTGGAGCTTCCGGATCAGTGCCTTGATCTCGGCGGCATGACGCCGCATCAGCTCCGTGGGTAGCGGCGCGTCGGTCTGTGGCGTCAGCGGCAGCCCCATACGCTGGCGCTGCACGAGACGGCTCAGAGCGTCGGTCCGGTCGCGGAATCGGCTCCAGCGCACCGGCCCGCCGACCGACACCAGCGAATCCTCTTCCATGCGTTCGCGGCCGTGCAGCGCCGTGACCTGTGCGATCAGCGCCACCCATCTCTGCATCCTCGAGTCTGGATTCCGCGTCACCAGCCACACCTCGCTGAATCGCGCCGTCGAGTCGGCGAGCGTCCTGCCGATCCACTGAATCTGCTCTCTCGTGGTCGGGTCCTGGAACGGAGCCTCCGGGCGGGCCGCGGCATAGACGTGCAACGGTCTCGGGAGACGTGAGCTGTAGTACACGAATGGACCCGGATCGAGGGTCACGATCACCGCGGTGGAATCCGGATCGCTGGTGTCTGCGATGTGCCGAACCACCTCCCGCCAGGGCTCCTTCGAATAGTCGGTGAAGTAGCGGAGCGTGCCGTAGCCGGAGACGACGAGCAGCAGCGCCAGCCACGCCATCGACAGCCCGCGCGGCTTGAGCGCCGTCACACCGTAGGCGCTGAGCAGCGCCACCATCGGTCCCAGGAACACGACGTCACGCGCCAACCCCGTGGGCCCGCGCATCGGCGTCACGAGCACCGCCGTCAGGGACAGCGCTAGTGCCGTGAACGCGAAACGCGTCACCCGGCCACGCGCCGAGGGCTCGAGCCCGCCACGCAACGCCATCGCCAGTGGCACCAGCGCTGCCAGCACGAGTAACCCCCACGCCAGCGGACGCGGCACGAAACGCTCGAGACCCGGCAGGTGGGCGGTGGGCAGCGGGGTTACCAGCGGGATCGGAGACAGGAACACGGCGCGCAACAAATGGAACGCGTCGTGGCGCGTCACCACGGTCACGGACGCGTGGCCCGGGCCGGGAGCCGACCCAAGCCGTGACAGGACGAGCCACGGAACGACCGACGCCGCGGCCGCGGCCGTCGCGATCAGCCACGGCTTGAGACGGCGGCGGCCGGCCGGCGTGATCAGGATCACCGCGGTCTGCACGCCGACCCCAAGCCAGAAGGCGCCCGGGGTCCACCACCCGAGCGTCGAGACCAGCACGAAGGGCCGCCAGGCGTGATCGCGCTCGAACAGCACCGCGCGCGCGAACAACAGCAGCGCTAGCGCCGTCCACAACGCCGCGAGCGACGCCGGGCTCGCGTCCTGGGCGTGGAGGATCTGGCCTGGGGAGAGCGCAAGCAGCGCCGCGGCGATGGTCGAGGTGCGGCGGTCGGCGCCGAGCCGCGCGAGGCGGTAGGTCACCCACACCAGCGCCGCCGAGGCCAGCACCGGGAGGAGCCGTAGGCGGGTCTCGTCGTCGCCGACCCGCAGCGCCCAGCCGGTGAGGAGGTGGAAGAGCGGTGGCCCTGCATGCCGGCGGGCGCAGAATTCGATCAGGGCGTGGAATGGTAGCCGCGCCGCGGTCCAGACGATGGCCTCGCGGGTCGAGACGCTCTGCCAGCCGAGCCCCCAGAAACGCACGATCAGGACGACGAACAGCACCGCCACGATGCCGGTGCCGGTGTCGTCGTCGGCCGGCGCCAGCCAGCGCCCGCGCGGAGGATCCGGGGCCGGGGTCTTCGCTCCGGCACCCACGTCAGCCGCGCGCGAGCAGGTGGTCCACGATGCGCTCGCCGCTCCGGCCGTCGCCGAACGGGTTCGGCCAGTCGCGGGCGCGCGACGCCATCCGGCGCGCGCCCTCCGCGATCGCCGTCGGATCGGCGCCCACCAGCACGTTGGCGCCCACTTCGATCGACTCCGGGCGCTCGGTGTTGTCACGTAGCGTGACACACGGGACCCACAGCGTGCAGGCCTCCTCCTGAAGCCCGCCCGAATCGGTGAGCGTCATCGCCGCCTGGGCGTG
>JBIOKD010000391.1:0-2868 GCA_044451485.1 Candidatus Eiseniibacteriota bacterium | reverse complement strand
GGTACGAGTGCACGTGGATGAAGCGCTTGCCGTCGAGGATCTCGGCGATCGCGTCGAGCTGCAGGTCGCGGCGTGGCGGCAGACCCTTGTGGGTCTTGTTCCACTCCGCCCACTTCGCCTGGTAGTCGCGTCCGCGTGTGAAGGCGTCGCGGATGCTCTGCTCCACCCCGGCCCGCGACTTCGGATAGCGGTCGGTGGCGTCGTTGCCCCAGTTCGACTGCTTGGGGTTCTCGCCCAGCGCGAACTTCACCGTGCCCGGCATGTTCTCGATGATGAGCTGGTCGGGTGACGCGCCCCACTTGTTCTTGATCGCCTGGCACTGCCCACCGATCGAGTTACACGAGCCGTGGAGCAGGTGCATGATCGTGGTGCCGCCGGCGAGCTGGCGATAGATGTTCGGACTTTCGGAGTTCACCACGTCGCGGATACGCACCTCGCAGGTGACGTTGTTGGTGCATTCGTTGACGTCGCCCAGGATCGCGGCGTGGCTGTGCTCGTCGATGACGCCCGGGGAGACCTGCTTGCCGGTGGCGTCGATCACCACCGCGTTGCCGGGTGCCGCGAGGTTCTTCCCGATCGCCGCGATCCGTCCGCCGCGCACCAGCAGATCGGCGTCGGTGAGCGTGCCCTGTGGCCCCGCGGTCCAGATGGTGGCGTGACGGACGATCACCGCCGGCGGCTGGGCCGGTGGCGCCATGCGCCACGCCTCGCTGTTGCCCATCACCGCCGGGGTCTCGATCGGCACGTCGGGCTTCGGCTTCTCCTTCGGCTTGTCGGGGACCACACGACCCGCCACCGGCTGACGCTCGCCCGCCGCCGAGACCGCGACACCGATGAGCGCGTCGTTGGCGGCGGTGACGTCCGTCTCCCACCGCCCGCCCACCTTCGGGCTGTCCACGGTGAAGCGGAGCCGGTTCTCCTCGAGACGCACTCCGGCCGCCTTGAGCGTGTCGGCACCGACCAGCACCCGCACCGTGGTGTCCTTGTCGACCGACACGAGCAGAGTGTCCATGCCGCGGTCGGACGGCACGATCCAGCGCCCCTTCGGCGTGGTGGCGTCCTTGGTGGCCTCGTAACGATCCCCGTCCACCCACACCTCACGCACCACGCCGTCGTCGGAGAACAGCTCGCCGCGGGTCACGGTGAGATCGGCGATGTGACCGGGCGCGATGGTGCCGAGCCGGTCGCCGAGCCCGAGCAGACGCGCCGGTTCGGTGGTGAGCGAGGCCAGCGCCCGCGCCGGGTCGAGCCCGCGCCGGATCGCCTTCGCCATGTTGGCACGCAGCGCGGTCGGGTCCTTGAGACCATTGGCGGTGACCGCGAACGGCACGCCGTGTCTGGCCACGATCGCGAGATTGCCCGGCGCCTGATCCCACGCGCGCAGCTGCTCGGTGGTCACCTCGAGCGTCTGGTCGGGATCGCTCACGTCGGGCGTGTCGGGGAAGTTGACCGGGATCACCAGCGCGCCGCGGGTGGCCGCGATCTCGGCGATGCGCTTGTACTCGTCGCCGCCACCCACCGTGACGTAGTCGAGGTTCGCCTCCCTGGCCAGCGACGCGGCACGCAGCACCTCGAGCATGTCACCGGCCAGGAACCACACCGGCTGAAGACGCGCGATCGGCGCCTGCAGCGCCTCCCACGACAGGTTGGTCTCGGGCCGCTGGATCTTCGGATCGCGCGCGTAGGCGGTGCGCGCGTCGCGGTACCAGCGCGCGTCGAGGAAGGTCTGGCGGATGACCGCGATGGCACCCATCAGCGAGGCCGGATACCCGCCCCGCCACGGCTCGATGGCCACGATCTGCGCCGCGTCCGACCGGGTCACGACGCGGTTCGCGTCGCCGTCGCCGAGCCCGACCACCGCGCTCTGCCCACGGAACACACCGGTGCGTGGCACCACGTGCGCGACCGCGAAGCCGCTCTTGCGCAGCGACTCGCGCAGATCACCCGCCAGTGGGAGCTGGGTGGCGACGCGCACCTCGGGGGTCACCGAGGCGAGCGTGTTGGCGGCGCCGCGACCCGGCGCGGTCTCGGGTGTCGGACGCCCGCGCCACGCCGCCGCCGGTCCCTCGGGCCGGCCCTGCGATTCCGGCAGCGGCACGTACGCGTCGATCAAGCCGGGATAGACCGTGAGGCTGTCGCCCTTCCAGATGCGCGCGTCGGCGGGCACCGGGACGTCGGCGCCGACCGCGGTGATCACCCCGTCGCGGATCACGATGGTGCCGCGTGGGATCACCTGCCCGGGCGCGGTGACGATGCGCGCGCCGACGATGGCGTGCACGCGTGGCGTGACCGCGCGCGCGTCGGGTGCCAGCGTGACCACTCCGGCGAACACGGCGAGCGACGCCAGGAGCGGGCGAACGACGGAGCGGAAGCAGGACCGGGAAGCGGGACCGCGGCGGTTCGGCGAAGGCATCGCGGGACTCCTGGCAAGGGGTTCGCGCCCGGGCTCGGGCGGGAGAGATGGGCAGATTAGGGGCGGCCTCGCGGCTCGGCAACGGGCCGGCTCACGAGCGCGGCCGCGACGCCCGACGAGTGCGGAGCCACGACGAGCGGACGCGGGTCGGCTACGACGGAACGGGCGGCGACATCCGACCGGAACGGCGGAGTGCCGGACTCGCGCCGATCGGGCCCCCAGCCCCGATCCATGGGCCGGGAGGCACAACCGGGCCGGATCCGGGGCCCAGAGCGGACAGTCCGTGCGTCGCCGCAACGCGTTCGACAACATCGAGTTGCAGCCTGCGTTCAAATCGGCAACGTTCCGCGGCGCAATCGTGATGCGGGCTGCAATTTCGCGCTTCGCGATGGCCCACAAGACGTTGCGGTCGTGGCGATTGCCGAAGCTCGCGCGATGCACGGCAGCGGTGGCAT
>JBIOKD010000390.1:0-2872 GCA_044451485.1 Candidatus Eiseniibacteriota bacterium | reverse complement strand
TCTTCTATATGGCTCGGATGGGTCCACCCGTCTATGGAGGTCGTCCTGGACGTCCCACGCGTCAAGACCGCGCGCCGCTCACATCGCCCGCTGATCATCGGCGGCGCGGTGATCGTCGTGCTCGGAGCCACCCTGGGGCTCTCGCGTCTCGGCACCGCGGTGCCGCAGGTCGAGGGCGCCACGCTGCTGGTGGACACCGTCCACCGCGGCCCGATGGTGCGCGAGGTGCACGGCAGCGGGACGCTGGTGCCCGAGGACCAGCGGTACGTCTCGGCGCTCACCGCCGGTCGCGTCGAGAAGGTGCTCGAGCGTCCGGGGGCGACGGTCGACGCGAACACCGTTCTGCTGATGCTCAGCAATCCCGACGTCCAGCTCGAGGCGCTGGACGCCGAGCGCCAGCTCAAGCTGGCGGAGGCCGACCTCGCCAGCGCGCGGGCCAGCCTCGAGAACGCCAAGCTGGCCGAGGAAGTCTCGCTGGCCAGCTCGCGGACCGCGCTGCGCGAGGCCGAGCGCGGACTGGCGGTGGCCGAGCGGCTGGCCAAGGACGGTCTCAACTCGCAGATGGACGTGGATCGCGCCCACGACCAGCTCACCGAGGCCCAGGAGCGTCACACCGCCGAGACACGCCGCGTCGAGGTGGCCAACGAGTCGTTCCAGGCCCAGATCGAGCTGCGTCAGGCCGACGTCGAGCGGCTGCGCGCCATCGCCCGCTTCCAGGGCGAGCGGGTGGCCTCGATGCAGGTGCGGGCCGGGCTCACGGGCGTGGTGCAGGAGCTGTCGCTCGAGCCCGGTCAGTGGGTGCTCTCCGGCCAGCGTCTGGCGCGTGTCGTCTCGCCCGGTCATCTCAAGGCGGTGCTGCAGATCCCCGAGACCCAGGCACGCGACGTGACGATCGGGCTCGACGCGGTCGTCGACACCCGCAACGGCACGGCGAACGGCCACGTGAGCCGCGTGGACCCGGGGTCCGAGAACGGCAGCGTCGCGGTGGACATCACCTTCACCGAGCCGCTACCGCGTGGCGCGCGTCCGGATCTGGGTGTCGACGGCACGATCCAGCTCGAGCGGCTCTCCGACGTGCTGTCGGTCGGCCGGCCCGCCAGCGGCGCGAGCGAGACCGACACCCGTTTGTTCCGTCTCGAGCCCGGCGGTCACGCGGCGGTCCGCGTGCCGGTGCGTCTCGGACGCGCCTCCTTCAACGCGGTCGAGGTGCTGGCGGGGCTCAAGCCCGGCGACCGTGTGATCCTTTCCGACATGTCCCGTTACGAAGACAACGACCGCGTGCGGATCCGTTGACGGCCGCGACCCACCGACCAGGAGAGAGTGCCATGACCGTGACCACGAACGATCGGACCGTGAAGCCCGCCACCGCCGCAGCGCCCGGCCACACCGCCGACGGGGCGCCGCTGCTGCGTCTCGAGGAGGTGACCAAGGTGTTCACCACCGAGGAGGTCGAGACCCACGCGCTCGCGGGTGTTCACCTGGCGATCCGCAAGGGCGAGTACGTCTCGATCACCGGGCCATCGGGTTGTGGCAAGACCACGCTGCTGTCGATCCTGGGGCTCCTCGATTCGCCCACCTCGCGCTCGTACTGGCTCGATGGCCGGCCGGTACACGAGCTGCAACCCACCGAGCGGGCCCACGTCCGGAACCGGCAGATCGGGTTCATCTTCCAGAGCTTCAACCTGATCGGCGACCTCACCGTGGGCGAGAACGTCGAGCTGCCACTGACCTATCGCGGCACGCCCACCGACGAGCGCCGCCGCCGCGTGTCGGACGCGCTCGAGCGCGTGAGCATGACTCACCGCGTGAATCACCTGCCGAGCCAGCTCTCCGGCGGCCAGCAGCAGCGTGTCGCGGTGGCGCGGGCCCTGGCCGGGGACCCGCTCATCCTGCTCGCCGACGAGCCGACCGGGAACCTCGACTCCAAGAACGGCGAGGCGGTGATGGAGCTGTTGCGCGAGCTGCACCGCTCCGGCTCCACCATCTGCATGGTCACCCACGATCCGCGCTTCGCCCGCTACGCCGGGCGGTCGGTGCACCTGTTCGACGGCCGGGTGGTGAGCGAGAAGGAGGCGGAGTGATGTCGACCCTCCTCCAGGACCTGCGCATCGGCTGGCGTGGTCTCATGCGCACCCCCGGATTCACCGCGGTGGTGGTGCTGGTGATGGCGCTCGGGATCGGGGCCAACACCATGGTCTTCAACATGGTGGACAGCCTCCTCATGCGACCGATGCCGTACATGGATGCCGGCAAGAACGTCCGGATCTACATGTACGACAAGTTCGCGACCAGCGCGGACGAGCGCTTCGACAACTTCTCGTACGCCGATTTCCGGGATCTGCGCACGCGGGCACGCTCGTTCGAGGCGATCGGGGCGTGGTACGGGAGCATGGCCTACATCACGCTCGGCCGCGAGCCGGAGCGCTTCGACGCCACCGGCATCACCTCCGGTCTGATGCGCGCCCAGCAGGCCGCGCCGACCCTCGGCCGCGAGTTCCTGCCCGAAGAGGAGGAGATTCCGCGCTGCTACGGCGCGATCATCCTGAGCCACAAGATCTGGACCGAACGCTTCCACGCCGATCCGGCGGTGCTGGGCCGGACGCTGCGAATGAACGGCCGGGTGCGCACCATCGTCGGTGTCGCACCCCCCGAGTTCCGCGTCCCGGAGACCGCGGACTTCTTCATCCCCGCGCCGTTCGATCCCAAGGAGGACACCCGCGACAGCCGCTACCTGTCCGTCATCGCCCTGCTCAAGCCGGGGGTGACGCTCCCCCAGGCGAACGCCGAGGTGGCGTCGATCGGCGGGCAGCTCGCACGCGAGTACCCGGACTCGCATCCGGGGGCCAAGGTCTGGGCCACCGACGTGCGCGCG
>JBIOKD010000389.1:0-2903 GCA_044451485.1 Candidatus Eiseniibacteriota bacterium | reverse complement strand
GCGTGGGGCCGTCGGGGGTGGTGGCGACACTCGCCTCGCTCGCGGCGGCCTCGATCGACGCCGGTACCGCGCATCTCACGTGGCTGGCGAGCGCCGCCGCCGGGGTGCGCTTCACCATCGAACGTCGTGTCGACGCCGGCCCGTGGGCGCCGATCGGCGAAGCCTTCTCGGACGGCCGCGGGGACGTCTCATTCGCCGATCCGGTGCCGGCCGGCGCCGCCTCGCTCGGTTACCGGCTGTCATGGACCGCGAACGGCACGCACCTCACCGCCGGTGAGGTGACGCTCGCGGTGCCGCGGCAGGCACGCTTCGCGCTCGAGAGCCTGGCCCCCAACCCGGCGCGCGATGCGCTCACGGTG
This sequence comes from Candidatus Eiseniibacteriota bacterium, assembly GCA_044451485.1. Classification (GTDB taxonomy): domain Bacteria; phylum Eisenbacteria; class RBG-16-71-46; order RBG-16-71-46; family RBG-16-71-46; genus JBIOKD01. The sequence goes on along the minus strand of JBIOKD010000389.1, from coordinate 2,544 downwards.
CGGTTCGCGCTGCGGGCGAACGTGCCGGCTACGCTCGAGCTCATCGACGTCGCGGGGCGGCGCGTGCGGAGCGAGGCGCTCGAAACCGGCGCCGGCGGCGAGCGCGTGCTGCGCCTCGATGGTCTCGACGCGCTGCCGGCGGGGATGTATCTGGTGCGCCTGTCTCAAGGCGCCGGACGCGCGATCGCACGCGTGGCGCTGGTCCGCTAGCCTCGCGCCCGAGCACGCGCCACGAGGGGGCCCCCGGCCCACGCCGGGGCCGCGTCGTTTCCGGAGCCGGGAGGCTGCGCGCTATGCTGCCGATTCGGTCCGGCACCCGGGCCGCGCCGATCATGAACGCCCGACCGACCCGCCCCCACCTGCCGCTGATGGTCGCACTCGCGGCGTTGATGCTGTCGCTGCTGCTCGCCAACGCCTATCCGTTGCTCGACCCCGACGAGGGCCGCAACGCCGAGGTGGCCCGCGAGATGGCGGTGGACGGCGACGTGATCGTGCCGCATCTCGCCGGCATGCCCTATCTGGACAAGCCACCGGCGCTCTACTGGCTCGCCTCGGCCGGGCTCAAGCTGTTCGGCAACGAGCCGTGGGTGCCACGCGCGCCGGCCGCGGTCGCGGCGGCGGTGCTGCTCGCGCTGGTGGTGCGTCGCGGCCAGCGTTTCGGCGGCGACGGTTTCGCGCTGCGCGCGGCGGGTCTCCTCTACACCGCCCCGTTGTTCGCGGTGCTCTCGGCTTACGTCATCTTCGACATGCTGCTCGCCCTGTGCGTCGCCGTGGTGTGGCTCGGGATGTTGTCGGAACTGGACGAGCTGGCGCCCGAGACGCTCCCCGACGGCACACCGGTCGGGCCGCAGGAGGCGACCGGCGACGCCGCTTCCGCTCGCGCTCTCCGCCGCACCCTGATGTTCGCCGCACTCACCGCCGGCATCCTGGTCAAGGGCCCGGTGATGCTGGCGTGGGCGATCGGTGGCAGTCTCGGCGCGGCGCTCTTCACCCGCTCCCGCTCGCCGCTCGTCTGGCTCGCGTGGTGGCCCGGATGGCTCATGTTGCTCGGCCTCGCGGGCGGCTGGTTCGCGCTCGCCACCCGGCGCTTTCCCGAGTACCCGCGCTACGCGTTCCTCGAGGAGTCCCTGGGGCGCATGACCACGAACACGTTCCACCGCCAGCAGCCGTTCTGGTTCGCGCCGGTGGTGGTGATCGCGGGCGCGCTGCCGTGGTCCCTGGGGACACCGTGGTCGCGGAACGTGTCACGCGAATCCCGCGCCGGGCTCGGGTTCGTGGCATTCGCGTTGCTCTTCTTCACCGTGTCGCATTCGAAGCTCGTCACGTATCTGTTGCCGTGTCTCCCCATGCTCGCCTACGCCGCGGCGGAGGCGTGGAGCGATCCGGCGCGCGCCAAACGCGGCGCGTGGGGGCTGGCGGTCGTCTACGGCGCGCTCGCGCTCGTGGCCGCGGCGGCGGGCTGGGGCGGGTTGCTGGAGCGCGTGAAGCCGGCGCTCGATGCGTCGGCGGCGACCGCCGCCAAGGTGGTGGCCGGCTGCTTCGCCTACGTCGTGTTCCGCTCGGTCATGTCCACGCTGGGTCGCCAGCGCAGCGCGTTCGTGGGCGCGCTGCTGTTCACCCCGGTGCTGCTCCTCGCCGCCGCGGGAACGCTTTTCGGCGTCGCCGGCGGCCAATCCGGCGCGCCGCTCGCGCGCGCGATCGAGGCGGTCGGCCCCGGCGCCGCGGTGCGTTACGAGTCCTGCTATAGTCCCGGCACGGACTTCCTGCTCGGCCGTGTCGCGACATTGGTGAGCGCCGATGGACACGAGACCACCAGCGAGTACCAGACGCGCTACCGCGAGACGCTGGCGCGGCGTGGTCAATGGACGGCGCTGGCCGTGACCCCGGCGGGTGGAGCCGACGTGGTGGTACTCTCCGTGATGGCCGACGCCGCCGCACCCGCCGGCTTCGTCGAGTTCTTCCGCGACCGCCGTTTCGTCGCGTTCCGCAGGGATGCGACATCATCGTCCCGGGGCGGCCCCGCCGTCCCCTAGATCCCGCGTGTGACCCCGGCGACGCCGGGGCACCCCATCCAGAGGAGCACCCGCGAACCATGTGTGGCATCGCCGGGCTCATAGCCCCCGATCTGGCGCCCGAGCAGCGCGCGACCCTGGTCGAGGGGATGCTCCGCCGGATGCGTCATCGCGGACCGGACGGCTTCGCGATGTGGCACGGCGACGGGGTGAGCATCGGGATCACGCGTCTCGCGATCGTGGTGCCGAGCGCCCCGGCCAGCGCGTACGCCAGCGAGGACGGACGCATCCACTCGGTCACCAACGGCGAGATCTACAACCACGCCGATCTCAGCGCAGCGCTCGAGACGCGTGGGCACCGGATCGAGCCGGGACCCGACACCGCGCTGGTGCCGCATCTCTACGAGGAGCACGGGACGGGCTTCCCCGAGAAGCTCGACGGCATGTTCGCGGCGGCGTTGTGGGACGCCCGGGCGCACCGACTGGTGCTGGCGCGTGATCGCGCCGGCGAGAAGCCGCTCTTCTGGACCGC
>JBIOKD010000388.1:0-2904 GCA_044451485.1 Candidatus Eiseniibacteriota bacterium | reverse complement strand
TCGAGATTGCCCAGCAACGACTGGTGCAGCGTCTCGAGCTCCGCCGGGGTCGCCGCCGGCGCCCGTTCGCGCAGCCGGGAGAATTCGTCCTCGAGGCGGGTGGCCAGCCCTGGCTGCTTGGCCCGGACGGTGGCCTCCACCCCTTCGAACGTCATGTACGCGTCGAACGCCAGCGCGCTCGAGCGCGCCGCGACCGCGGAATCGACCTGCCGCCGCACCGCCGCGAATACCGCGGCGTCGCTCGACCCGCCGGACTGCAGCGTCAGCACGTAGGCGGCCACGTCCCACCGATCACTGTCAGGCAGGGTGCGCTCGAACGCGGGCATCGCCGTTCCCGCGACGCCCAGGAGCAACTGCCGGTAGAGGTCCACGCGCGACTTGGCGCCCATCACCTGCGGGTCGGCGAGGTTGGCGGGAGGTGGAGAGAGACCGCGAGCACTGGGACCGTCGCCGCGTCCGGAAGGTCCGTGGCAGGAAGCGCACGACGCCTGGAATACCGCGGCGCCACGCGACAGCGATTGCGGGCCGGGTGGTGTCGGTACGACCCCCTCCCCCAACGCACGGGCCAACCGATCGCTTAAGGCGGCGGCGAGAGGTCCGACCTCCGCCGGTGGGGCGGCGCGGTCCATCAGTCCCCGCATGGCGACGAGCGCGCTGTCCGTGACCAGACGCAGGCCCACCGGGAGCCCCGGAACGGCCAGGCGACCCTGATCGAGGAAGAGGCGCGCCTCCTTCAGCTCTTCGCTGTCGGTCACGATGCCGCCCGCTGCGGGCACGCCGAGGGCGTATTCCTTCACCGCGAGCGCGGCCGCGGCGGCGATGCGCCGGGCGACCGTGGTCGAATCGCCCGCCTGGCCTGCGAGTGGTGCGGCGAGAAAGACGATGAAGGTGAAGCTGCGGAAGGCGTTACGGAAGATGAGAATCGTTCTCAGAAAGGGTGCCCCGAATTCTAGACAAGCCCCGAAGTCAGCGCAACCGAGGATTCCTCTATGACTCGAGCAGCGCGATGGCGATGGCCGCTTCGTGCGTGTGAGACAGCGACACCATCACCTGTCGCACGCCGCGCTCGTTGGCCACCCGCTGGGCCAGCCCCACCAAGCGCACCTCGGGCCGTCCGTCTTCAGTGCGCACCACTTCGATCTCGCGCCAGCCGATCCCGCGTGCCGCCGGGGCGCCTTGCAACGCCTTGTAGACGGCCTCCTTGGCCGCCAGACGCACGGCGACGCTCTCGGACGGGTCGGCCTTGGAGCGGCAATAGCTCGCTTCGCCCGGCGTGAGCAGGCGATCGAAGACGTGGGCGCCCTTCTCCGCCAGCATGCGCCGGACGCGCGCGACCTCCACCAGATCGACACCGACGCCGAGGGCGCTCATCGCGTCACGAACAGGCGCCGGCGCGACACCTGGCCGTCGAGCTGCAGCACCACGAGATAGGCGCCGTTCACCACGCGCCGTGACCCAGCCGTCAGATCCCAGGCGTATTCGGTGGACCCGGGTGACAACGTCACCGAGAGGAGCCGCTCGCCGGTGAAGGTGTAGACGCCGATGACCGGTGCCCCCGTCCCGGCGGGCCACGACATCACGACCTGTGAGCCATGGACCGGATTCTCGGAGACCTCGAGCGCCGCCACCGGGGGCAACGCCGCGAATGCGCCGGTCGAATCGCTTGCCAATCCGACGGCATCCACCCACCACGTGAATCCGACCGAGACGAACCGGACGCGGGCCCCACGCATCCCGGCGAGCGCCGGCACATCGACGCGGACGGGATACCACGCGGGGCCGTCCCCGACGACATCGGCAACCGTCGCCCACGTCGCGCCACTATCCCCCGACACCTGCACCAGTCCATGCTGCTCCGGCGAAAACGTCGAGCCGCGGTGTTTGGTCCAGAACTGCAGCCAGATCCGCGAACGCCTCGCGAGGTTCACGATCGGCCCGGTGAGCGTGTCGGTCGTACCGGTCCCCCACGACCACGATCCCACGCGTGCGTCGTTCGAGCGGGTCCATCCCTGCCACCCGAGATCGCCGTCTTCCGCTCCAGCGATCGTCAGCAGCTCGCCCTCGAGTCCCGTGCCCTCCACCAGGAGCGCGCGGGCCTGATCGGCGCCGAGGTCCGAGCGCCACAACGCCCGCACCGTGCCGACGGCCAGCGAGTCGGCCTGGAGTGAGCGCGCCAGCACCGCGCCCGTCGCGGTGCGCACGCTCACGGTGAACGGCGTCGGTCCGGCCACCGGCAGGCTCACCCGGGCCTCGGGCCAGATCGATTCGATCCGCGGCGGCGTCGGCCCGGTCCCGGTAGGACCGACCGCGAGACCGGGATTGCCCGCCGCACCGATGAGGGCCAGGGCAAACGGGAGATTGTCGCGGAACACGCGCTCAACCAGCGCGGAATCGTCGGGGAAAACGAAGCCGTAGTACAGGCTCGAATCCGGGGTGCAGCACCCACTGGTCAGCTCGGTGGTGAACGCGATCGTCCGGTTGGCGCGGTAGGCCCAGTCGGTGTACTCGCCGTTGGTGGGATAAAGATTCCACCCCGGTCCCGGATGGTAGTACGGGTGGAACGTGTCCGGCACGCTGTCGTGCACCGCCGGAGCGAGGTCGGTCCCGGCCAGGGCCTGGAAAATCGGGAGATCCGGAGCGAGCGCACCCGGCTGAAAGCCGTACGGGTAGAGCACCAGCCCGCTGTAGGTGTGATAGGAAATGCTCACGACGGGCGGATGGGCCGCATGGAAGGCGATGATCGCCTTGGTCTCCGGCTCGGACGCCGGCCCCGGCCCGCGATAGGTCTCGTCGCCGGTGGAGGCGCTCGAGCCCGCGTTGTCGAAACCCCAGAATTCCGGATAGTTGCGGTTCAAGTCGACCCCGAACGTTCCGTCACCGTTGGGGCGCCGGTTCTTCCGCCAG
>JBIOKD010000387.1:0-2907 GCA_044451485.1 Candidatus Eiseniibacteriota bacterium | reverse complement strand
GTTCCCGAACGCGCCGAAGCGGAACCGTCCGGCGAGCCGGTAGTGTCCGAGCTTGATCCGGGCCATCTCGGCGCTGTTCCCGGTCAGCAGCGCCGGCGTCCAGGCCGGCTCGGCGTCGAGCGCGTCGAGCGTCGCCAGCACGCCCGGCAACACCCGACCGCGGCCCTTGGCGAGCAGGGACTCCATGTGCGCATGGGTCGCCCGCCAGAACCGCGCCCGGGTGGGCTCGTCCCAGACCAGTCCGTGCAGCGCCAACAACTCGTCCAGGATGAGCGGGTCGGTGCGCCCGCCGAAGGCCACGCGCGACATGTCGTCGGCGGTCCCGGTGGTGTCGCGGAATCCGAGCGAAAAGGCCTCACGCGCGGCGCCGTCGGTGACGATGAGCGTGCCGTCCACGTCGAACAACCAGACCAGCGGTGGATGTGCCTCGCTCATGGGCTCCGGGTGGCGGGGGGAGACGCGCGGCCCGCGATCGCCGGCACCGGCCACGCGTGGGTCGCGCTCGATCGCCGGTGCCCGATGCCATCGCCTCGCATCGCCGTTCGCCATGCTAGCATAGGGGCCACCGCTCCCCCGGATGGGGCACCGCGCCCGTCATCCGCCCTTCGTTCGACCCGTCACGGAGGCCCCCGGTTGCGCCGTCATCGCCCCTTCGTCGTCCTCGCCTGCCTCGCCACGCTGGTCTCGCTTGCCGGCGCCGCGCCGCCCCGGAGGCCGCAGCCGCAGATCCTCATCCGCGAGACCCAGCTCACCGCCACCACCGAGTTCCGCTGGTCGGTCGGTGTGCAGTTCCGCAACCCCACCGGGATGGGTCTCTACACCGACAGCCTCACCGCCGAGGCCACCGACCTCGGTCCGGGTGTCACCCACGGTCCGCGCTCCCGTTTCGTGCCCATCGGCTTCGTGCAGCGCCAGCTGCCGTCACTCGGCACCGGTGACAGCGCGAGCCTCGCCTTCCAGTACACCGCGCTCTACGAGCACGCGCGTCTCGTGCTCCGCTACTACAGCCATGCGCAGACGGGCGAGCGGTTCATGGTGGCCGACACGGTCGAGATGCTGCCGGCGCCGTTCGCCGAGCTGTGCCCGTCCAAAGTGCTCCACTCGGGCCGGCTCGACATCGAGTACTACTACGCCCGCGCGATGGGTGGCGCCGCGTCCGTGCCGGCGGTGCTGCTGGTCCACGGCGATCAGAGCCACGCACGCAATCTCCTGCCGCTCGCCAAGGAGATCACCGACACGGGCTACAACGTGATGGCGGTGTCGCAACCGGGCTACGGTCGGTCGGGTGGCGAGCCGGACCTGATGGGCCCCGACACGCAACGCGCGGTCGAGGACGCGCTGGCGCTGCTCAGACACATGCCCGGGGTCGACAGCACGCGTGTCGCGGTCTGGGGCATGGAGCGCGGCGGCACGCTCGCCGCCCGACTGGCGATGACGCGTCACGATCTGGCGGCCGCGGTAGCGATCCGCGGGATGTACGATCTCGAGGCGGTGGCGCGTGCGTCGAAGACACTGGGGGACGCGTTCTCGCGCGAGGCGGGTCCCGACAGCGCCGCCTGGCGGCAGCGATCGCCCGCATCGCTGCCGCCGGTGCTGAACGCGCCGCTCATGGTGGAGTGCGGCAACGGTGACCCGCTGGTGCCGGCGGCGCAGGCCCAGGCGTTCGTGTACGCGCTCGCGCAGGCGCGACAGCCGGCCGAGATCCGCGACCTGTCGGGCACCGATCGGCCGCTGCCGTACGGGGCCGCGCGCGACACGGCGTACGCGTTCCTCGCCCGCCTGCTGAAGCGCTGAGACCGCCGCGCCGGAGACCATCATGACCCCTCGATCCGCCTCGCGTGCCGGCGCGCTTCGTGTCTGGCCGGCGGTGCTGGCGCTCGTGGCACTCGCGTCGGGGCCCGGTCCGGCCGCCGCCTCGGGCGTCCGTCTCGTGCGGGTCCCGCTCGCCGGCGGCATCACCGCGCAACGACTGGTGGACGCCGGGCTCGACGTGGTGTCGGTGCGCGGTGGCGGCTGTCTGCTGCTGGCCACGGACGCCGACGACGCGATCCTCGCCTCGCTCGGAGCGTCCTGGGAGCTGATGGACCCCGATCCGGGCGCGACCGCCGCGCGACGCACCCGGACCGAGCTCGCGGCGCGCCCGATCCCGGCCGGACGACCGGTGCGAAGCGCCGCCCGGCCCGACGGCATCGTGCGCACCGAGGTGCTGCCGCCGTTCGGATCGGGCAGCCTGGGCGGGTTCTGGACCAACGCCGAGGTGAAGATGAAGCTGGACGACCTGGTGGCGAGCGACACGCGTGATCTGGTCGCCGACAAGGTCGACACGCTGGGATTCACCCGTCGGCATCGTCCGGTCTGGGCGCTGACCCTCGGCAAGCCGTGGGTGGGCGGACCCGACCCGCGTCCCGTGGTGTTCATGACCGCGCTCACCCACGCGCGCGAGCCCGAGGGCATGCAGGCGCTCTTCTGGTGGGTGGACGACCTGTTGCTGCGCTACCCCTCCGATCCGGTGGCGCGGGAGCTGCTCGAGCAGCGGCGCATCGTGATCTGCCCGGTGGTGAATCCCGACGGCTACGCCATCAACGAGAGTCTGTTCGTGCTCACGGGGACGTTCGCCTTCTGGCGCAAGAACGCGCGTGACAACGACAGCAACAACATCCTCACCAGCAACGACGGCGTGGACATCAACCGGAACTACGGCTTCCAGTGGGGGCTCGCCAGCGGGTCGAATGGAAGCTTCTCGGCGGAGGACTATCGCGGCCCGTCCGCGTTCTCCGAGCCCGAGACCCAGATCCAGCGCGACGCGGTAATCGCGCTCGAGCCGGTCACGGGGCTGTCGTTCCACTCCTACGGGGACTGGCATCTGCACGCCTGGGGATACACCCCCGCCGCCACCGCGGACTCGGC
>JBIOKD010000386.1:0-2910 GCA_044451485.1 Candidatus Eiseniibacteriota bacterium | reverse complement strand
CTGGAGCGTCTCCTGCCAGGCTTGACGGTTCGGCGTGCGCACCGCGTAGATGTGATAGACGTGATGGCCGTACGGCATCGCCTTCGGGGTGGCGACCCCCGAACCGGCCAGCATCTCGTCGTACATCGCCGCCGCCGCCCGACGGCCACGGGTCCAGTCGTCCAGATGACGGAGCTTGACCCGGAGCACGGCGCCCTGGATGCCCTCCATGCGGTAGTTGTAGCCCTTCATCACGTGCTGGTACTTCTTCTCGGCGCCCCAGTCCCTCAGCATCCGCAGCGTGCGGTCGAACTCGGGCCGGTCGGTCACGACCATCCCGCCCTCGCCATAGGCCCCGAGATTCTTTCCGGGATAGAAGCTGAAGCACGCCATGTCGGCGAGGCTGCCCACCCGGCGGCCACGATACTCCGAGCCGTGGGCCTGCGCGGCGTCCTCGATGACGATCAGCCCGTGCTTGCGGGCGATCGCGACGATCGGGTCCATGTCGGCCGGCTGGCCGTACAGGTGCACCGGGATGATGGCCTTGGTTCGTGGGGTGATGGCCGCCTCGACCGCGGCGGGGTCCATCGTGAAGCTCACCGGGTCGATGTCCACGAACACCGCCTTCGCCCCGGTGTAGTCGATCGCCGAGACCGTCGCCATGAACGTGAAGGGGACGGTGATCACCTCGTCGCCGCGACCGACCCCGCCCGCGAGCAGCGCCAGGTGCAGCGCGCTGGTGCCGCTGTTGACGCCGATCCCGTGACGGGCGCCGCTGTACGCCGCGAACTCGCGCTCGAAGGCGGCCACCTCGCTGCCAAGCGTGAACTGGCAGGACTCCAGGACGCCGTCGATCGCGTCGTGGATCTCCTGTTTGATTCCCTGGTATTGGGCCTTCAGATCCACGAATGGAATCACGCTTTGGTCTCCTGGCGTCGAACCTGCACGGCTTCGCCGCGTCCCCGCATCGAGCTGGTGGCCGCCTCGATCAGCTCCACCACCCGGACCCCCAGCCGGCCGTCCGTGCGCGGCGCCTCGCCGCGCTCGATGCAATCGATGAAGTGGTCACCCGCGATACGCAGCGCCTCGGACGCGTCCAGCTTGGGCGCCCACATGTCCCCGGTGCGATACCCCACGCGCATCTCCTGGATCTTCTCCGGATCGTCGGTGAAGCTCACACCCTTGTCGTACACCTTGACCTTCTCGCTCGATTCCATGTCGTCGTAGGTGATCATCTTCTTGCTGCCGCCGATCAGGATCTGCCGCACCTTGACCGGGGCGAGCCAGCTCACGTTGACGTGGGCGATGGTGCCCGAGTCGTAGAAGAGCGTGATGTACGCGAGGTTCTCCGGTGTCCCCGGGAAGTGGTTCGTGCCGCTCGCCGAGACCGCGCTGGGACTCTCCCCGAGAAGGAAGTCGAGGATCGAGAAGTCGTGGACCGCCAGATCGGAGATCACGTTCACGTCGCGCTGGAACAGACCCAGGTTGACCCGGATCGAATCGTAGTAGAGGACCCGTCCCAGGTCGCCGCCCCGGATGATCTCCCCCATCTTGCGGATCGCGCCGGTGTACACGAACGTGTGGTCCACGAACAGCACGCGCTGGTGCTTCTCCGCCTCCTCGACCAGCTCCCGCGCCTGGTCGGAGGTCTCCGCCATCGGCTTCTCGAGCCACAGGTGCTTGCCGGCGCGGAGCGCCGCCAGACCGAGCTCGTGATGGGTGTTCACGGGGGTGGCGATCGCGATCGCGTCGATCGACGGGTCGCGCACCAGGTCGCGGTGGTCGGTGGTGGTGCGCACACCGGGGAAACGCCGCTGGACCGTCTCCAGCCGCTTGGGGTCGAGATCCGCCACGGCCGCGAGCCGCACCCGTGGCAGATCGGCGAAGTTCCGGAGCAGATTGGGTCCCCAGTATCCGTAACCGACGAGGCCTACGCTCACCATGTGACGCTGCCTTCCTGATCGTGCGCGATCGGGGTCGCGGCGGGGCCGCTCCCGGGTCGCGCCGGATGGGCAATTCGCACCGCCGTCCCCGCCGGTGCGGGCTCAGGAACGGCGCTCACGGGTGTCTCCGATGACCCGGGCGGGAACCCCGGCGACGATCGCGAAGTCCGGGACGTCGTGCGTCACCACCGCACCCGCCCCGACCAGCGCGCGCTCGCCGATGACGGTTCCCGAGAGCACCGTGGCGTTGGAGCCGATGGACGCGGCGCGCCGGACCCGGGTGGGCTCGACCGCCCAGTCCGCCTCGGTTTGGAGCGATCCATCCGGGTTGGTGGCGGCCGGATAACGATCGTTGATGAACATGACGCCGTGACCCACGAACACCTCGTCCTCGATCACCACGCCTTCGCAGACGAACGTGTGCGAGGAGATCTTGCACCGGGCTCCGATGACCGCGTTCTTCTGGATCTCGACGAACGCGCCGATCTTGGTTTCCGTGCCGATGGTGCAGCCGTACAGGTTGACCAGGTCGGGCTGGAAGATCCGGACGTCCTTCGCCAGGACCACGCTGTCGGAGACGGGCACCGGTGGGATCCTCCTCGTCGTGCGGGGTGTCGGTGGACGGCCGGTCGGGGGCCATGTGCCGGATCCTTGCGCAGCCGGTCGGGGCCGCTGGGATCCCGGCCCTGGGACGTCGGATCCGTCACGATCGCGTCCGATTCCACCGGCGCTGCGACCGCCGCGTGGCGACGCGGTGCACGGTGGTGAACAGGTGACGGGGCGGATTGTAGCCCCCCCGCGCCGCCGGCGACAAGTTTGGCGGCCGTTTCGTGCAGATTGCATGGACCCCGGCGATGCGCTTCGCCAAACGCCACTTGCGGCGCCGTCCCACGCTCCGCATAATTCTAAATGTGCGCCCGTGGCTCCCGCTACCTCCCCGTCCCGCAGCCCTCCGGCCCGCGCGCCGCACCGGCATCCGGAGCGCCCT
>JBIOKD010000385.1:0-2920 GCA_044451485.1 Candidatus Eiseniibacteriota bacterium | reverse complement strand
GACCACATGCCCACGATCGACGGGTTCGCCTCGCGCGCATGCGCGGGACACGTGAGCGACAGCACGGCAAGCAGCGCCGCGCGCGATCCGCGGGAAAGGCACGCCGCGTCTCGGCGCACTGCACTGCGGACCCGGGCGATATCCGTCGTCGCAGCCATGGTGGCGACACTACCTCGACCCGGGCGCTCCGGCGCGTGGCGAGACCATGGCTTCGCACCAGCGTGGCAGAAGGGCGGACCGAAGCCGTGCCCGCCAGCGCGTCCTCATCCGGACCGGCCAAGACGCAAGTACCGCACCCGGAGCGTGTCCCGCGGCGCCGTGGCGGGATGTGACGCGGGTTCGTGCCACCGCACGCCGTGACACAGATTGCCCTTGCCGGAATGGCAAACGGCCGCGGATAATTCCCGGGCTTTCGGACCATAACCCCAGGAGGTCCTTGTGTGCGCCGTGACGTCACACCCGTGCGATGACCGTGCCAAGAGCCTTGGTCTCCAACGTCTGATCGGTGTCGCGGCTGCGCTGTTGCTGACGTGTGCCGGCGCGGCAGCCCAGGCCGCGTCTCCCGCCGATCCGGGGGGGACCCCTGTGCCCGGTCAACGGATCGTCGCGGTCGGCTCGGCGCAGGTGAATTTGGCGCGGTTGGCGCGCCAGGAGGCGCTCGGGCAGACCAAGCGCCCGCCGGTACGCCCACGCGTGCTCCCGGAGCTCGAGGAGGAGGGCGAGCCCGGAGCCGGCGCAGTCGGACCGGTCCCCGCGCCGACGCCGCCCGAGCCGCTGCGCATCCAGCTCGCCTCGCCGTCGCCGGACGTGAGCTTCATGGGGCTCGACGACATCCCGGCGGTCGACTCGAGCTACATCTACATCCCCCCCGACGTGGACGGCGCGGTGGGGCGGACCCGGTTGTTCGAGGGTCTCAACAACAACTACCGCGTCTTGGACAAGGCGACGGGTACGACGATCAGCACCGTCGGCACGGGCACGTTCTGGGCCCCGACCGGCGCCACCCTGAACGCGCTCACCGATCCACGTCTCGTCTACGACCCCTACAACGATCGCTGGATCGCCGCGATGCAGACCTTTGAGAGCAGCGCGGACATCCTGATCGGCGTGTCCCAGACCAGCGACCCGGCCGGGAACTGGTTCCTGTATCGGTTCAACACCGGCGCCTCGATCGACTTCCCCAATCTGGGCTTCAACCGGGACTGGATCGTGGTCGCGATCAACCGCTACAGCGCCGGTGGCACCTTCCAGCGGGGCATCACGCTGGTGGTGGACTACCCGCAGGCCCGGGCCGGCACCGGGACGGGCACGCTCTTCACGCAGGCCGCGGGCACCCACTTCTGCAGCGCGCCGTGCGCCAGCTACTCGACGACCTCGGACACCGAGTACGTGGTCACGCACCTGAGCAGCGCGAGTGCGACCTACACGCTCGACCGGATCACCGGCACCTCGTCGGCGCCCGTCTACACGGCGGGTGGCACGCTCACGCGGCCCGGTGGGGCCTGGGTGCAGCCGAGCGGGAACCTGCTTCCGCAGTCGCTGCCAAACTCGGGCACGAGTGCCTGCGGCGCGACGCCTTGCCCGATCGAGACACAGGACTCACAGATCCGCTCGGCGCCGGTCTTCCGCAGCGGCCAGGTCTGGTACACGCAGACGGTGGGTTTGCCGTCCACGGGGCTCACCCACACCGGGGTGCAATGGACGCACCTCACCACACCCGCTGGAGCGTTCGTGGAGGGAGGCCGCATCGAAGACCCCACCGCCACCGCGACCAACGGCGGACTGTGGTACGTCTACCCGCACATCGCCGTGAACTCGACCGGCGATTTCATGATCGGATTCTCGCGCTTCTCGTCGGCCCAGCATCCGAGCGCGGGCTACGCCATGCATCTCGCCGCCGACGGGGTCGGCACGCTGCGCGACCCGATCGTGTACCACGCGGGCGAGGACTACTATCACAAGACGTTCTCGACCACGACCGGTCGCAACCGCTGGGGTGACTTCAGCTCGGCCGAGGTGGACCCCAACGATGTCACGTTGTGGACGGTGCAGGAGTACGCCAAGACGCGTGCCGGCACGGACGACGGCAACACCGGCGGCAACTCGAGCCGCTGGAGCACGTGGTGGGCCGGGGTCGGGACAGCGGCCCCGACGGTGACCATCGATCCGGGGCCCAGTCTCGCCGAGGGGAACTCGGGCACCACGTCATTCGGCTTCACCGCGCGACTCTCCTCGGTCTCGTCGCAGCCGGTGACCGTCCAGTATCAGACCGTCGACGGCACGGCGACGGTGGCCGACAACGACTACCAGCCGCTCAACTCCTCGATCACCATCCCGGCGGGCTCGACGACCGGTCCGATCGCGGTGAGCGTGGTCGGGGACACGCAATGCGAGACCGACGAGACGTTCGCAGTCACGCTCACCTCGGCCACGAACGGCGTGCTCGGCTCGCCCGTCACCGCCACCGGCACCATCCTCAACGACGACTCGAAGGTGATCCAGGCCAGCGCGGGCGCGGGCGGCGGCATCAGCCCCAGCGGGAGCGTGGGGGTCGCGTGCTTCGCGTCGCAGGGCTTCACGATCACGCCCAACACCGGCTACCACGTCGCGGACGTGCTGGTGGACGGCGGCTCGGTGGGGCCCGTGACCACGTTCGGCTTCCCGAACGTGACCACCGACCACACCATCGCGGCCTCGTTCGCCGCCAACCTCTTCACTTTGACGCTCACCAGCCTCGGGACCGGCAGCCTGACCAAGGCTCCCGACCTGCCGAGCTACCCGTACGGCACCGCGGTCCAGCTCACCGCCGCGCCGGGCACGGGGTTCGAGTTCACCGGGTGGGGCGGCGACACCACCGGCGCGACCAACCCGCTGTCGCTGACGATGATCGCGAACCGGAGCATCACCGGCGCGTTCGCCG
>JBIOKD010000384.1:0-2951 GCA_044451485.1 Candidatus Eiseniibacteriota bacterium | reverse complement strand
CGCCGAGCTGGTGGCGTCGCTGGATGCCGGCATCACGGAGCGGTGGGTCGAGCGCGCGGTCATCGAGACGCTCGGTCTGTTGCGCGAGCGGGCCGCGCGACCGGCGGTCGAGCAGCGTCTCGGCAGCACCGATCCCGAGTTGCGGGTCGCCGCGGTGCGGGCGCTCGGCCGCATGCAGGCGGTGGAATCCGGAACGCTGCTGCTCGGCGCGTTGCGTGACGAGGCATGGCCGGTGCGCGCGCACGCGGCGCGTGCGCTGGGCGAGGCGCGTGTCGTGCTCGGGGTGGAGGCGCTGGCGGCCCGCATGTCGGACCCGGTGTGGTGGGTCCGGCACCACGCGGCCTACGCGCTCGCCGACCTCGGCGAGGAGGGCCAGGCGATGCTGCGCGCGGTGGTCGCCAGCTCGTCGGATCCGTACGCGCGTGACATGGCGCGCGAGGCGCTCGACCGGCGTCCGCGACGCGACGCCGCGTAGTCCGCTAGACTGGGCCCATGCCCCGGCCCCGTGAGCCGCGCCTACCGCTTCGCGGGGCGCGCGCCTCGACCTACATCCGCGACCGCGCCGCCCGGGAGGGCAGTGATGCCGCCCGCGTCCGCGAGACGCTCGCCATGCGCGGCCTGTCGCCACGGAAGCGCTTCGGACAGAACTTCCTGGTCCGTGACGAGCTGGCCGAGCGGATCGTCGACGCGTGTCACCTGCACGACACCGACGTGGCGGTGGAGATCGGCCCCGGCGCCGGCGCGCTCACCGGGCGTCTGGCGAGCCGGGTCCGCCACCTGGTGGCGGTGGAGAAGGACGACGGTCTCGCGGCGCTGCTCGCCGAGGAGTTCGCCGAGGCCCCACGGGTCACCATCGTGAACGCCGACTTCCTCGACTTCGATCTGGCCCAGGTCGCCCGCGAACACGGCGTCGAACAGGTCGCGGTGGTGGGCAACATCCCCTACAACATCACCACCCCGATCCTCGAGCGTTTGTTCGAGCAGCGCCCGGTGGCGCGCACCGCGGTGCTACTGGTACAGAAGGAGTACGCCGAGCGTCTCGCCGCCGCGGCGGGTAGTCCCGAGTACGGCTCGCTCACGCTGTTCGCCCGCTACCACGCGCTGCTCGAGCCGCTGATGACCATCCGCCCCTCGGCGTTCTGGCCGCGCCCGGAGGTGGACAGCATGCTGGTGCGCTTCTTCATGCGCGACCAGCCGCCGGTCGACGTCCCCGACGAGACGCTGCTCTTCCGCATCATCCGTGGGGCGTTCCACATGCGACGCAAGATGCTGATCAACACCCTCGAGGAGACACTGGAGCTGGGCAAGGAGCCGCTCGAGCGGCTGTGCCGGCACGCCGGCATCGATCCGAAGCGCCGCGGCGAGACGCTGACACTCGACGAATACGCCAAGCTCGCGCGTCTCGCCCACGCGCATCTCGCCGGGCTGGCGCGACGCGCGGCCCGGCACGAACGCCGCACGGCGCTCGAGGGGTGAGCGGCGCGGCGACGCGCCCCGGGCTCCGTGGGACGACGCACCGCGAACGCGTCGTCGGTGTCTACGGCGACGAGACCGCGCCCGGCGGCTCCACGAACTTGTAGCCGACCTTGTGGACCGCGACGATGAACGGCTGGTCGAAGCCGTCACCCAGCTTCGATCGCAGGTTGGAGACGTGAGTGTCCACGGTGCGCGTGGTCACCCCGAGGTCCTCGTCCACACCCCAGATCTCGGCCAGCAGCTCCTCGCGCGAAACGGTGCGACCGCGGTGCTCGATCAGGTACTTGAGCAGCTCGAACTCCTTGAACGACAGCGCCACCGGGTGCCCGCTCTTGTACACCTCGCGGGGCTCGAAACGCACCTCGACGTCGCCGAACGTGTAGGTGGTCATCGGCGCGCGCTGCGCCGACGGACCGCGCTGCACCAGCCGCTTCACACGCGCGAGCAGCTCCTTCACGCTGAACGGCTTGGTGAGGTAGTCGTCGGCGCCGAGCTCGAAGCCCTTGAGCACGTCGGCCTCGAAGTTGCGGGCGGTCATCACCAGCACCGGCATGTCGCGGTGACGCTGACGCAGCTCCTTGAGCACCGTGAAGCCGTCCTTCTCGGGCAGCATGATGTCGAGGACCACGAGGTCGGGCTTCTGCTTGAGCGCGAGCTTGAGTCCCTCGGCGCCGTTCTTCGCGGTCATCACCTCGTAGCCTTCGTATTTGAAATTGTGCTCGAGACCCTCGAGCAGCCCTTCCTCGTCTTCCACGATCAGCACACGCGCCATGGGGTCGACCTCTTGGTCTGGGGTCTTACGATCCGGTCCGGGCCTGGGGTTCGGTGGCGTCGGCGTCTTCGTCCGCCGCCCGTGGGATCCACATCGTGAATGTACTCCCTTCGTGCGGCACACTGTGAACGTCGATCCGGCCGCCATGGGCGCGCACGATCTGCTGCACCAGCGACAGACCGAGCCCGGCGCCCTTGACGTCGTGGACCAGCCCGTCCTCGAGCCGCACGAATTTCTCGAAGATGCGTCGTTGATCACGCGGCGCGATGCCGATGCCCTCGTCGGCCACCGCCACCCCGACCATGCCGTCGCGGGTGGTGGCGGAGACGCGGATGGTCTTGCGTTCGCGCGAGTACTTCACCGCGTTGTCGAGCAGGTTGAGCAGACATTGGGCGAGCGCGGGTCCGTCGCCCCGCACCGCCGGCAGACCCTCCGGCAGGTCGAGCTTCAGCGTGAAACCCTGGTCCTCGATCCGCAGACGGAAGCTGTCCGCGGTCTCGCGCACCACCTCGCCGAGGTCCACACGCGTGAACCGGAACGCGCGCTGCCCGGCCTCGAGCCGCGCGAAGTCGAGGATGTTCTCCACCAGCTGGTTGAGCCGCGTGGTCTCACGACTGATGCGACGCAGGAACTTCTCGCTCTCCTCCGGGCTCGAGATCCGTCGCATCTCCAGGGTTTCGACCGCCAGCCGGATGAGCGCGAT
>JBIOKD010000383.1:0-2972 GCA_044451485.1 Candidatus Eiseniibacteriota bacterium | reverse complement strand
GAGATCCGACAGCGCCTGAACGCCGCCGGGATAGCGCTTGGACAGGTTCTCGATACGCAGACGCATGGGGAGCCTCGGCGGTGCGGGAAGCGGACGATGGCTCCTCTACGTGGCGGCGGGGGTGCGGGTTGCAGCCCCCGGCTCGCTACAGACCCGGCAGCGTGCCCACGCCGTGCATCGGCGTGGACAGATCCATCGCCGCGCCGACCGTGAGCGAGTCATCGAACAAGCCGCCCGCCAGCCACGTCTCGGGCAAGCCGGTCATCGTTTCGGCCGCGAGAAGGTGGCGTCCCACGCCGAGAGCGCCGGCTTGGGCTTCAGGTTCACGTCCACCAGCCCGAGGCTCACGAACAGGGGCAGGATCGGGTTGATGGGTGGCGGATAACCCGAGATGTCGAGGTCCGAGAAGTCGAGCTGGAACACCCCGATCGCGCGCGCGGTGTCGAGCAGGGCCGCCTGCTTCACGATGTAGCGTCGCTCCATCTCCGGCGAGCTGACCACGCTTCCGACACTCGCCGAGGACCAGCCTCCCTCCACCACCATGACCGGGAGCGGTCGTCCGGCGACGAGACGCGAGTAGTAGTTGGATGGCAGCGACTCGGGGGCCGCGAACCCGGCGAGATACGGATACGACGACAGACCGAAAGCGTTCACGAACGGGAAGTCGGTCACGTCCTGGTCGACCCCGACGTACGGCCCGGAACCCGACAGCCGCCCCCACGCCACCTCGACCTGTACGCTCACGTACAGCGCCCGACCGGGATCGCGCGCGCGGGCCTCGGCGGCGGCGGCGCCGGTCATGGTCACCAGCGCCGCGTAGACCGGCGGCGGCGCGGCGGCGCGGATCAGGTTGGTCTCGGCGGCGAGACCGAGCCAGTCCGGCTTGATGATGGTGTCCACCGCCGCCACCCACTCGCGATAGAGCTGCTGCACCGCCGGCTCGGTGATGCTGCGGCCGGCCGCCACCAGCTCGAGAGCCTCGGCGGAGCGGTCGAGACCATCGGTGCAATCCACCGTGAACACGATCTTGAAGCCCTTCGAGCGGTAGTACTGCGCGATCGGCAGCTCGTTGGCGCGCACCGCCGAATCGGCCGGGGTGCCGGCGAGCAGCGCGGCCCACGGCGGCGAGTCGTGGAAGAGCCCCGCGTCGGCGCGGCTCGACCACATCTGCAGGTTCGCGATCAGGGACGGCAGATCGAGCCGGGGTGGGAAGCTCGAGAACCCCATGACGTAGCCACGTGGCGTGAGGGTGCTCGGGTGAGGCCCACCGGTGTCCGAGCCACAGCCAGCCGCGAAGAACACGGCCAGGATCACGAGCATCATCCGGCGCCGGCGGAGTCCACCACCCGCGCCCGCCCGTCTCATCGCTACTTGCCCTCGTCCGAACCCTCGGACGTCTGGCTCACCTGCTGGTCCATGCGCTGCGCGCGCGCCGCCGCGGAATCGGACGTCGCCAGGGCGCGCCCGACGACGTCGCTGCCGGGGAGCGCCTTCTCGGTCGCGATGATGCTGTCGCGCTGGCGCTCGGTGAGCTCCTTGGTGGTTTTCGCCTCGTGACCGCATCCGTACATCGTCGTGAGCACCAACATCACGATCGTCCATCGCCGCATCGGACACCTCCGTGTGCTGGACCGGATCCGGGTCGCCGCGCCAGGCGCGCCGCCCGTGCGAACCGTACTCGCTGGCCGCCGCCCCGGTGGCCGGGGGGCGAGGCCGGACGCTCTCAAACGGAGCCTAGCTCCCGACCCGGCTCCAGACGCGGGCGGCGAGCCACGCGCGCGCCGCGTCCAGCTCGCCTGGCGTGATGCCGTGCCCGCCGGGGCCCAGATGCAGCGTGACCTCGGCGTGAGCGCCACGGAGCAGCGTGGCCAGCCGTTCGGACTGCGCCAGGGGGACGACCGGGTCGCTGCGGCCGGCCCCGATGAACACCGGCGTACCGGCCAGATCGGGTGGAGACGCGGGCTCGAACGGCACCATCGGGCTCAGCAGGATCGCGGCGGCGAAGGTGCCGGGCCGGGTGAGCAGCACGCTGGCGGCGATGTTGGCGCCGTTCGAGAAGCCACACGCCACCAGACGCGCCGGGTCGATCGCATAACGTTCGCAGGCGATCGTCACCCACTCGGCCATCGTCTGGGTGCGGCGGCGCAGATCGTCGAGATCGAACACGCCCTCGGAAAGGCGGCGGAAGAAGCGAGGCCGGCCGTTCTCGAGCACGTCGCCGCGCGGCGCCAGCAGTCCGGCGCCGGGCGCCAGGAGACGGCCGAGCGGCACCAGATCGTGCTCGTCCCCGCCGGTGCCGTGCAGCAGCAGACAGGTCATGCCGGCGCCACGCCCCGGCTCGGGCGGATCGAATCGATGGATGTAGTGCCCGACGTCCCGCACCAGTGTACTCATCGGACCTCCGCGGCGGCCGTGACCTCCACACGGTACCAGAGCCCGGCGCCCGTGGGGTCTGCTAGTGTCACGCGCCATGCGTTTCGTCGTCCCGGTCCTCGCCGTGGTCGCTGCCCTGGTGCTGTTCTCGGGTCTGGGCGCCGTGGGCTTCCTGGACGAAAACGAGGCCCGACATCTGGCCGTGGCGACCCCGATCTATGGCATGGTTGAACGCGTCACGCCCCTGCTCGGGGGCGAGCCGCTGCACGAACGCCCCATGCTCGGCTACGGACTGGACCTCCTGGGGACGCGGATCAAGGGTAGCTCCCCGGTCGGGCCACGAGCGGTACGCGCAGTGGGTGCCCTCGCGCTGATCGGGGTCATCGGCTGGATCGGGGCGCGCCGCTTCGGGACCCGGGCCGGAGCGCTGGCCGCCCTGGCCCTCCTCACCTCGATCGGCACCCCGGTGGCAGCCCGCACCGACGGACCGCAGATCCTGGCCTCGCTGTTCGGATGGGCCGCGTGCGCCGGATTCATGGAGGCCCTCTTCGGGTCGGAGGAGGTGCGCGGGTGGTCGCTGGTGCTGGCGTGGGGGGGGG
>JBIOKD010000382.1:0-2991 GCA_044451485.1 Candidatus Eiseniibacteriota bacterium | reverse complement strand
GGAAGCCGGGCGCCGGCATGATAGCCGAGTGGCGGGGCCTCAATGCCGGAACGTCCGTCGGCCGGTGAAGCACATCGCCATGCCGTGACGGTCGGCGGCCGCGATCACCTCGGCGTCGCGCACCGAGCCGCCGGGCTGGACGATCGCCGTGACCCCGGCCGCGGCGGCATGATCGACGTTGTCCGGGAACGGAAGGAACCCGTCGCTCGCCAGCACCGCGCCCTTCAGATCGTGACCCGAGCGACGCGCCTTCATGAGCGCCACGTCCACCGCGTCGACGCGGCTGGTCTGTCCGCTGCCGAGTCCGATCAGCCGCGTGCCGCGGGCGAGCGTGATCGCGTTCGAGCGCGCCGCGGCCGCCACGATCCACGCGAAGCGGAGACCATCCCATTCGCCCGGGCTCGGCTCGCGACGGCTCACCACCTTCCACGCCGGCGCCACCTCCGACCCGTCGCGCTGGAGCAGAGCCCACCGTCCCAGGAGCCGGATCGACCATGGATCCGGGTCCGCAAGTGCCTCGGGTGCAATCCGTACCAGCCGGAGGTTCTTCTTCTTCTCGAACCCCGCAATGGCCTCGGGCGCGAACTCGGGCGCGGCCACGCATTCGACGAACTGCGAGCCCAGCTCGGCCGCGGTCGCGCCGTCGAGCGGCCGATTGAACGCCACGATGCCGCCGAACGCCGACTGCGTGTCGGTCGCCAGCGCCTGGGTGTACGCCTCCCCGACGGTGGCCGCCGAGGCCACGCCACAGGGCTCGTTGTGCTTCACGATCACGCACGCCGGGGCGTCGAAGCGTCCGGCCAGGGTCACCGCGGCGTGGACGTCCACCAGGTTGTTGTACGAGAGCTCCTTGCCCTCGCGCGCCGCCTCCACCCCGCCACCGGCGCCGGCGCGCGCGTAGAGAGCGGCCACCTGGTGCGGATTCTCGCCGTAGCGCAGCCCGCGCACCTGCTCGAGCGCCAGCACGTGCACCGGGGGCGGCGTGCCGGGTGCCCCGGCGCGTCGCGCCAGCTCGCCGGCGATCGCCCCGTCGTAGCGCGCGGTGCGTGCGAACGCGGTGATCGCCCAGGCGCGTCGCTGCTCGGGCGAGGGACCTCCGGCTCCCAGCGCGGCCAACGCCTCGGCGTACTGAGACGGATCGTGCAGGACCGACACGTCGCGATGGTTCTTCGCCGCCGCGCGCAGCAGCGCGACACCGCCGATGTCGATCTCCTCGATCGCGCCGTCGTCGTCCAGCGTGGCGGCGCGGTCCTCGAACGGGTACAGGGTCACCGCCACCAGATCGATCGGCGTGAGACCGCGCTCGCCGAGGGTCGCCAGATCCTCGGGGAGCCAGCGGCGGGCGAGGATCGCCCCGTGCACGTGTGGGTGCAGCGTCTTCACCCGCCCGCCGAGCATCTCCGGGAAGCCGGTCCACTGCTCGACCGCGGTGACCGGCACCCCCGCCTGCTCGAGATGCCGGGCGGTGCCGCCCGAAGCGATCACGCGGGTGCCGTGCCGGGCCAGGGCGGCGGCGAATTCGGCCAGACCGGTCTTGTCCGAGACCGACAACAGCGCGGCGCGCGGCCAGCCGGGTGCGGTCACCTCTCAGGTCCCGTCGACGCCGGCCGGACGCGCCGGGCCGCCACGCCCCGCACCGCGCCGTCGCCCGGAGATCGCCGCCACGTCGCCTCGATCGCGCTCATCCGGCGGCGCCCTCCAGCCGGCGCATCGCTTCGCGATAGCGATCGGCCGTCATCCGCGCGACGTCATCCGGCAGCGCCGGCGCCGGCGGCTCGTGATTCCAGCCCGAGCGGTCGAGCCAGTCGCGCACGTATTGCTTGTCGAAGCTCAACAGCCGGCCGGCCTCGTACTCGCCGCGGTCCCAGTAACGCGACGAGTCGGGCGACAGCACCTCGTCGATCAGGGCGAGCGCGCCGTCGATCCAGCCGAACTCGAACTTGGTGTCGGCCAGCACCAGACCACGCTCCCACGCCAGCGCGCGCGCCTCCGCGTAGATCGCCAGGCTGCGCTCGCGAAGCCGCGCCGCGGTGTCGGCCCCCACCAACCCGGACACGGTCCCAAACGACACGTTTCGGTCGTGACCGCTCTCCTCCTTGGTGGCGGGCGTGAAGATCGGTGGATCGAGTCGCGAGCCGTCGTGGAGACCGGGTGGCAGCTCGATGCCGCACACCCGCTGGTCCTGTCGATACTCACGCCAGCCGCTGCCGGTGAGATGGCCGCGCACCACGCACTCGATGTCCACCCGCTCGGCGCGACGCACCAGCATGCTGCGGCCGGCGAGCACCGACGCGTGACGGTCGAAGGGCGGCGGATATCGCGCCGGATCGTCGGTGACGAAATGATGCGGCGTGGCGCTGGCGAGACGACGGAACCAGAACACCGAGAGCCCGGTCAGCACCGCGCCCTTCCCCGGGATCGGCGTGGGCAGGATGCTGTCGTAGGCCGACAACCGGTCGGTGGCGACGATCAGCAGGTGGTCGGGCCCGGTCTGATACACCGTGCGTACCTTGCCCTCGCGCCAGGGACGCAGACCGGGAAGCTCCACCTTCATGACACCGGCCGGGGTCGAGATCATGTTCGCTCCGCTCGTGAGCGCGCGCCAGCCATCGCGGGGTGGGCCGGCGGCAGTTGGAAGGTGCGTTCGATCCACGGCGGCAGATCGCTGATCGTGGCGATGCGGTCGACGCCGTCCGCGCCATAGTCGCCGTAGGGATCCAGCAGCACGAAGCGCATGCCCGCCGCGCGGGCGCCGGTCTCGTCCACCGAGCGCACGTCACCCACGTAGAGGGCCCGCTCCGGTTCCACCTCGAGCCGCTCGAGCGCGATCGTGAAGATACGCGGGTCGGGCTTCTCCACCCCGACCACGTGGGAGTCCACCACGAACTCGAGACCGGACCGCACACCGGAGTGACGCAGGTGCTGCTCGGCGCGGCCGTCCGAGTTGGACACCACCGCGCGCCGGAGCCCCCGCGCCGCGACCCAGTCGAG
>JBIOKD010000381.1:0-3001 GCA_044451485.1 Candidatus Eiseniibacteriota bacterium | reverse complement strand
GTGGTGGGATCGGTCGCCGTCGCTGCGGTGACGTTCGCAGTCGCAACGCTCGTAACCGGTGCGCCGCTCGTGGCGGTCGTCCCGGCGTTCGCGGTGGCCACCCTCCCGCGCGCGTACTTCGGACGCCGCCGCGCCGCGCGACTGCGCGAGATCCAGGTGGCGTGGCCCGACGGCCTGCGTGACCTTGCGGCCTCGATTGCCGCCGGTCACTCCCTCACGCAGGCGGTCACGAACCTCGCCGAGACGGGACCGGCTCCGCTCCGAGCCGCGTTCGTCCGCTTCTCGCTGCTCGCCCGCATGCTCGGCACGACTGCCGCGCTCGAGCTGGTCAAGGAAGAGCTGGCCGATCCGGCGAGCGACCGGGTGATCGAGGTGCTGATCCTTGCCTACGAGCGCGGCGGCTCGATTGTGCGGCAGATCCTCGAGGACCTGGTCGTCACGACCACGAAGGACGTGAAGGTGCTCGAAGAGATCGAATCGGAAGGGCTCGAGATGAAGATCAACGCGGGCGCGGTCTTGGTGATGCCGTGGTTCGTGCTCGTCGCACTCACGCTCCGCGGTGGCCCGTTTCGCGAGTTCTACCGGTCGAGCGGCGGCTTCGTGGTGGTGCTGGTGGGTGCGGCACTGAGCGGTCTCGGCGCGCTCTGGATCAGTCGGCTCGGGCGTAGGCACGAGGAGCAGCGGGTCTTCGGAGCGCAAGGTTGAGCGCGGTGGTCCTCGCACTGGGATGCCTGTCGGCGGGTGTCGGCGCGGCCGGGTCGGCCGCGGTCGCGCTCCCACCCACCCGCAGGCTCGCGCCCCGGGTACGCCCGTATGCCGTGATCACGGGCACGCGGCTCGGACACTCGCCGGACCTGGCCGCCACGGTCCGACCGTCGCCGGCCGGACCCTTCGGAACCGTCGTCCGGCTGTTCTCGCCGCCCGTCGAGGCAGTTGTCGCCCGGGTCGGGCGAGCCCTCGAGCGGCGAACGGACAGTTCGCTCGACTTGAGCCTGCGCCAAGCCGGTTACCTCGGGGTCACGCCGGACGACTATCGCAGCCGCGTGGCCACACACGTGCTTCTCTCCGCGGCGCTCGGCGCGGTCGTGGGAGTGCTCGTTGTCCGCTCCACCATCGCCGCGCTCGGGCTCACCGTGTGCGGAGCCGTCTTCGGTGCGTCGCGGGTACGCGGACGGCTGGACCGAGCGATCCAGGAGCGTCGGGAACGCATTCGGCTCGAGCTCTACACCGTCAACCAGATGCTGGCCATGCACGTGCGGACGGGGGCCGGTCCGGTACAGGCCACGCAACGCGTCGTCGACCGCGGGGCGGGTGCCGTCGTGGGCGAGCTGCACGCCGTGCTCCTGGCCATTCGCAACGGGGTTGCGGAGCCAGTGGCGTTCCGGCGCGCCGCCGCCCTCACGCCCGAGCCTGCGGCTGCGCGCACCTTCAAGCTCTTTGCTGCCGGCGCGGAGCGGGGCGTCGACCTTGCCGACGGATTGCGGGCGTTGAGCGAGGACTTGCGCGACGCGCGGCGTGAGGAGATTCGCAAGACGGCCACGAAGCGACGCGCCGCGATGCTCGTCCCCACCATCGCCGTGCTCGCGCCGGTGATGTTGCTCTTCATTGCTGCGCCGCTGCCGTCCATCGTGTTCGGCGGCCGATGAGCCAACTGGCGCCCGGCTCCCGAACGATCGGCCGCGGCATGGGCCCGGCCTCGACTGTGAGGAGATTCAATGGCGAAAGTGAGCGTGCTCGTCCGGCGGACGGCCACCTGGGTCCGCCTTCGTCTCGTGTCCGAAAGGGGAATGACGACCGCCGAGCTCCTCGGCAACGCCGCGCTGGGCATCGCGGCCCTGGTCGCGATCTGGGCCGTGATGCAGACGCTCGGACTCGACGTCGTGAACTGGATTCGCGGGCAGCTGCGCGTGTGATCCAACCGCGTGGTGCGGGAGGGATGACCACCATCCAGTACGTCCTCGCGACCGGACTGTCGCTCGTCGTATTCGTAGGTCTGGCGAATTTCGTCGTCGACCTGTACGCGCGCGGCGTCGCCCGATCGGCAGTCGACGAGGCGGCACGAGCGGGGGCGCCGGTCGATTCCTCGACGGCTGACTGCGAGCAGCGTGCCCACGGCATGGTGACCGATCTCCTCGGCGGTGCGATGGGTCGCGGGGTGCGGATCACCTGTCAGGAGCATGCCGGCACCGTCTCGGCTCACGCGACCGTGCACCTCGCGGGTTGGCTTCCGGGGGTCGTCCCGGACTGGACCTTCACCCTCGACGGATCGGCGCTCAAGGAACAGTACCCGTGAGTAGGAGACGCAGCGGAGTCGTGCGCGCGAGCGAGCGTCCGCGGCGCAGGTATCCCGCGCCGCAGCGAGCGAGCCATTGTGTGGGATGGGCGAGACGGCGGAGTGGAGTCGACCCGTGAGGGGGTTGCCGTGTCGCTCCGAGGCGGGGTTCGTGGCCACCGAGCTCGTACTGGGCGTGGGGCTGCTCGTGTTCCCGGTCGCGTTGCTGGTTCTGACCTTGCCCGGATGGTCGGAGCGCCAGACCACCGCCCGCGTCGTCGCACGCGAAGCGGCCCGCCGGGTGGCACGGGAAGGGGTCTGCGATCGGGACGGCGCGACCCTCCTGGGCGCGACGATGGCGCAGAATCTCGGGCTGGGTCCCGCCGACCTGCGGGTCGAGCTGGACTGCGCGCCGGGCGACACCCTCGTCGCGGGAAGCGACGTCCTGGCCGAAGTCACGGTGCGCATGCCCGCGGTGCA
The DNA here is from genome assembly GCA_044451485.1 of Candidatus Eiseniibacteriota bacterium. GTDB lineage: Bacteria > Eisenbacteria > RBG-16-71-46 > RBG-16-71-46 > RBG-16-71-46 > JBIOKD01. Next base: position 249 of record JBIOKD010000381.1, on the reverse strand, counting down.
GATACCCGGTGTGGGAGTCGTGGGGGAGTGGGAGTGGACGGCGCGGCACCGCGAGCCGGTCGATCGCTACGGCAGTCCGCCATGAGCATGCGAGGGTCACAGGGCACGGTCACGTTGTGGCTCCTCGGGTTGTGCCTGCTGTTGTTCGCGCTCGGCGGCATCAGTCTCGATCTGTGGCGCAGCTTCTCGGAGCGTCGCGCGCTTGTTGCGACTGCCGACGCCGCCGCGCTGGCCGGGGCGTCCGCCGTC
>JBIOKD010000380.1:0-3020 GCA_044451485.1 Candidatus Eiseniibacteriota bacterium | reverse complement strand
GACGTCGGGTGCGGCACGTGCCGATCACCGCCGCCGACTTGAGCTAGCGGCCGGATCGGCGCGCGTCTCTACTCCTGGTCGGCGGCGCGGGCCGCGGCCTCGAGGATCTCCAGCGCCTCGTCGAGGTGTTGGGCCACTGGCGCCGCGGGGAACGCCTCGCGCAACGCCGGCACCGGGCGGTACAGCACCGGCGCGTCGCAGGTGCGCAGGATCGAGAGATCGTTGAGGCTGTCTCCGACCGCGGCCACCGCGAAGCCCGCCTCGTGCAGGCCGGACACGATCCGCTCCTTCTGACCGCGGATGCGGAGCTGGAAGCCCTTGAGCAGCCCCATCTCGTCGACCCGGAAGCGGTTCGCGAACAGGCTGTGACCGCCGAGCTTCTGCACCAGTGGCTCGGCCAGCTCGTGGAAGGTGTCGGAGATGAGGATGACCTGGCCCATCTGGCGCAGCCGGGTGAGGAAGTCCCGCGCCCCGAGGTACGGCTCGACCGCGTGCGACACCGCCTGGAGCTGGATGAGCCGGATGCCGGCGCGACGGGTCGCTTCCACGCGTCGCCGCATCAGCTCCTCGAAGTCGCCGATGTCGCGGGTGGTGTAGCGCAGCTCGGGGAGGCCGAAGTGCTCACCGAGCATCGGCCAGATCTCGGGGCTCAGGACCCCTTCGAGATCGCAGGCGAAGACCATCGACCGGACCTTAGCACCCGGGGGGCACCGGCTTCGAACCACCCCCGGTGGGGAGCACTGCCAAGCCCGTGTCGGCCAGTGGGTTAAGACCTGCCCGGCCGAGCGTCGGGTGCAGGGGCCGGGGACGCTCCGGCCCGTGGCCTCGAATGGGCAAGAAGCGAAAGATCTATGGACAAACGAGCATATGGCCGAATAGAATATGGTCATATGGTCATCACAACGAACCAACATCAGACCTTGGACGAGAAGGACCGTCGGATCCTCTCTCTGGTCCAGCGTGACGCCAAGCTCGCCCAGGCCGAGATCGCGCGGCGGGTGAAGCTGTCCCCCGCGGCGGTCAACGAGCGGCTGCGCAAGCTGGAGGCGGCCGGCTACATCCGCCGCTACGTGGCGCTGGTGGACCACCGCGCGGTGGGCGCCGGGGTCACGGCATTCGTCGAGGTGTTCATCGAGCATCCGCGATTCGAGCCGGCGTTCCTCGAACGCATGCTCACGCTCGACGAGGTCCAGGAGTGTCATCACATCACCGGGGAATTCTCGCTGCTGCTCAAGGTGCGTGTCCGTGACATGGAGGCGTTGCAGCAGCTCCTCATCCACGGCGTCAACGGTCTCGAAGGCGTACGACAGACCCGCACCATCATCGCGCTCTCCACCTCGAAGGAGGAGAGCTACGTGCCGACCGGCACGACGGGGGATCCGTCATGAACCCGATCACGCTGAAGGACGGCCGCATCGCGCCGGGCGACGTGCACGGCGTGCTCGCGCGTCACATGCTGGCCGACGGCTACGAGCTGGTGCTCGATCTCGACCGCAGCGTGGGCCGGCGGTTGTGGGACTCGCGCACCGGGCGCGCGTACCTCGACCTGTTCTCCTGTTTCGCGACGCTGCCGATCGGGCTCAATCATCCGAAGATGCACGACCCGTCGTTCGAGAAGAAGCTGCTGCGCGCGGCACTCACCAACCCGACCAACTCCGACGTCTACACGTTGGAGATGGCCGAGTTCGTCGCCACCTGGGAGCGTCTGGCGATGCCCGACTACCTGCCCTACCTGTTCCTGATCGCGGGGGGCTCGGCGGCGGTGGAGAACGCGCTCAAGACGGCGATGGACTGGAAGGTGCGCCGCAACTTCCGCCGTGGCTCGACGACGGAGCGCGGCCACCAGATCATCCATTTCAAGCAGTCGTTCCACGGCCGCGGTGGCTACACGCTGTCCATGACGAACACCGCCGATCCGCGCAAGTACGAGTACTTCGCCCGCTTCGACTGGCCGCGGGTGAGCAACCCGGCGCTCCGCTTCCCGGTGAACGCGGCCGAGATCGAGCGTGTGGGCCGTCTCGAGACGCTGGCACTGGGCGAGATCAAGACCGCCCTTACCGAGCGTGGTGACGACGTCGCCGCGATCATCCTCGAGCCCATCCAGGCCGAGGGCGGCGATCATCACTTCCGCCCCGAGTTCCTGCGCGCACTGCGCACGCTCGCCGACGAGAGCGAGCTGCTGCTGATCTGGGACGAGGTGCAGACCGGGATGGGCATCACCGGGCGGATGTGGGGTCACCAGCACGCCGACGTCCGACCCGATCTGCTCGCGTTCGGGAAGAAGACCCAGGTCTGCGGCATCATGGCGGGTGGACACCTCGACGAGGAGCCGGAGAACGTCTTCCACACCTCGAGCCGCATCAACTCCACCTGGGGCGGCAACCTCGTGGACATGGTGCGTTGTCAGCGCTTCCTCGAGATCATGCAGGAGGAGAAGCTGGTGGAGAACGCCGCCACCACCGGCGCCCATCTGCTGGCCGGTCTCGAGGGTCTCCAGGGGGAACGACCCGATCTGGTCTCGAACGCGCGTGGCAAGGGTCTGATGTGCGCGATCGATCTGCCCGACGGGGAGACGCGTGACCGGGTCGCCGACGCGATGTATCAGAACGGCGCGATCATCCTCGGCTGCGGGCCGCGTAGTCTCCGCTTCCGCACCCCGCTCGACGTCACCACGGCCGAGGTCGACGAGGCGCTCGACCTGATGCGCCGCTCGCTCCAGCAGGTGAGCCAGAAGAGCGCGTAGAGGCCTTCAGAGAGACATCGACGCACCGCGGGCGGACCGGCTCGACCGGTCCGCCCGTGTCGTCACCATCGTGCGCCGACACTGACCCGGTGAGGCTTCTGCTACTCTGGCCATGCCATGATCGCGCCTCACTTCTCGTGCTCATGAACGCGACGCGGCGCCATCGCGCCTCCGCGGTGGTGGTGCTGATCCGCGGTCGGGGCGACGGCCTTCAGGTGTTCTGGGCCCGTCGCAGCGACACGGTCAGCTTCATGCCCGGCTTCCGGGCGTTTCCGGG
>JBIOKD010000379.1:0-3041 GCA_044451485.1 Candidatus Eiseniibacteriota bacterium | reverse complement strand
TCCAGGTCGTGTACATGACACCGGTGAGACCAGGGACGCCGGCCGCCGCGTCGAGGTCCTGGCGGACGTACGCGGGGCGGCCGTCGTAGTAGGCGGCGATGACCTGCCGGTGACCCTGCCTGGCGAAGAAACGCAACGACTCGGCGCGATGCTTTCCGTTCCAGTTGATCACCGTGACCGACGAGTCGAGCCCCTCCCACGAGCCGGCGAGATCGCCGTTCGCCAGGTAGTAGTCGGCGACGGCGTTCTGGCTCGGGTCGAACATGTCGTTCCACACGTACACGTCCAGGTCCATCCCCCGGAGCATCGCGACGTCGGAGCGCATGTGGTCGGCGAGGATCCGCCCGGCGGAGCGACCGGTGGCGGCGCATGCCGCGTCCCAGCCGATGGCGCGGATCTCGTCGGTCACGATCACGGCCGCGTGACTGCCAAAGAGTGCGCGGGTGTTGGCCGCCTCCTCGACGAGCCGCCGCTTCACCGCGGTGTCGGAGAGACACAACGCCACCTGACCACGACTCACCACCGCGGCCTGGTACCAGGACACGCGCAACGTCGTGCCGTCGGGCAGTCCGTGGGTGCGCAGCTGCGGGGGCCGGTGCCAGACGTCGAACTGACCGCGCCACGGCACGTTGCCCAGCAGACTGTCGGCGAGCGGCGCGAAGTCTCGACCCTCCTCGAGGGCGCGACCCGAGCGCCCGTCACGCACGGCGAGTGGGGCGCCGGCGCGACGCACCAGGTTCACCGGGCCGCACTCCTCGATCCTCCAGTCTCTCCACTGCGCGATGCCATGGCCGCGATGCAGGACGCCGATCACGATCCGCACCTCGTCGTTGTCGAACGAGTCGAACACTACGTCCTGGGCGGTCCAGTCCTGGGTCGACTTGGTGCGGAGGGTGGTCCAGTCCAGCCGCTTGCGGTTGCCGCTCACGCGCAGGACCGGCTCGCCGCTGAAGTCCATGGTGCGGACCTTCACCGAGACGTGATAGCTGCGGAAGGGCGACACCTTCACGTTCCAGGTCATCCGGGCGATGCCCCCCGGGTCGTTCACGGTGGCGAGCCCTTCGCCGAGCCGCATCCCGGATTCGACCCGGTCGGGTTTCGGACCGAGCGTCACCGGAGGATCGGGCTCGATCGCGGCGATGCCGCTCTTCACCACGAAACGCGCCTCGCGGACCGGAAGCGCCTCGGCGAGATTGGGATCGATCACGAGCATCGCACCCTGGCCACGACCGAGTGGGAAGACCGACGGCACGATCTCGAGGTGCAGGATGGCGGCGAGCCGGGCGAGCAGCTCGGCGTTCGTGTGGTAGCGCTCGTCCTGATCGGCCGGCCGGGACAGCTTGGGATCGCCCAGCACCACGTGGGTGTAACCGGCCGCGGCGGCACGGCGCCACAACGGCTCGATCTGGGCGACGGCGTCGTCGCGACTCAGGTTGACCGATTCGTAGAACCAGAGATCGAGTGGATGACGCGGGACGGTCCGGCCGCAGGAGCACGACGCGGCGATGACGAGCACGGCGACGGCGGCGACCAGGCGGTTCGAGCGCAACTCGGGTCTCCCCGGATGAGGGCCTCGCGACGGATGACAGAGTAGCCGATCGCGTGACGCAGGGGCAGGCGCTTGACCCCCCGCGAGCGCGCCGCTTAGGTTCCGTCTCCATGAGCCGCCTCCCGCTCGACGAACTCATCCGCCGCACGCTGGCCGGCGAGCGGGTGCCGCTGGCACGCGCCATCTCGCTGGTCGAGAACGAGGCGGACGGCTCGATCGAGATCCTCGACGCGTGCTTCCGCGCCAGCGGACGCGCGTTTCGCATCGGTGTGACCGGACCGCCGGGCGCCGGGAAGAGCACGCTGGTCACACGGATCGCGCAGGAGTACCGCAGACGCGACGAGACCGTGGCGATCGTCGCGGTGGACCCGACCAGCCCTTTCACTGGAGGGGCGTTGCTCGGCGACCGGGTGCGCATGGGCGAGCTGTCCGGGGACCCCGGCGTGTTCATCCGCTCGATGGCCACCCGTGGCAGCGTGGGTGGGCTGGCGGTCCACACCGCGCAGGTGTGCGACGTGCTCGACGCGGCCGGCTTCACCCGGGTGTTGATCGAGACGGTGGGGGTGGGGCAAAGCGAGCTCGAGGTGGCGGAGACCGCCGATTCGACCGCGGTGGTGCTGGTGCCCGAGTCGGGCGACTCGATCCAGGCGATGAAGGCCGGGCTGATGGAGATCGCCGACCTGTTCGCCGTCAACAAGGCGGACCGGGAGGGCGCCGACCGCGCCGCGCACGCGATCCGCGCCGCGCTCGACCTGCGCACCACCCGCGCGGATCGCGAGCCGCCGGTGCTGATGACGATCGCCTCGGTCGGCAAGGGCGTGCCCGAGCTGGTGGACGCGTTCGAGGAGCATCTGCGTGTCCTCGTCGCGCACGGCGGTCTCGAGCGCCGCCGCCGTCATCGTCTCGCGCAGCGGCTCGACGACCTGGTACGCGAGCGGCTGTGGAACGAGTACCTCACCCGCGTGCCGGAGACACGACGCGACGAGAGTCTCGCGGCGCTGACCGAGCGCCGGATGACGCCGCACCAGGCCGCCCGGCACTTGAGCGATCACGCGCTGGTCGCATCACGCCCCACACCGGCCGGTGGCACAGCCGGTCACGTTGAGCCGGGATCCGGCGGATCGCTCGACGGCGGCGACGACCCCCGCGAGGACTGATCCGGGCGCGTGGCCGGGCGCGGCCCCGGCGCGCTTGACCCGCTCCCGATGTTCGAAATCGGATCTCTTGACCACATCCCACCACCGCTGGCCGGTGCCGCCGCGTTGGCGCCCCGCCGGGAGGTCCTTCGATGGCGACCCGTGATCCGAAGTCCCGCGCCGGTCGGCACCGCGCCGCCCCGGCTCCCCGCACCGACCCGCGACCGCGTCGAATCCCGGCGCCGGCGGGTGCGGCCGTGCGCGAGCGCGCCGCGCGCGAACAGCTCCGTCGCTACCGCGAGACCTACCCCGCCGACCGCGAGCGCCGCGAGCTCTACCCGTACACGATCTCGGGC
>JBIOKD010000378.1:0-3044 GCA_044451485.1 Candidatus Eiseniibacteriota bacterium | reverse complement strand
CGCGCGATGCGCTGCGGCTCCCGCCAGCACGCGGGCATAGAGTGACGCGCCTGGCGGATAGTGGGATGGGAATTGGAGATGAATGAGATCGTGGATGGTGACCACGGCCGGGCCGCTCCAGCCCAGCGGCAGCGTGTAGTGCGGCGCGTGCAACAACTCGACCCCGGCATCCAGCGCCACCCGCGGCACCACGACGTGCTCGAGGAGACCGTACTTGCCGGCACGTGCAACGGTTTCGATAACACCGGAACCGGGCCAACCGCAACGACCGTGATCCTCCGGTGCCACGATCGCCACGAAGTGATCGTCGCCCGGCGTGGCCGCAAAGCAGGCCAAGAGACCGCGGATGTAGCTGCCGATGCCGCCGTCATGGAGTTTTCGCGCGTCGAGACCGACGATCACGGCGGGCCGGCGCCGGCGGGCGCGATCAGGTTCCGCGCGTGGCGGACGAGACCGCGCGCTGCGTCTGGTACCACGCGATGGTCCGGGTGAGACCCTCGCGGAACGGCACCTTGGCGCTCCACCCCAGCCGCTCGCGCGCCCGCGTCACGTCGAGACAGCGACGCGGCTGGCCGTCGGGCTGGTTCGCGTCCCACACCAGCCGGCCGCGGAACCCGGTCAGCTCGGCGATGGTCTCGGCCAGCTCGCGGATCGAGATCTCCATGTTGGAGCCGATGTTCACCGGGGTGCTGTCGGTGAGCTTCTCCGCGGCGAGTACCACCGCCTCGGCCGCGTCCTCCACGTACAGGAACTCGCGGGTCGCCCGCCCCGTCCCCCACACCGGCACCTCCGACGTGCCCGCGTCGACCGCCTCGAGACACTTGCGGATCAGCGCCGGGATCACGTGCGACGACTCGGGGTCGAAATTGTCGCCGGGCCCGTAGAGATTCACCATCATCACGTTGACCGCGTCGAATCCATATTCCTGACGATAGGCGTCCGACTGGACGAGCTGCATCTTCTTCGCCAGCCCGTACGGCGTTGGTCTCCTCGGGATAGCCGTTCCACAGATCGTCCTCGCGGAACGGCACCGGCGTGAACTTGGGATACGAGCAGATCGTGCCCACGCTCAGGAAGCGTCCCACACCCAGACGACGGGCGTGCTCCATGAGCAGCGAGCCCATCATGAGGTTGCGGTAGAAGAACGAGCCCGGGTGGCGGCGGTTGGCGCCGATCCCGCCGACCACGGCGGCGAGATGGATCACCAGGTCGGGGCGGGTTTCGGTGAGCGCGCGCACGACCTGCTCCTCGTGCGTGAGGTCGTAGTCACGCGAGCCGATGCCGGCCGGCGTGGCGCCGCCGCGGCGGCGCAGGGCCTCCATCACGTGTCGGCCCAGGAATCCGGTGGCGCCGGTGACCAGAATGCGGCGCGGTTCGCTCATCGTGCCTCCGCGGTTCGCGATCGAACGGCGAGTCTCCCCGCTCGCCGGATGGGTGTCAAGACACGGCGCGTCTCAACCCTTCGGCGGCCACGCCAGCACCCTTCGGTAACCACGCACCAGCTCGCCGAGCCCGGCCCGCTGCAGGGCGCGGCGTCCCCCGGCGCGCATGAGCTGGTAGAGGTAGTACGCGTCGCTCGCGTAGGGCCAGCGGCTTCCGTGCAGACGGCGGATGTCGCGACATTCGGCCAGCGTGCGTCGCAGCGAGTGCTCGGACTGGCCGCCGCCGGCCATGCGCGCCAGTGGCCGCTCGAGCACCGCGAAACGCGCGCCGCGCACCCACAGCCGCAGGAAGAACTCGTAGTCCATGGCGTTGGGCCAGCGGGTGTCGAACCCGCCGTGCCGCTCGAACATCGCCCGCCGGACGAAGGTCGCGGGGTGGTTCACGGTCATCTCGGCCGGGAGCCGCGATGGGTCGGCGCGGAAGAGCGTCTCGCCCCCGGGCTCGCTCTTGAGCATCCAACCGCACACCACGTCCACGTCGTCGGTGAGACGCGGGCTCACCGCGTCCAGCGCGCCAGGCAGATAGGTGTCGTCGGCGTGGAGGTGCGCCACCCATGTCCCGCTCGCCCACGCCGCCCCCTTGTTCATGGCATCGGCGATGCCACGATCCGGCTCGGAGCGGGTCACCACGCCGCGGGTGGCGAGCTCGTCGAGGTAGGCGACGGTGCCGTCGGTCGAGGCGCCGTCGAGCACCCGGTACTCGATGCCGGGTCCGAGCTGCGACCGCACGCTGTCGGCGGTGCGCCGAAGCGCGGGAAGCGCGTTGCGGCACACCGTGAGCACGCTCAAGCGTGGTGTCGACATGGCGGCGCAGTCTCGGGAAGGTGCGCCCGCCTGTCAACCACTGGGACGCGTCGTGGTGCTTGCGCCATGACCGGCGCACCCCGCATGCTGCGCGGCATGCCGGGCGCCAACGACGACATGATCCTCGACGAGCTGGTCCGGCACGCGCGCGCCCCGGGGGCGCCCCACACCCAGTTCCGCACGCTGGCCTCGGCACGCCAGTATCGTCACCTCTATCGCATGACGCGTCGTCACCTGCGTGCGGGCGCCCAAGTCCTGGACTGGGGCACCGGCAACGGGCACTTCTCGTACTTCCTGACCCGCGCCGGTTTCCGCGCCACCGGTTACACACTGGAGGGCGCGTCGTATGCGGGATGGCTCGGCGACCCCTACGAGCGCTTCGTCACCGCCGCACCCGGTGAACCGGTGCGTCTGCCGTTTCCGGACGCGAGCTTCGACGCGGTCGGATCGGTCGGGGTGCTCGAGCACGTGCGCGAGGCCGGTGGCGACGAAGCATCGAGTCTCACGGAGATCGCGCGCGTGCTGCGTCCGGGCGGGGTGTTCCTGTGCTACCACCTGCCGTGCCGGGCCAGTCTCATCGAGGCGCTGGCGCGTCTCCTCGGCGGGCGGCATCAGCACCGCTACCGCTACACACGCGCCGACACCGAGCGTCTGATGCGTGGCGCCGGGCTCGAGCTGGTCGAGAGCGCCACCTACGGCGCGCTGCCACGCAACGTGCTCGGTCGATTGCCGGCGGTGCTGGCGGGCTCGCGAAGTCTGGCCGGCCTTGTCGACTTCGTGGACGACGGGCTCGGCGCG
>JBIOKD010000377.1:0-3055 GCA_044451485.1 Candidatus Eiseniibacteriota bacterium | reverse complement strand
GACGTGCGCCGGTCCGTCGACGCTGCGTAACACCCGACCTTGTGCATCGACCAATTGTTCGAACATCGGGACACCGGCGGGCACGCGTTCGTCCACCGATCCATCGGCGCGCACCGGAACCTCGCGCACCAGCACCGCGGTGTCACCACCCGCCGCCTCGGGGCGCGGCAGGGCGGCCCAGAAGCGGATGCGTGTGCCGGCGGCGCGTGGCGGGGCCGCGTGGACACCGGGACGCGCATGGCCGCCGGCGAACACGTCCCGATCGAAGAAGCGGAAGGTCGGCGCGGTGGCCAGCTCCGCCGGTTGGGTGATCGTCGGTGGTGGATCGGGTGGCCTGGGAATCGTGCCCGCGCCGTGCCACCGCGTCACCGGTGCGGCGTCGAGCTCGAGGCTGCCCGGTTCGTCGAACACCTTGCCGACGTGTGAGCCGTCGCGATCCATCACGTAGAGTCCGAAGTCGCCGCGCCCACCCGGCGCGTAGGAGAACAGGACGCGGCCGTCGGGGAGCCCGACCGGATCGCACGCGGCGGGGGCGGCGAGACCGTGTGGCGAGCCGTAGTCGCTGCCGCCCTTCGCCTCGACGATGGCGCCGACCAGTCGCTCGGCGTGTCCGATGCGTGGCGAGAAGCGCTGGATGCCGAGCACACCGGGGCCCGGAGAGAGCCCGAGGTTCGAGGCGTAGGTCGCGACGATCGAGCCGTCGGCGAGCACCGCCGGCCCATATCCCATGCTCTGGAGTCGTGACGTGAGCCCGCTCGCCTCGACGCGCTCGTCGGTGCCATCGGGCTCGATGGACACGATCTGCCACAGGTTCACGGTGTCACGCGCGATCGCGTGCGCGACGTCGCCGGTGAGCCCCCGCGGGTCGTCGTCGGACGCGCGCCAGCGATTGAACCACCAGCGTGAGTAGAGGATGCGCCCGGTGGTCGGGTCGAATGCCGGCGTTTCGGCACCGTTGCGCTCGTGGGTGATGGGGGTGATCTCGGCGGCCGCGACGGCGGCAAAATCACTCCCCCGGTGAACCACTCCCGGCAGGTGGTCCCGGGGCGTGTCACGACAGGCGGAGAGGAGCACCAGTCGTGACACCGGAAGATCGGTGTACTGGGTCCGGGTGTCGGTGGCCAGCTCGACCGCGCAGAGCAGCGAGTCGGTGATCCAGCACGGCTGGACGCGGTCGACCGAGCTCACCGGCAGATCGGAGCCGAGCCGGACGTCCTCGGCGTCGAGCGGGCCGAGCAGCTCGCCCGTTGCGAGATCGCATCGGTAGATCCCCCAGTGGTCGCCGTCGAAGCGAAGGCCGCCGAAGGCCACGGCGCCACCGTCGGGCGAGACGCTCGGATGGCTCACGTCGAGGAGGGCGATGGATCGGGAGAGGTCGCGCACCGAGCCGTCGGGGGATCGCCAGCGGAGACGTCCCCGGGTCGTCGCCGCCCGATGATGGGGTCCGAGACCCGGGACCGCGCCGGGATCGTCCGGGATCGGGTCACGCGACACGAACACGATCGGCGGCAGCTTCAACCGGTCCGGGGTCGGCACGGGCGCGCCGGCGCCGAGGATCGGTAGCGCGGCCGTGAGCAGCAACGCGGCGCGAAGCCACGACGGATGACGCATGGGACGGAGATGCTACACTTCCCGCCCTTCCGGAGGAATGACCCGTCATGACCGAAGCGCTCATCGTGTTCAGCACGTTCGCGAACGAGGCGGATGCCGCCCGGATCACCCGGGTCCTGGTCGAGGAGCGTCTGATCGCATGCGCCAACCTGCTGCCCGGGGCGCGCTCGATCTATCGCTGGCAGGGAGAGATCGCCGACGAGCGCGAGGTGGTGGCGCTGATGAAGACCCGCAAGCAGGACTGGCCGGCGCTGATGTCGCGGTTGTCCGAACTGCACCCGTACGACACGCCCGAGTGCGTGGCGGTGCGGATCGCCTCCGGCGCGCCACGTTACATGGCGTGGCTCGACGAACAGCTCGACCCGGGGAAGCCGGCGTGAGCACCCGACCCGAACACCTGGTGCTGGGCATCGAGTCGTCGTGCGACGACTCGTCGGTCGCCGTGCTGGAGGACGGCCGCACCCTGCGCGCGCATCTCATCGCGGCGCAGGACCTGCATCGTCTCTATGGCGGGGTGGTGCCCGAGCTGGCGGCGCGGGCGCATCTGGAGCTGCTGCCGCGGCTGGTCCAGCGGGCGCTCGGCGAGGCGGGGGTGACACCACGCGAGCTCACCGCGGTCGCGGTGACCCACGCACCCGGGCTCGTGGGTTCGCTGGTGGTGGGCGTGGCGCTGGCCAAGGCGTACGGGTACGCGCTCGGCATCCCGGTCATCGGTGTCAATCACATCGAGGCGCATCTGCACGCGGCGACGCTCGAGCACGGCGAGAGCCCGTTCCCGGCGGTGGCGCTGGTGGTGTCGGGCGGTCACACCGAGCTGGTCGAGGTGCGCGGGTTCGGCGACTATCGGTGGCTCGGCTCCACCCGTGACGACGCGGCCGGCGAGGCATACGACAAGGTCGCCAAGCGTCTCGGTCTGGGCTTCCCGGGTGGGCCGATCCTCGACCGGCTGGCCGCGAAGGGACGTCCCGACGCGTTCGATTTCCCGCGACCGATGCTCCACCAGGACGGATTCGACTTCTCGTTCTCCGGTCTCAAGACCGCGGTGGCGGCCACGGTGGCGGCACACGGCGAGCCGCCGTATCCCGAAACGCTGGTCGCCGACCTGGCGGCTTCGTTCCAGGCGGCGGTGGTGGAGACGCTGGTGGTGAAGACGATGCGCGCGGTGGAGGTGGTGGTGGCGCGTGCCCTCACGCTGGGTGGCGGTGTGGCCTGCAACCGCGAGCTGCGGGCACGGCTCGCGGCGACCTGTGACGCGCGTCGGGTCGCGCTGCGCATCCCGTCGCCGCGGCTGTGCGCCGACAACGCGGCGATGATCGCGCTGGTCGGGGCGCGTCAGCTGGCCGCGGGTCGGACCCCCGATCCCGAGCTCGACGCGGTGGCGTCACTCGAGGAGTCGGGCTTGGCCATTCCGGTGGCCTAGACACCGGGGGGCCCGGCCCTCGTG
>JBIOKD010000376.1:0-3061 GCA_044451485.1 Candidatus Eiseniibacteriota bacterium | reverse complement strand
CTCGAACGCATCCTCGAGCTGCGCGCGCGCGACCCGCGGGTGCAGGTGCTCACCTACTCGCGCAACTTCGGCCAGGTGGCCTCGGTGCTGGGTGGCATGAAGCAGGCCTCCGGCGACCTGATCGTGCTGATCGACGTCGATTGCGAGGATCCGCCCGAGATGATCCCCGACTTCCTCGCCGGCTGGCGCGGGGGTCACGACATCGTCTACGGCGAGCGCGCCCGCCGCCCCGAGCCGGCGCCGATCACCTGGGGGCGCAAGTTCTTCTATCGCTTCACCCGGCTCACCGCCGACTACGACATCATCCTCGACATGGCCGAGTTCTGTCTGTTGACCGCGGCGGTGCGCGACGCGGTGGTCTCGACCCGGAGCGTGCAGCCGTTCGTGCGCGGCGAGATCGCGTACTACGGCTTCTCGCGCAAGGGCATTCGTTACGCCCGTCAGAAACGCGTGTACGGCCGCACCCACTACGACCTGTCACGCATGATCGAGTTCGCACTCCAGGGCGTGCTCAGCACCACCACGTTGCCGCTGCGGATCCCGGTGTTCACGCTGCCCGCGCTGGTGATCGTCAACGCCGTGCTGGTCGCCATCCATCTTGCCGGATGGTGGGGGGAGGCGTTCGTCACGCTGGTCCTAATCGACCTGTTGTGGCTCGCGATCGCGGTTTCGTTCATCGGACTCTATCTTGGACGCGACTATCGCAACCGCGTCGCACGGCCGCTGGTGGTGGTGGACTGGCCGCGCTCGGCGATCAACACCCCGGTCGAGCTCTCGCCGAACGCGCTGCCGAAGAGCGGCCCGCGCCGCGCTTCCGCATGAGCGTGGAGGCCCGACCGAGTCTGGTGCTCGGCGCCAACGGACTGATCGGCCGCCGGCTCGGCGCGGCGCTCGAACGGCTCGGAGCGCCGTGGCGTGGCACCTGTCACCGGCGCCCGGGTCCGGGGCTGCTGCCGCTCGACATCACCGACGCGGAGCAGGTGGCGGCGGTGTTCGACGCGGTGCGTCCGGGGGTCGTGTACCACGCCGCCAATCTCGCCGGTGGGGTCGACTTCTGTGAGCAGCATCCCGTCGAGGCGGAGGCGTTCATCGTCGGCGCCACACGGGCGTTGATCGAAGCATGCCGCTCACACGACGCGACGCTGGTGTTCGTCTCGACCGACTACGTGTTCGACGGCACCCGTGGTCCGTATCGCGAGGACGACCCGACGCATCCACTCAACCGCTATGGCGAGCTCAAGCTGGCGGCCGAGCGCGCGATCGTCGGCGGTCCGGCGCGTCACGTGATCGCGCGCACCACCAACGTGTACGGCTGGGATCCCGAAACGGTGACCCCGAACTTCCTGATGAGCCTCATGCGCGCCCTTTCGGCGGGCAAGCCGGTGAACGTGCCGTCGTATCTGTGGGGCAGCCCCACCGACGCCACCGACCTCGCCGCCGCGCTGATCGAGCTCGCCACCGCGCCGCACCACGGGCTCTGGCACGTCGTGGGCAGCAGCTACCTCGACCGCTACACCTGGGCGACCCGCGCGTGCGCGGTGCTGGGGCTCGACTCCACCCTGTTGCACGAGGTGTCCGCGCCGGCGCCGGGGATGGTGCCGAGACCGCTGCGCTCGTGGCTCTCGACCGAGCGCTTCACCACGCGGTGCGCGACGCCGCTCCACGATCTCGAGCACGGGCTGGCGCGCATGAGGCGCGAGCGCGACGCAACGCCGACCGGCTGAGCCCGCGCCGCTGACCCGCTCCGCCGCGAGCACCACTCGGATCGGGCCGCCCTGTGCCAGACCGAAGATCCCGCCCTCGGGCAAGCTTGTGCGTCCACGCGGGCTTGTGTAGCTTCTCGACCGGCCGCGGCTCTTCGCGGCCAAACTTCGACGGGGGTGTCCATGAAGAAGCTCATCGCGTTGCTGACTGTCGTGCTGGTCGCGTTCGCAGGCTCCGGCACCGCGCGCGCCGAGACCGCCATCGGCGCCCAGTTCGGTTACCCAGGCAACGCCGGGCTGTCGCTGCGCTTCGATCGGATGCCGATCAGCGCCGCGTGGAGCTCGGACTTCATCCACGGCACGATCGACAGCTGGTTCATCAAGAAGCCGCTCGGGGACACCGACCCGCGCATGTCCTGGTACTTCGGCCCCGGCGTGGACGCGGGGATCCCGCTCAACGACAACCACGACTTCTTCTTCGCCGTCCGCGCCCCGATCGGTCTGCAGTTCATGGCCACGCCCAAGATCGAGACGTTCGGCGAGGTCGCGCCGGGCTTCCAGTTCCTCGACCACACCGACTTCTACTGGGAAGGATGCGTCGGGATCCGTTTCGTCCTGGGCAAGTAGGCCCGAGTCACGGCCCAGGGAGACGCGCAGCAGTGCCCCGTTGAGACGCAGAGCGGAACGCGGTGCACCGGTCATGGTGCGGTTTTGGCGTCGCCCCCGCGGCGCCCGGGACCAGGCTACGAGGGTGGCACGACCGCGCGGGGTGGGGGCGGGGCCACCGGAAGCGCGGGCTCGGCCATCACGCGACGAAGGGTCGCGAGGGTCGCCGGGTCCCACCAGTCCACGGTGCCCGACTGCCGCACCACCACCCGCCCGCGCGCATCGAGCACGTAGGTGGTGGGAATGCTCGGACAGGGCAGCGTGCGCGCCAGCGCGTGACCGCCGTCGAGCAGCACGGGAAGCTTGAGATGCGCGCGACCCACGAAGCGCGCCACGGACGGAAACGGATCGAAGCACACCAGCACGACCTGGAGCCCGGCGTACGGCTCGGCATGCGCGAGCGAGTCGAGCATCGCGGCCTGGGCGCGGCTGCCCTGCTCCCAGGGCGCCCAGTAGTGCACGAGTGTCGCGACGTTAGGGGCGGTGATCCGCTTGAGCCCGGTCGGGATGCACGGCAGCACGACGTCGAAGCGCACCTCCTCGCGTGCGTTCTCGGGCAGCAGCACCAGCGGCTCGGGCCGGCGTCCGGGGGCCTGAACGCTCCACAGCTCGGAGCGCCAGGCGATGAAGGCCACCAGCGCCACCAGCGCCAGCGCGATGACGACGTGCGGTCTCACGCCGCGCTCACGGCG
>JBIOKD010000375.1:0-3066 GCA_044451485.1 Candidatus Eiseniibacteriota bacterium | reverse complement strand
GAGCAAACGTCGGGAGAGGATTTTCGCCGGGCGTGTTGTACAGGTAGAGCGCGCAGCGTCCCGGCTTGGCGCAGTCGATCCGCTTGCTGTGGGCCGGGTCGGGGATCGGCTCGTCGATGAACCGGTGGAGCACGATCTTGCCCGTTGCCGTCACGCCGCCCGGGGCACATTCGAGATACGTCGGGTTGGTCGCGGACATCGTGCCGCACAGACCAACGGCCGTGCCGCTCGGCACCCTGGTCGCGGAGATGGTGACCTCCTGGCTGTCGGTGTAGGGACCGGGCGGGTCGATCGACGCGTGGGGCAGTCGATCGGCGAGCGGCCGCGCGCTCACGTCGGCCGCGAAGGAGATCGGGACGGCGAGCTGCGCGATCTGGCCTCCGAGGGGGCCGACAGGAACTTGCACGCTGATCACGCACCCGCCTGATGCCGCACAGTCGGCCACACCCGCAGTGTCGCCGGCCGTGCAGCATCCGGACGCCAGCACGGTGGACTTGACGGTCATCGTGAGGGTCGCGCGCCCCTGACCGTCGATCCCCGTCACGGCCGGGACACCGAGATCCGTCTGGTCACAGACCGGGGAGATCCCGGGGAAGGCGCACAGCGAAACGATCGCCCCACGGTTGTCGGCACCACCGGGCCAGGCGTCCTCGACGTGGATGGTGACCTGCTGGCCCTCTTGGAGGTCGGTGGCCGGGGTCACGGTGACCCGCGGGGTGGGGAGCGACGCCGCGTCGGGGTCGAACTGCAACGGCGCGGCGCCGTAGCCGGTGTCGAACCCGACCGCGAGCACGACGCAGGGCTCGAGCGCGCAGTCGACGGAGCCGCCGGGCAGGGTCAGGTGTCGCGCCGCCGCGTACTGGTACCCCACCACGTCGACCGAGTTCTTCCGAGCGGGGTGTCCACTCTGCCCTCTGCGCAGTTCAACCCGGGAACGAATATCGCTGTCCGAGGTCCCTCCAGCGGTGCGGCTGTCGCATTGCTGATCCCAGTTGGCCGGCGTGGCCCCGGCCCGGCAGGTGACGAGGCTGATCGAGCTGGCGTGGCCACCGTGGCCGACCCCGACGACGAAGTGGCGGCCCGACACGTGGATCGGCTGGCCGTCTCGCAGCCCGGTGCTCGGCGTGACGAGCAGCTCGTGGTCGACGGTGACGTTCGGGACGGGCACGTGCGGTCGCGTCGCCGGCGGTACCGAGACCTTGGCGGCGCTGCCCCCGTCGATGACGACGACCGCGGCGATGACGACCGCAGCGGCGACGATAGCGGCGGCGAGAGTCTGCGAGACCCGGCGTCGCCGGCGCAGGGTGCGCGCACGACTGGTGACCCGCTCGTTCGGCAGCTCCGGGCTCGGCGCCGGGTACGCGCGCTCCAGCAGCGCGGTCATGCGCAGGTCATCCATGAGGGACCTCCTCGACGGATGGGGTGTGGGGCTCCTCGAGCGAGCGGGCGAGCTTCCCGCGCGCGGCGTGCAGCGTGGATGCGACGGTTCCGGGCGAGACGTGCATCGCCCGGGCGATGTCGGCCTGGGTGAGGTCGGCGACGTACCGCAGTACCACCGCCGTCCGCTCGGCCGGCGGCAACGCCGCGATCGCCTCTCGGGTCTCGACGCTCCAGTCGGGGCTGGCGGCGGCTCCGGCGGGCGCGGCCACCCGGAGCACCACCGTTTCCTGGCGGGCGCGGCGGGCGCGGCGGCGCAGCAGGTTGAGCGCGACCCGGTACGCCCACCCGCCGGGTGACTCCATCCGTTGCACCCGATCCCACCGCTCCAGGGTGCGGGCGCAGGTCTCGTCGGCGATCTCGGCGGCCTCCACCCGGTTGCCGCCGCACAGCGCGTTCAGCGCCGCGACCAGGCGAGGGCGCTCGCGGAGGTACCAGTCCTCGAAGGTCTCCGGGACCTCGATGGACGGGGTGGCGGCGTCGGCCTGCACACCACCATCAAGTCACATTCCGACCGGTTTGTTGAGTTGTATCCGAGGAATCGCTCTGCGTGGCGATGCCCGGAGCCGTCCGCTATCCTTGCCTGTCGGCCCGAGGTCGCTCTCCCCGCGACCGCAGCCACTCTCCGATCACCGAGCGAAATTCCCCGCCCACCTGACGCGCACCGAGTCGAGGACCACCTTGCCCACCATCCAGCAGCTCGTCCGCAAGGGACGGGAGACCAAGCCGGAGAAGTCGAAGACCCCGGCGCTCAAGGGTTCACCCCAGCGCCGCGGGGTGTGCACCCGCGTGTTCACCCACACGCCGAAGAAGCCCAACTCGGCGCTGCGCAAAGTGGCCAGGGTCCGGCTGACGTCGGGCATCGAAGTCACCGCGTACATCCCCGGCATCGGCCACAACCTGCAGGAGCACTCGATCGTGCTCGTGCGCGGTGGCCGGGTGAAGGACCTCCCGGGTGTCCGTTACAAGATCGTCCGCGGCGCGCTCGACGCCAGCGGCGTTGCCAACCGCAAGCAGGCCCGCAGCCGCTACGGCGCCAAGAAGGACGCATGATGCGCGGAGAGAGTGTCTGATGCCCCGTAAAGGTCCGGCCGCCCGACGCGACCTGATGCCCGACCCGGTCTACCGGTCGGTCGTCGTCACCCAGGTCGTCAACAAGATCCTCCAGCGGGGCAAGCGCTCCATCGCGGAGAAGATCGTCTACGACGCGCTCGCCGACATCGAGAAGCGCGCCGAAGGCGACCCGGTCGCGGTGCTCAAGCGCGCGGTCGAGAACGTCCGTCCCGCACTCGAGGTTCGCAGCCGGCGCGTCGGTGGAGCCACCTACCAGGTGCCCGTCGAAGTGCGCCCCCGGCGTGCGACCACGCTGGCGATCCGGTGGATCGTCGGCTACTCGCGTCAGCGGCGTGAGAAGACCATGGCCGAACGCCTCGCCAACGAGCTGATGGACGCGAGCAACGGGATCGGCGCGTCGATCAAGCGCAAAGACGACCTGCAGAAGATGGCCGAGTCGAACAAGGCGTTCGCGCACTACCGGTGGTGATGGCTATGTCTCGGGGCGTGCTCAAGTACTTACGGCGTTAGCCTCGCTCGGGGCGGCTCCGGAGCCGGCCGGCCGTCGCACGGGTT
>JBIOKD010000374.1:0-3071 GCA_044451485.1 Candidatus Eiseniibacteriota bacterium | reverse complement strand
GTACACCGCCGCCACCGTGTGGCTGCCCGCCGTCAGCGCCGACGTGGCGTAGATCGCGCTCCCGCCGCTGAGCGCCACCGGCGAGCCCGCGTCCGCGCCGTCGATCTTGAACTGCACGCTCCCGCCCGGTGTGCCCGCTCCAGGGGCCACCGCGCCCACCGTCGCCGTGAACGTCACCGACTGACCGACCAGCGACGGGTTGGCACTCGAGCCGACCGTGGTGCTGGTCGAGGCCTGGTTCACCGCGTACGGCACCGCCGACGACGTGCTCGCGGCGTAGGTCGCGTCACCGCCGTACTCCGCCGTGAACGAGTGGCTCCCCACCGCCAGCGTCGTCGTGTGCAGCACCGCCTGACCGCTCGCGACCGGGGCGCTCCCCAGCGTCGCGAGTCCGTCCTTGAATGTCACCGTCCCGCTCGCCGCCCCGGGCGACACCGTCGCCGTCAGCGTCACCTCCTGGCCGAACACCGACGGGGACGCCGGGCTCGCCGCCAGGGTCGTCGTGGTGGCGCTCAGGATGGTGAAGCTCGCGTCGCTCGCGTCGGTGGCAGTGTTGCCGTTGTTGTCGTGCGCGGTCGCGCGCACCAGCACGTTGGTGCTGGGGGTGTTGGGCACCGTCCACGCATACGGGCTGTTCGGCTGACCGGTCGCGATCGAGGTCCAGCTGGATCCGCCGTTGGTCGAATACTCGAGGTCCACACCGGCAATCCCCGATCCGTCGCTCGCGGTCCAGGTGATGTCTTGCGTGGAGCCGCTCACCCACGTCTCCCCGCCGTTGGGCGAGGTGACGGCAATGCTCGGTGCGGTGTTGTCGATCGTCACGGAGGCGGCGCTCCCGGCATCCACCGCGACCGGCAGGTTCGAGCAGTCGCGGAGCCGCACCGACTGGAGCGTCACGGTTCCGGTGCCGCCCGGGTTGGTGCTCCGCACGCGGACCGTGAACAGCGTCCCGGTCTGCGCGGTCGGACCACAGTCGGTGCCGAGCGTGACACCGTCGACGGTGTAGCTCCCACCGCCGTTGTCGCGGAGCTGGAGGTTGGTGGCGCGCCCACCGGTCGTCAGGAACGATCCAAGCACGACGTCGGGATCGCCGCCGGTCAGGGTGAGCGGCGCGAACTCGGAGGAGAGCTGCAGCGTCACGCTGAATCCCAGCAACGCGGTGGTGCCGTCGCGGCTGAGGGTCACCGGGACGGCGGTGGTCGGATGGCTCGGACCGAGCGTGACCCCCGGTGACACGGCGTCGATGCGTGCCGGGGTCTGCGCGACGACCGGGCTCGCGGCGACGAGCGCCGCGAGCGAGAGGGCGGCCAGGAACCCGCGTGACGAATACCGGTGATGCCAGTGCATCGGGTCCTCCTCGAAAAGGATGTCGACCCTCCGTGCCGGAAGGTCATGGTGACGCTATCGCTATCGGATCAGCTGCACACGACGGTTCTGCCGGACCTCGCCGGCGTCGAACCTCACGATGTAGATGCCCGCGGGCGCGGCGTTGCCACCATCGCCACGGCCGTCCCACGTCACGACGTGGAAGCCGGCCGGGCGCGTGCCCTCGTCGAGGTGTCGCACCGCGCGACCCGCGACGTCGTACACCACGATGCTCGCGTGGGTGTCACGCGCGAGCGCGAACGAGATGTTGAGGTTGCCCTGGAACGGATTGGGGAACACCACCCCGAGCCCGGTCTCGTACACCACGACCGGCGGCGGCACGCTCGCGACGCCGAGGTTCACGGTGCGGTTGCCCGCGTCGCGCGCCACGCTGCTCGAGAGACGCACCCGCGGGTCGCCGTCACGGGTGGCCCGGAAGCGGACCTGGGCCAGCTCGCCGTCGCCCAGGAATCCGGACACGGCGCTGCCCAGCACGGCGGCGTCGATGATGCCGGGTGATGGCACCAGCAGCAGACCACCCGCGGCGTTCAGCAGCGCGCCACCGGTGGCGTCGACGAACTCGGCCGCGTTGGCGTCCCAGGCGAGCCGCGCCGACACGGCATGCACCGCGCCGGTGCCACGCAGACGCACGCCCACGGTGAAGACCTCGCCGGAGTGCACGGTCGTGGGGGCGACGAGCGCGATCTCGTCGTGGTCGGCCGCGACCGCCGTCGCGCTCGCGCGTGGCGGCGCGTTCGCGGGGAGCGGCACCTGGTACCCGAGCGCGTAGATCACCAGGTCGTCGAAGTCGAGACGACCGTCGGGGGTGGGACGCGAACGGACGCCGAAGTCCGTCGTCGGCCCCACATCGAGACAGATCCGGTCGTCGGTGGGTCCGAACGAGCTGCCGTACGCCGCGCCGAGCGCGCTCATGTCGGGCGTGCTCACCACGCCGTCGCCGGCCTCGCCACCACCGGCGCACACCGCGATCCCGTTGCTCACGTCCCCGAGGATGTAGTCGAGCGTCCCGGCGGTGCGGTTGGACGGCGCCGACGCCACGCCACAGGCGTTGTTCACGAACGCGACGTAGTACCAGAAATCGCGTGTGGGTGGCACGTCGAGGGCGTCCGAAGCACCGACACCGGTGAGAGTCCAGCCCGCCGCGACCGCCGCCGCCGGTGACGCCGGCGCGGCCGGCGCCCCGCCGTGGTCGGCGCGGTAGAGCGGATAGTCGCCATAGCCCCTGCGATAGACGGCCACCTGATCGCCGGCGTTGACGCCGCTGAAGTGCACGCGGACGTTGGCCCGCCCGCCACCGGCGTTGCCGGTGCCGGTCGCCGCGAGATCGGCGATCGCGGTCGGCGCACCGGCGCTGCACGCGCCACAGGTGATGCCGACGTCCTTCAGGGCCGGGGTCTGGTCGAGACCGGCGTTGGCGGTCAGGGCGGCGCTGTACTGGATGTAGCGCGCGATCCCGCCCACCGCGCCACCCGAGCTCGCGACCGGTGCCCACGCGCTCCAGCTCCCGTCCGGCACGGCGGTGTTGCCCTTGCGCACCGCCATCGCCAGGCTGGTGCCGGTCGGCACGTCGGCGGTCCAGCTCATCGTGCCCCACGTCGACACGGTGCCCGAGTCGTAGATCCGCGACAGGAAGGTGCCGTTCGCGGTGTACGGCGTCACCCGCATCCAGTCCGCCTGCAGACTCG
>JBIOKD010000373.1:0-3096 GCA_044451485.1 Candidatus Eiseniibacteriota bacterium | reverse complement strand
GGTGGGCGGCTGCGGACGGGGCGCCTCAGCGGCGAGACTCGGCGATCCCGCGACCGCGGCACAGGTGACGAGAACGACGGCCAGCGCGAGCCGGCCCTCGAGATGCCATGACTGGATGGGGTGTCGCGCGCTGGATCGGACCATGATGGCGGTGCTCCCATCTCTCGGGGACGCCCGGCGGTCACGAGCTTACCCCTCGACGGGTCCGAGTCCACGGCCAATCTCCGGGACGCGCGAGCGCGTGAATGGATCGCGCCCGGCGCCACCCGATGCCCTCAGGGCGGCCCAGCAGGTCCGGGCGAGCGGGGGATTTACAAGAAATGACTAAGTTGGCAAATATCGCCATAACTGGCCCGGCTGGGTCTTCCCGCCGGGGGCGGGGGCGCCCCGATCGCGGCGCGGGACTTCCGCTACTTGAGGTCGCCCTCGACCCCGTCAGCCAGCAGTGTCGCCTGGTTCCCGCCGACCTCGAACAATCCGCCGGTCACGGTGATCCGCCGCTCGCCACCGGCCACCGGTCGCAGCCGGACGGTCCCCGGCACCAGCGCGGTGACGAACGACGCGTGGTCCGCCAGCACCCCGAAGTAGCCCTCGATGCCGGGGGCCTCGAGGTAGTCGACCTCCCCCTCGAACACCTCGCGCTCGGGTGTGAGCACCGACAGACGGTAGGCCTTGGCCATGATCTAGGCCTTCGCCTCGGCGAGCATCTTCTCCCCCTCGGCCATGGCCTCCTCGATCGGGCCGCGCATGTAGAACGCCTGCTCGGGCAGCGCGTCGAGCTCGCCGCTGACGATCATCTTGAACCCCTTCACCGTGTCCGAGAGCTTCACGTACTTGCCGGGCGTGCCTGTGAACGCCTCCGCCACGAAGAACGGCTGCGAGAGGAAGCGCTGGATCTTGCGCGCGCGCGCCACCGCGATCCTGTCCTCCTCGCTCAGCTCGTCCATGCCCAGGATGGCGATGATGTCCTGCAGGTCCTTGTAACGCTGCAGCACGCGTTGGACGGTGCGCGCCACCTGGTAGTGCTCCTCACCCACGATCTGCGGATCCAGAATGCGGCTCGTGGAGGCGAGCGGATCCACCGCCGGGTAGATGCCCAGCTCGGCGATCGACCGCTCGAGCACGGTGGTGGCGTCCAGATGCGCGAAGGCGGTCGCGGGGGCCGGATCGGTGAGATCGTCGGCGGGCACGTAGATCGCCTGCACCGAGGTGATCGAGCCCTTCCGGGTGGTGGTGATGCGCTCCTGCAACGCGCCCATCTCGGTGGACAACGTCGGCTGGTAGCCCACCGCGCTCGGCATGCGTCCGAGCAGGGCCGACACCTCGGAGCCCGCCTGGGTGAAACGGAAGATGTTGTCGACGAAGAACAGCATGTCCTTGCCCTGCTCGTCACGGAAGTACTCGGCCATGGTGACACCGGTGAGACCCACGCGGAGCCGCGCCCCGGGCGGCTCGTTCATCTGGCCGAACACCATCACCGTCTTCGCGATGACACCCGACTCGGTCATCTCGCGGTAGAGGTCGTTGCCCTCGCGCGTCCGCTCGCCCACCCCGGCGAACACCGAGAACCCGCCGTGCTGGGTGGCGATGTTGCGGATCAGCTCCTGGATGAGCACGGTCTTGCCCACGCCGGCGCCACCGAACAGACCCACCTTCCCACCACGCTGATACGGCGCGAGCAGGTCGACGACCTTGATCCCGGTCTCGAACAGCTGCTTCTCGGTCTCCTGGTCGGCGAACGTCGGCGAGGAGCGATGGATGGGATAGAACTGGGTGGCCTTCACCGGGCCCTTGCCGTCGATGGGTTCGCCGGTGAGATTGAACAGACGTCCGAGACACGCTTCGCCCACCGGGACGGTGATCGGGGCACCGGTGTCGGTGGCGGTCATGCCACGCACCAGCCCGTCGGTCGAATCCATGGCGATGCAGCGGACGACGTTGTCCCCCGTGTGCAACGCGGCCTCGACCGTGAGATGGATGCCCCGCTCCTTGTCCTCGATCAGGATGGCGTTGTAGATCTTCGGCAGCTTGTCCGGATCGAACGCCACGTCCACGGTGGGGCCGATCACCTGCACGACCTTGCCAATGTTCATCGATGGGCTCCTCGGATCATCCATCCGGTGGGCGGCCCGCGCGCGTCGCGAGGCGCCGTCGGATTCGGGTCGTCATTTCAGGGCTTCGGCACCACCCACCAGCTCGGAGATCTCGCGCGTGATCGCCGCCTGGCGCAGCCGGTTGCGCCTGAGGGTGAGCGCATCCACCAGCTCGCCCGCGTTCTTTCGCGCCGACCCCATGGCCACCATGCGCGCCGACTCCTCGCTCGCCTGCGAGTCGGCGACCGCGGCATAGAGCCGCGCGACGGCGTAACGCGACAACAGCTCGGCGAAGATCGTCTCGGCGTCCGGCTCGAAAAGCGTGCCGCGATCCCGGGAGTCGCCCTTCGTCTCGCCGCCGCCGACGGGAAGGAAGGTCTCGTGGACGATGCGTCTCACCAGCGCGTTCACGAAGTGGGTGTACAGGATCTCGACCCGATCGACCTCGCCGCTCACGAACCGCGCGGCCAGGTCGTCGGTGATCCGGCGCGCCAGGTCGAGGAACGTCTCGCCGCGGACATCGGTGTGGGCCGCCAGGATCGGATAACCGCGACGGCGCAGGTAGTCACGCCCCTTCCGGCCGATCACCACGACCTGGACGGACCCGGCGGCCGCGGATCGGAGCAGCTGCTCGGCCGCCCGCAGGATCGTGATGCTGTAGTTGCCGGCGAATCCCCGGTCGGCGGTGACCACCAGGAGCACGGTGTTGCGGACCTCGCGGACCTTGAACAGCGGGTGGTCGAGTTCGCCGGCCGCGCCAGCGAGCTTCTCCAGCATCTCGGACATCTTCGCGGCGTACGGCGCGGCCGCCTGCGCGCGCGCCTGGGCGCGACGCAGCTTCGAGGCGGCGACCATCTCCATCGCCTTGAAGATGTGCCCCATGTTGGTGGTGGCGCGGATGCGCCGCCGCAGATCCTTCAGTGATGCCATGACCTCACACCTTGAACTGCGTCTTGAACGCCTTGCACCCCTCGTGCAGACGCTTCTCGGATTCGCCGCCGAT
>JBIOKD010000372.1:0-3101 GCA_044451485.1 Candidatus Eiseniibacteriota bacterium | reverse complement strand
CGCACCGGCAGCCGGCGATCGAGCTGTCCGTTGGCGATCGCCCGCGCCAGATCGCTCGCCTCGCGCAGCGGACGCGTGACCAGCCGGATCAGCGACCACGCGCCGGCCAGCGCGAGCGCCAGGGCGAGCGCCAGCAGCGCGAAGCCGAGACGCGCCGCGAAGCCCATCGAGTGCTCGAGTCGCTGGGTGGAGATCAGGAGCTGGACCGCCCCGATACCGGTCGATCCGGGGTACGCCGGTCCATCGGGCATCGGCGGCACCGGTCCGTGGGCCTGACCCGCGAGCCCCGGGTCCACCGCCATCGAGACCGAGCGGAGCTCGAAGTTGCCCACCCGCCGGCGTCTCCACACCACGCCGGCCTCGAGTGTCACACGCGGCGCCGGCCACGCCGCCTGCCGCCACAACACCGGCTGACGCACGAACCGCGCGAGCACCAGGCCGTCGGCGTCGAACGCGGTCACCCCGACCACGTCGTCCTCGTGCAGCACGGTCTGCAGCTCGTCGTGGATGCGGGCCGGGTCGTGGGCCAGCATGGGGAGCGCCGCGCTGCGCACGATCTCGCGCATGACCCCGAGCGAGCGCTCGGTCAGCTCGCGTTCGAGCCAGGCGCGGGTCACTGTGAGCAGCAGCGCGTAGAACGCCACCGCGGTGACCAGGATGCCGCCGACCAGGAACACGCCGAGACGCACCCGGAGGCGTCGCGTGTGGTGCCACCACCGGTCCATCACGGCTCCGGTGCCGGACGGCCCCCGGGCCGCGCGTGATCGGGAGTGCTGGAGGTGTTCCAACGCATGGCGAGATCCCTGGGCTCTCGTGGGGGAGGTGTGGGGGACCACCCCATTCGGAACAGTTTTCGGCCCACGGGTCAGTCTTCTTGAGGCGGACCGGGCGGGTCGGAGGCCCCACACGACCGCGGCTCCCGCGGCGGGGCGCTTCGGGCGGGGCTGCCGCGGCGGGGTCCCACGGGCGCTCGAAACCGTTCAGGGTGGTGTGGAAACGGCCGATAACCACCGGGCAGGCCGCGAGGGCGCCGCCCGGCCGGACGGGACCCTTGTGGCTCGCGACCCTTACGGAGGACCCCGTGGGCGAGCCCAGCCGGATCAACCTGCACGACATCGCGGTGGTGCTGTCGCATCTCGCCGAACGCGTGGCCGCCGACCCCGGTCCGGGTCTCGATCCGGTGGTCACCGCCTCGCTGCGTCGCGCCATCGACGAGCTGAGACGCCACGTGCCGGGGCTCTACGAGCCGCTCGACGCCGAGGCGGCGCGTGCCCATCGCATCGCCGGCGAGAGCGCATTGCGCGACGGCCGTCATCGCGAGTCCCTGGCGCACGCGCTGGCCGGTCTCGCCTACGCGCCCCACGATCCGAACCTGCACTACCTGGCGGCTTCGTCGTGCTTCGAGCTCGGCGCCGCGCGTGACGCGATCGAGCTGCTCCAGCACGTGTTGTGGATCCATCCCGGGCACCCACAGGCCCGTCTCGATCTCGAGAGTCTGGCCGCGTACACCGAAGGACTGTCCCCGTGGCTCGTGACGTCGGACCCGCTCGAGGCATGGGAGCCGGTCGAGTGGGACAACGACGGCACGCTGCACTTCGAGCTGGTGGATCCCGACGAGGGGCTGCCACCGGCGCCGTGGGACGAGGTCCCGCGCGCCCTCGGCGAGGACGACCTCGACGACGAGTCGGGAGACGACCTCGACGGAGGGCGACGCGCTGCGTGAAGGTGCTGCTGCTCGCGGATGACTTCGGGGGCGCGACCCTCGACCCCGCGGGTCTCTGGCTCGCTGAGCTGACGCGGGCATGCCGCTCGCACGGGCACCGGCTGGAGGTGGTGTGCAGCGACGCCGGTGCGAGCCCCGGACGCAGCGAGCCGTGGCGCGGGCTGGTGCTCCATCGCGCCGACGCGACGCGGGTCGATCCGGTGATCGCCGACGCGCTCGCGATGCGACCCGATGTCGTGCACGTCGCCGCTCCGGGGCCGTTCAACGCACGCGTGATCGAATCCCTTGCCGACTTCCCGGTGATGCTCGAGCTCAACGACTGGTGGCCGATCTGCCCGCAGTTCGACCTGTTGCGTCGACCGGGCGGACACGCCTGCGACCGGCATCATCCGTTCGAGGGCTGTCTCACGTGCAGCGATCGCGTCCGTCTCGACAGCATGACCGACCGCGGCGCGCTGGTCTCGTGCGCGCGTCTGATCGTGGCCCACGGCGAATCCACCCGGGATCGCGTCGCCGCCGCCCTCGGCCGCGAGGTGGTGCGTCTCGGTTACGGGGTGGACACGCTGCGCTTTTCGCCCAAGGCCGTGCCCACGAGCATGCCCGCGCTGACGGCGCTCGCGGCGCGTCCGACCGGTATGCGTGTCCTCGTGCTCGGCCCGCCGACCTCGGGGCGTGGCGGCGGACGGCTGGTGGACCTGCTGGTGGCACTGGCGGCGCGGGTGCCCGGGGTCGAGATGGTGGTGGCGGGGCTCGATCCCGACGACCCGTCGCGTGACACGCAGCTGCGCGACGAAGCGCGCTCGCTCGGACTCGACGAGAGGCTGGTGTTGTTGCCGGTGGTGCCACCGGAGGAGCTTCCCGGTCTGATGGCGGCGTGCGACGTGGCGGTGGCCCCCGGTCTCGCCCCCGATCCCGGTGGTCTGTTCGTGATGCTCGCGTTCGCCTGTGGGCTGCCCGTCGTCGCGCATCCGTCCGGCGACATCCCGGCACTGTGCGAGCGGCACGATGGCGCGGTGCTGACCGACGCCGGCGACGTGGGCGGTTTCGCCAACGCGGTGGCGATGCTGCTCACCGACCCCGGCGAGCACCGGCGCCGCTCCGACGCCGCCCGGTTGGCGGCGATCGAGCGTCACGATCTCGAGCGCGTGGTGGCCTCGCTCGAGGCACTGTGGGAGCGCGTGGCGTCCATGCCGGGACGGTCCGAAGCCGCCTAGATTCGGTCTGGGCGCCGGCGCCCGCGCGTGGTTGGCCCCGACCGGCCCCCATGCGACACTCGTCGTCGTGAAGTGGTCCGTGCGCATCGGGACGCTGTTCGGCATTCGCGTCGAGCTCCACGTCACCTTCCTGTTGCTGGTGATCGGGCTCGCGGTGATGCGGG
>JBIOKD010000371.1:0-3114 GCA_044451485.1 Candidatus Eiseniibacteriota bacterium | reverse complement strand
CGCCGGGCACTACCCGGCGCCGCTGGCGGCGATCGACGTGATCGAGCACACGGTCGTTCGACCGATCAAGGAAGGACTCGAGATCGAGGCGTCCCGGGTCGCCGACCTGCTCATCGGGCCGGTGTGCAAGGACCTGGTGCGAATCTTCCAGCTGTCGGAGGATGCCAAGAAGGCACGCGTGGTCGAGGATCCGTCGATCGAGCCGGCGGCGATCGGCGAGCTGGCGCTGATCGGGGCCGGGGTGATGGGTGGCGGCATCGCCGAGCTGGCCACGCGCCAGGGGATCCGGGTGAGGATGCGCGACGTGCGGCCGGAGTCGCTCACCCGCGCGCTCGACACCGTCGATGCGCTGATCCGCGAGCGCTCGCGGAAGCGCCGCATGCCGCCACGCGAGCGCGACCAGCAGTGGGCGCTGCTCTATCCGACGCTCGAGCTGTCGGGGCTGACGCGTGCCGACGCCGCGATCGAAGCGGTGGTCGAGGACCTCGACGTGAAACGGCGGGTGTTCGGCGAGCTCGAGGTGCGGCTGCCCGCCACCGCGCTGCTCGCCACCAACACCTCGTCGCTCTCGGTCGACGAGCTGGGGAGCGGACTCGCGCATCCCGAGCGCTTCTGCGGATTCCATTTCTTCAATCCGGTGCACCGCATGCCGCTGGTCGAGGTGGTGCGTGGCGCGCGCACCTCGGACCCGGCGCTGGTCACCGCGGTGGCGCTCGCCCGTCGTCTCGGCAAGACGCCGGTGGTGGTGAAGGATTCCCCCGGCTTCGTGGTGAACCGGGTGTTGATGCCCTACCTGCGCGAGGCCATGGCGCTGCTCGAGGAGGGCTTCCGGCTCACCGACATCGACGGCGCGATGCGGCGCTTCGGCATGCCGATGGGGCCGTTCGAGGTGGTGGACGAGGTCGGGATCGACGTCGCCCACAAGGTGGCGGGCGTGCTGAGCGCGGCCTTCCCGCGGCGCATGACGAGCGCCGCTGCGCTCGAGAAGCTGCTCGCGGCGGGGCGGCTCGGACGCAAGAGCGGGCGCGGCTTCTACCGCCACCGCGGGCGCCGGCGCGAGCCCGATCCCGAGCTGCGCCCGCTGCTCGGTCTCACCCGCGAGCGCACCGCGCCGACACCGGAGATGCTGATCGAACGCATGGTGCTGGCGATGGTGAACGAGTCGGCTCGCTGTCTCGAAGAGGGCATCGTGGCCGATGCCGGCAAGGTGGACCTGGCGCTGGTCTTCGGTGCCGGCTTTCCGCCGTTCCGCGGCGGGCCGCTGCGTCACGCCGATCGCACCGGGCTCACGAAGATCCACCAGCGTCTGATGGCGCTGCACGCCGAGAAGGGCGAGCGTTTCGAGCCTGCGGCGTTGCTGGCGCGGCTCGCGACCGAGGGCGGGAGCTTCACCCAGCCGGTGGGATAGAGCGCGGCCTTGACCGGGCTGACATCCCGGCGCACGATTCTGGCCGGCGCTCGTGCCCGCCCACTCTCGCCAAGGAGCCTTCGCGCATGAACGGCGTCCTGCGATCACCCGCCCTGACGATCCCGACCGGGCTCGTCGCGCTACTCTGTATCGCGGCGACGGCGGCCCCCAGCCGCGCCCAGATCGTTCCCGACACGCTGGATCACTTCGACGGTGTGTCTACCGTGCCGTTGATCGCCGTCGATCCCTTCGACGGGACACCACACATCGGTTACCAGAATGGCACCGCGTTCGTGCATGCGTGGCTCGGCCCGTCCGGGTGGCAGAGCGAGACTGCGATCCCCGCGTTCACCACCACCACCGCGTTCGACGCCATCAGCTGGGACGTGGGCGCCGGCGGCCGCGCGGCGATGGTCTACGACGCCGGTGGCGGCACACTGACCTACGCGGTGCGCGAGTCGGGGGTGTGGACCTCGGAGCCGATCGTGGCCACGGCGGGCTGGACCTATGCGCCGTCGCTCGTGTTCGATGCCCAGACCGGCGAGCCGGTCGTGGCCTGGCTCGGACGTCAACCCGGGAGCCCGGTCCTCAATCACCTCTGCCTCGGGCGTCGCGGATCGGGCGGTTGGGCGATTTCGGAGGTGGACACGAGTCATTTCCAGATGTCGGCGCCCTCGCTCGCGCTCGATTCGTCGCGGCAGCCGAAGCTGGCGATCGCACGTGAGGCCGGACCGGGCGGGGGCGGGACGTATCTTCTCGAAGCGCCCGCGGAGACGGGTCCGTACACCTGGACGCTGGTGGATCCCGCCGGCGTGGGAGGCTCTGTGGCGATCGCACTCGACCGCTCGAGTGACGAGCCACGAATCGCCTACGGCGCCCTCCGGTACGGCTCGCGCAGCGGCGGGGTGTGGACCACGCAGGCGGTTTACAACAGCGGCCTGAAGCCCTTCGCGGCTTCGCTCGCGCTCACACCGACTGGTGATCCGCGCATCGTGCAGACGGTGACGGACACCATCTTCGCCAATACTGCTCCAGCCAGGGTTCAAGACGCGTGCCCGGGCGTCTTCACGTTGGCGAGGGTCAGGGTGATGCTCTTCAAGCGCGCGGGTGCGGTCGGACCCGGCGCGTTCACGAGTCAGTTCCTGAGCGAGGCCTATACGACGCGTTCGTCGGCGCGAGCGGTGACCGCCAGCGTCGCCGACGGAGTGCAGCTGGCCTGGCGCGACCCTTTCAAGTGGTTTGCGGACGACACCTGCTTCACCGACATCATCCACGCCACCGACACGCCCACCACCGCCGGCCTGACGCCGGTGACGGTGCCCGTAGCGCTGGGCCTCGGCGTCTCACCCAATCCGCTTCCGTCGGGCGCTACGCTCAACGTGCGGCTCTCGTTGGCGCGGGCCCAAACCGTGGAACTGGCCCTGATCGACATCGCCGGTCGCCGCGTCGCGCAGACCGAGACTCGTCTCGAAGCAGGGAACGCGAACGTGGTGTGGGCGCCAGAAGGACTCCGGGCCGGTGTGTACCACGTGATCGCACGCGCCGGGGGCGCCCGCATCGGCAGCGCGCCGGTGATCGTGCTGCGCTAGCCGACAAACGAGAACGCCCGGCTCTCTGGCCGGGCGATTTCTCGAGCTCGCGAGGGAGGCACGTCCCCCGCTCACCGTCTCGGAAGGTGCAGCTGACTGGAGGTCGCAAGCCACGTG
>JBIOKD010000370.1:0-3133 GCA_044451485.1 Candidatus Eiseniibacteriota bacterium | reverse complement strand
GATGGCGGTGTTGCCGCCCCCGATCACCACCGCGCGCGCGACGCCGTCGAGACCGAACCCCGATTCGAGCTTGAGCCGCTCGATCCAGGCCGTGGCCCCCGACACACCCGGTCCGTCTTCGCCGGCAATGCCGAGCCTCGAGTCGTCGCCGAGGCCCGCGCCGAGGAACACCGCGTCGTGCTGGGCGAGCAGGGCGTCGGGGGCGATGTCGCGACCCACCTCGACCCCGGTGCGGATCTCCACCCCGAGCGCGCGCACGAACCCGACCTCGGCCAGAGCGTCCTCGGCGTGCATCTTGTAAGGCGCCACCCCGGTGATGTTGAGCCCCCCGGCGAGCGAGCGCTTCTCGTACACCGTCACCCTTGTGCCCTCGATCGCCAGATAGCCGGCGCACGCCAGCGAGGCGGGTCCGGCACCCACGCACGCCACGTGCCGGCCATTGGCCGCGGCGCGTGGGAGCAGCTCCACCGCCTCGCCGGCTCCGAGGACGGTCTCGGTGGCGTAGCGCTGCAGCCGGCCGATCGCGATCGGGGGGCTCCGATGCCAGTTGTTGTACACGCAGGCACCGACACACAGCACCTCGACCGGGCACACCCGTGCGCAGGAATAGCCGAGCAGGTTGGCGGACAGGATCACACGCGCCGAGCCGTGCACGTTCCCGGTCGAGATCTTGCGGATGAAGGTGGGGATGTCGATCCCGGTCGGACACGCCTGGATGCAGGGCGCGTCGTGACAGTAGAGACAGCGATTGGCCTCGGTCACCGCCTCGCCCGGTGCATAGACCGGCTTGGCATCCGGGAGACGGCGCTCGAGACGTGGGGTGGGGAGCGGGTCCGGGGTCACCAATCGCGCCTCGGATTCACGACGCCACCTCCGCGGGATGGGCGAAGTGGGTGGGTCCACGCGCGATCAAGCGGCCGGCGCCCCGCTGGGTGAGGAGCTTCTTGCCGTCGTAGGCCACCCGACCGCCGACGATGGTGGTGGCGACCCGGCCCTTCACCTCGAAGCCCTCGAACACGCTGCGGTCGGCGCGCGAGTGGTGCGTTCGCGCGCTGAGCACACTGGTGCCCTCAGGGTCGAACAGCACCAGGTCGGCGTCCTTGCCCACCGCCACCGCGCCCTTGCCGGCGAGCCCGAAGATGCGCGCCGGCGCCGTGCTGCCCAGCTCGACCATGCGATGCACGTCGAAGCGCCCGGTCGACACCCCGTAGGTGTACAGCAGCAGCAGGCGGTCCTCGATGCCGGCCGCGCCGTTGGGGATCTTGGTGAAGTCGCCGAGCCCCATCTTCTTCTGCTCGTGGGTGAACGGGCAGTGGTCGGTGCCGACCGAGTCGAGGAGACGGCTGGAGAGCCCGTTCCAGAGCTTCTCCTGGTGACCGCCCGCGCGCGGCCGGATCGGCGGGCTCATGACGTAGGCCGAGCCCCCGAAGTCGGGCTTCGTGAACACCGTGTCGTCGAGCAGCAGGTACTGCGGGCAGGTCTCGCCGTAACAGTGCTGGCCGGAGCGCTTGGCGCGCGCGAGGGCCTGCATGGATTCACGACAGGTCATGTGCACGATGTAGGCAGTGGTGCCGTGCAGACGCGCCATCATCAGTGCGCGGCCGGTGGCCTCGCCTTCCACCGCGCTCGGCCGCGACACCGGGTGGTACTCGGGTCCGGTCCTGCCGGCGGCGAGCAACTCCTTCTGGAGGTGCGCGACGGCGTCGCCGTTCTCGGCGTGCACCGTGACCACGGCGCCCAGCTTCGCCGCCTGCTGCATCACCCGGTAGAGGGCGTCGTCGTCGACCATCAACGCTCCCTTGTAGGCCATGAACACCTTGAAGCTGGTGATGCCGTGCTTCACGACCACCTCGCGCATCTCGTCCGCGGTCCGCGGTCCCCAGGAGGTGATGGCCATGTGGAACGAGTAGTCCGAGACCGCCTTGGCCGCCTTCTTCTTCCACGCCTCCAGGGCGACCAGCAGGGATTCGCCCGCGGCCGGGATGCAGAAGTCGATGATGCAGGTCGTGCCGCCCGCCACACCCGAGGCGGTGCCGGTCTCGAAATCGTCCGCGCTCACCGTTCCCATGAACGGGAGCTCCATGTGCACGTGCGGATCGACGAATCCGGGCAGCACGTACTTGCCGGTGGCGTCGATCACCGTCTCACCGGCCCGGGGCTCGAGCTTCGAGCCGATCCCGGTGATGGTGCCGTCGTCCACGCGCACGTCGGCGGTATACCGCTCGCTCGCGGTCACCACTTCGCCGTTACGGATGAGGAGTCCCATGTCTTGCTTCCTTCCCTCAGTAGTTGGCCCAGGTGCCCGGCGTCACCAGCTCGACCGAGTGCCCATCGGGGTCCCGGACGTACAGACTCCGGCCACCGCGCTCCCAGCGGACCCGGCTCTCCACCATCACGCCGCGCTCGGTCAGCGCGCTCTCCCAGCTCTCGAGCCCGGCCAAGTCCACCGCGAACGCGACGTGCATCGGCCCCGAGCCGTCGTGGGGCGGAATGAATCCGCCCGGCCAGGTGAAGCCCTCACGGGTCGCGCCACGACGGAACAATAGCAGCACCGTTTCCCCGCCGGCGTCGAACGCGCTCAGCCGTTCGCCGACCGACATCGGCGCCAGCCCCAGCACGTCACGATAGAAGCGAACCGCCCGCTCCATGTCGTCCACGTACAGGGCGGTCTCGACCACCCTTCGGATGCCGGGCACCGCCGTCACGGCTCGACCAGTTCCTCGTACGTCTCGGGACGCCGGTCGCGGAAGAACTGCCAGGTCGCCCGCACCTGGTCGATCATGTCGAGGTCCATCTCAGCCACGACCAGGGCGTCATCGTCCTCGCCGGCCTGGGCGATGAAGTTCCCACGCGGGTCCACGAAATAGGACGAGCCGTAGAACTTGCCGATGTTCCACGGCGCCTCGGTGCCCACGCGGTTGATGCAGCCCATGAAGTAGCCGTTCGCCACCGCGTGCGCCGGCTGTTCGAGCTTCCACAGGTACTGCGACAGACCCGCCACCGTGGCGCTCGGGTTGAACACGATCTCGGCGCCGTTGAGCCCCAGGGCGCGCGCGCCCTCGGGGAAGTGCCGGTCGTAGCAGATGTACACGCCAACCTTGGCGTAGCGGGTCTCGAAGACCGGATAGCCGAG
>JBIOKD010000369.1:0-3157 GCA_044451485.1 Candidatus Eiseniibacteriota bacterium | reverse complement strand
CCGTGATCCGCGAGATGACGCGGCTCTGCCAGCAGTACGACGGCGTCAATCTCGCGCAGGGCTTCCCCGATTTTCCCGCGCCCGATACGCTCAAGCAGGAAGCGGCCGCAGCGCTACGCGCCGACATCAATCAGTACGCGATCACCTGGGGCGCCAAGCGCCTGCGCGATGCGCTGGTCGAAAAGACGCAGCGATTCACCGGGCTCCAGTACGATCCCGAGACCGAGGTCACGGTGTGCTGCGGCTCGACCGAGTGCATGGCCGCCACGCTGCTCGCGCTGGTCGATCCGGGCGATGAAGTGATCGTGTTCGAGCCCTACTACGAGAACTACGGTCCGGACGCGATCCTGTGCGGCGCCAGCCCGCGTTTTGTGCGCCTGCGCGAGCCGGATTGGAGCTTCGATCCGGCCGAACTCGAGGCCGCGTTCACCAATCGCACGCGCGCCATCGTGGTCAACACGCCGAACAATCCGACCGGCAAGGTGTTCAGCCGCGCCGAGCTCGAGCACATCGCGGCGCTGTGCCGGCGCTGGAACGTGGTGGCGGTGACCGACGAGATCTACGAGCACATTCTCTACGACGGTGAGAAGCACATCTCCATGGCGTCGCTCGAGGGCATGCGGGAGCGCACCGTCGCGATCAGCGGCGCATCCAAGACCTACAGCGTCACCGGTTGGCGGGTGGGCTGGTGCCTGGCCCCGCCCGCGCTATCGGGGGCGATCCGAAAGGTTCACGACTTCCTGACGGTCGGCGCCCCGGCGCCGCTCCAGGAAGGCGTAGCGGCGGCGCTCGCGCTGCCGGTGGAGTATTACACCCAATTGGCCGATCGCTACCGGGAGCGGCGAGAGTTCCTGGTGCCGGCGCTTGAAGCCGCGGGATTCCGGACGTTCCGGCCCCGCGGCGCGTATTACGTGATGACCGACATCTCCGGATTCGGCTTCCCGGACGACGTGGCGTTCGCCCGTTACCTGGTGTCCGAGATCGGGGTGGCGGCTGTTCCCGGGTCCAGTTTCTACTCCGACCCGGCGGGCGGGAGCCAGCGTCTGCGCTTCCACTTTGCCCGCCGGCATGAGACGCTTGAGGGTGCCGTGGAGCGGCTTGGCCGCCTCCAAAGCCGCTCGCGCAACGCTTAGAACTTCATCGCCCGGAGCCCTGCATGTCCGTAAACCGTACCGACTCACCGCGCTCCCGCCGTCTGCGTCTCGGGCCCCTGGCCGCCGGAATGGCGCTGTCCCTGCTGCTGGGCTTTGGCCTGGCGCGCGGACTCATGGCCACCGACGATCTGCGCAGCAATCTCGACCTGTTCACGCAGGTCCTGTCCCTGGTGCAGAACAACTACGTCGATGCCCCCGACAACCAGAAGCTCATCAAGGGCGCGATCGACGGCATGCTCAAGTCGCTCGATCCGCACACCGTCTTCCTGCCGCCGCAGCGCGCCGACCGTCTCGACGAGGAGTTCCACGGCGAATACTCCGGGATCGGCATCCAGTTCGAGCTGCGCGACAACAAGATCGTGGTGATTTCACCGCTCGAGGGCACGCCGGCCTACCGGCTCGGCATCCATGCCGGTGACCGCATCGTGGCGGTGGACGGAACGCCGCTGGCCAAGGGCCTGGTGACCGACGACGTGTTCAAGCTCCTGCGCGGCCCGACCGGCAGTGTGGTGCAGGTGACGATCGAGCGCGAGGGGCAGAGCGATCCGCTGCTGTACAAGATCGAGCGCGCCAAGATTCCGATCGAGAGCGTGCCGTACGCGTACATGATCCGGCCAGGCGTTGGTTACGTGCGAATCGTGCGCTTCGCACAGACCACCGGCCAGGAACTCGAGAACTCGCTCGCCAAGCTGCACGAGCAGGGCATGAAGGACCTCGTCATCGACTTGCGCTCGAATGGCGGAGGCCTGCTCGCCGAGGCGGTGGACGTGCTCGACCAGCTGGTGCCGCCCGGCAAGCTGCTGGTGTATACGCGCGGCCGCATCCCGAACGCGAACGCCGACTACCGCAGTGATGAGCGTCCGCGCGTCAGTGGCGACGTGCCGGTCGTGGTGCTGATCGATCACGGCAGCGCGTCGGCCTCGGAGATCGTCTCGGGCGCGATCCAGGATCTCGACCGCGGCCTGGTGGTGGGCACGAATTCGTTCGGCAAGGGGCTGGTCCAGAACCAGTTCCGCCTGAGCGACGGGTCCAAGCTGCTGCTGACAGTGGCGCACTACTACACGCCCAGCGGCCGGCTGATCCAGCGCGACTACTCGAAGTTCGCGGACCAGAAGGACTACGTCGAGGACGCCTACAAGGACGACGTGCCGAGCGACTCGGTGCTGGCGACCCGACCTAAGTTCAAGACCGCGGGCGGCCGTGACGTGTACGGCGGCGGCGGCATCTATCCAGACGTGCTGCTCAAGGATCCGCCGAACCTGACCCGGCCCGAGATCGACATGATCAACAAGCGCGTGTTCTTCACCTTCGCCACGCACTGGATCTCGAAGGAGCCGGGACGTAAGTGGACGGCGGCCTCGCTGGAGAAGTCGTTCACTCTGACCGACGGCCAATGGACCGATCTGCACGGCGTGATGGACAAGGAGAAGGTGGCGTTGACGGATTCGGTCTGGACCGCCGAGCGGCCGTTCATGCTGCGCCAGGTGCGGGCCGAGCTGGCAAGCGCCACACTCGGAACGCAGGAGCGCTACAAGATCCTGGTCGAGGACGACACCCAGCTGCAGTCCGCGCTCGAGCTGTTCCCGCGCGCCAGCAAGCTGCTGTCGCAGAGCATGAGCGAGGACATGCGCAAGCCCTCGCAACGGTAGGGCAGAGAGACCTTTCGAAACCGCGACGCCCCGGTGGGGAGACCCGCCGGGGCGTTGTGCTTGGTCATCGATCCTCTAGCTGCGCCTGACGATGAAGACCTCGTCGCCGATGCCAAGGCCGAGCCGCGAGTCCGCGGCGCCGCCCACCTGCGCGACTTCCAGCCGGCCGCTGGAGCCGATCACCGCCACCACCGTGCCCACCGGCGCATCGCCGTAGGAGCGTGAGAGCCCCGGAATCAGCCGGCCGCCGACGTGCACCTCGAGTTCGCGTTCGCCCGCGCCGGGAAAGGCGCGCGAGATCGAGCCCTCATCCAGATTGGTGAGCGCGTTCCCAAAGCGGTCGATGTACGCAAT
>JBIOKD010000368.1:0-3168 GCA_044451485.1 Candidatus Eiseniibacteriota bacterium | reverse complement strand
GGACCCGCCCAGCGCATCGTGGGCTCGAGCGGTCCGTCACTCCCGGGAAGCCTGCCGCGCGTCCTGGTCGGGGGCGGGCAGGAGGCTAGCACCACGCCGGAGCGTCGAGCGCATCGGGCCGCGTCCCGGAGGACGGGGCCCGATCGGCGGGGAGGGGCTATTGGGCTCCAGATCAGTCGTTCGGCCACACTTCGAAGCCGCACTCGGCCGGGGTCCGATTCACGTGCGGCACCACCTCCGCCGACAGGTTGGCCCGGAGCGCGGCCGGCGTGATGTTGTTCACGCTGGTCGCGGACACGAAGAAGTGCATGACGATGTCGTGGCCGGGCTGCAGCAGGGTCAGGTGCTGGGGATTGAGGATCGTGTTCATCGGCGGCGGCATGTGGGACAGCACCGTCACCGGTCCGATCGCCGTCAGCTCGACGACGATGTCACGCAGCGGCAGATGGCAGGTGTTGGTGATCGTCACCGGCACCTCGGCGATCTCGCCGCTGTTGAAATGGGTGTTCACCGGGATCACGGGCTGGCCGACACGCAGACCCACGTGCTCGAGCGTCGCCTTGGCGAGCAGCCCGAACGTGGGCAGTCCGAATCCGGTGTACCCGGGCTGCAGCATGGGGTCCGTGGTGACGGCGTAGCGATACCTCGACTCGAGGATCGTGCCCTCCATCTGACGGATCCATTGCGACGAAAACGCGATCGTCTCTTCGAACTTCTTCGGATCGACACCGACCTTCTTCAGCAGATCCTTGATCCGTTCCGCTATCTTGGCGTCCGTCATCATGACGGGATGTGTCGATACTGGCATTTCACACCTCGCTTCCCTCCCGTCGGGATCTTCGATCCCCTCCCTGCGGCCCCGACGTGAGCGGCCCTACGGTCGACCTGTGGCAGCAATAGGTCAAGCGTCCCCGGATCGTCCGGGTCGGACCAGCCCCGACTGGTGCCAGGAGGTCACGAACACGGACCAGGGTGGACCTGTCAGAACGGGCCGACTCTGCCAGGTTGGCGCGCGCCCCCTCGGCCATCGCGCGTCAATCGTGGGCTTGCGCCGCGCCGGCCCTGGCACCCGACCCGGCGCAACTGCGGGCGAAACCGCGAGATTGTGCGTCACGCCGGTGGCATGTCCGGCGCGGTCCGGGCCCGCTCCATCCCGACCTGGGCATGGCATGGGCGATGCAGTCTTAACGGGATTCCCCGTGGACGGGGCCCACGAACGGACATGAGACGACCTGCGGTCCGAAGGTCGACGGAGGAGTGCGCATATGGCGCGATACAGGATCGCTTGGCTGCCGGGTGACGGGATCGGCCCGGAGGTGATGGACGCGGCGCGCACCGTGCTGGATCGCGCCGGCTTCGACGCCGAGTACCTGCACGGCGACATCGGCTGGGAGTTCTGGTGCCGGGAGGGCGACGCGTTCCCAAAGCGCACCATCGACCTGCTCGGGACGGTCGACGCGGCGATGTTCGGCGCGATCACCTCGAAGCCGGTGAAGGAGGCCGAGCGCGAGCTGGCGCCGGCGTTCCAGGGCAAGGGGCTCGTCTATCGCTCGCCGATCGTGCGCATGCGACAACTCTTCGACCTGTACGTGTGTCTCCGACCGTGCAAGGCGTACGAGAGGAACCCGCTCAACTACAAGGAGCGGATCGACCTCGTGGTGTTCCGCGAGAACACCGAGGACCTGTACGCGGGCGTCGAGTTCAACACCGTTCCGGACCGGCTCCGCGACACCCTGACCGAGCTGTCGCCCGCCTTCAAGCCGTTCGCCGGTCTCCCGGGTGACGCCTACGCGCTGTCCTGCAAGATCAACACCCGCCACGGCTCCGAGCGCATCGTGCGCGCGGCGTTCGAGTTCGCGCGCGACCACGGCCGCCGCAAGGTCACCGTGGTGCACAAGGCCAACGTGGTCCGCGCCACCGACGGTTTGTTCCTCGAGGCGGCGCGCCGGGTGGCGAAGGAATTCCCGAGCATCGCCATCGACGACGCCAACATCGACGCGATCACCATGTGGCTGCTCAAGAACCCGTTCAACTACGACGTCCTGGTGGCGCCGAATCTCTACGGCGACATCATCTCGGATCTGTGCGCTCAGATGGTCGGTGGTCTCGGCTTCGGCTGCTCGGGCAACATCGGCGACGAGCTGGCGGTGTTCGAGCCGACGCACGGCTCGGCACCCAAGTACGCCGGTCAGAACAAGGTGAACCCGATCGCCACCATCCTCGCCGCCAAGATGATGCTCGACTGGCTGGACGAGGGCGAGACGGCGCGTCGGATCGAAGCCGCGGTCGCCGAGGTGGTACGCGAGGGCCGGGTGCGCACCTACGACATGGGCGGCGCCGCTACGACCTCGGACATGGCCGAGGCGATCGCCACCAAGCTTACCGCCGGTGTCGGCACCGCGTCGGGCGCTTCGTGAAAGGGGAGACGGTCATGAGGAAGAGCACGATCCTGAGACAGGCGATCGCACAGCGCCGCGCCGTCGCGGTGATCGGATGTCACGACGCGTTCAGCGCCCGCATCATCGAGCAATCCGGCTTCGAGGCCATCCAGATCTCCGGTTTCGGTCTCGCCGCTTCGCTGCTCGGCAAGCCGGACGTGGGGCTGGTACAGATGAAGGATGTCCTCGACATGACCTGGAACATCGTCCAGGCGGTGGACATCCCGGTCATGGCCGACGTCGACACCGGTGGCGGCAACGCGGTGAACGCGGCGTGGATCACCGAGCGGTTGATCGCGATGGGTGTGGCGGGGATGAACCTCGAGGACCAGGTGTTCCCAAAGCGCTGCGGTCACATGGAGGGCAAGGAGGTCATCCCGGCCGCCGAGATGGCGGGCAAGGTGCGCGCCTCGGCCGACGTGCGTGACCGGCTGGACCCCGACTTCGTCATCAACGCCCGCACCGACGCGTTCGCGCCGCTCGGGCTCGACGAGGCGATCCGCCGCTGCAACCTCTATCTCGAGGCCGGCGCCGATCTGGTGTTCATTGACGGGATCCGCACCCGCGCCGACATCCAGAGCGCGGTGAAGGAGCTGAAGGGACCGCTGTCGGTGAACCTCATGGACGCGGTGTCGGGGGTCAAGACCGAGCTGGTTCCGATCCCCGAGCTGGCGAAGATGGGAGTCGGGCGGGTCTCGATCCCGGTGGCCTCGATCATGGTGATGCATCG
>JBIOKD010000367.1:0-3173 GCA_044451485.1 Candidatus Eiseniibacteriota bacterium | reverse complement strand
GCTCTACGCCCAGTCCCTGCTCGGTCATGCGGTCCCCTCGGGAGATCTGGCGGCGGTGCTCGACCGGGCGCTCGACGCGCTGATCCCGAGGCTCGAGCAGCGCC
Source organism: Candidatus Eiseniibacteriota bacterium (assembly GCA_044451485.1). Lineage (GTDB taxonomy): Bacteria > Eisenbacteria > RBG-16-71-46 > RBG-16-71-46 > RBG-16-71-46 > JBIOKD01. The sequence continues at coordinate 3,069 of JBIOKD010000367.1, read as the reverse complement.
GGTTCGCCGCCACCGCGTGCACCCGCCCAGGGCGCCGCTCGACCAGGGCCCGTCACATTCCGGCCGCTGTTCGGCGTGCGGTGTGGGAGCGCGACCAAGGCCAGTGCACGTTCGTCTCCGAGAGCGGACGCCGGTGCGAGGCGCGCACGCGGCTGGAGTTCGACCACGTGGATCCGGTGGCGCGCGGAGGCCGGGCGACGGTGGATGGCATGCGGCTCCGATGCCGGGCGCACAACCAGTACGAAGCCGAGCGCGTGTGCGGCGAGGCCTTCATGCGTGGGAAGCGGGAGCATGCAAGAGCCCGCGCCGCAGAGAAGCGCACGCGCCGGGCCGCTCGGGCGAGCACGATCCCAGTCCCCGGACCCCGGATCGGCCACGTTCCGGTCCGCCCGGTCTGGCCGACCCAAGCCGGTTCGGGGGCTCAGGTTCGGGCGCTCTCCGGTCGATAACCCGGGGGTCATGGTCGTCCTCCTGACCCCATCGGTCGCCGGCGCGATTGCAGCCGCCGCCGCGGTGGCGGGCGGGGCTCCGCTGTTCAGCGAGGGCCTTCGCGCGCTCCGTATCGCGCGTCTTGCGGTGGGGCTCGCCGAGCGGCCGCTCGCCGAGAAGCCACATGGCTTCACCGGCTCGAGCGGTCAGGTGACGCTCGACGGACCGCTGTTTTCGCCCATCACCCACCAGCCCTGCGCCGGCTTCCGGCTTTCGGTGGCGTCGGCCGAGCGCGGTCAGGTCGCCTCGATCGAGGAGCGGCGCCCATTCCGCATCGTCTCCGGCGGGGTGAGTGCCAGGATCGCCGGTCCGATCGCGCACTGGCGTCTCGCCGCTGGGGCACGGCGCGAGGTGAAGGCCAACGAGCCACTCAGCGAGCATCTGGCCTCGCTGGTCGAGCGCTCGGCCGAGGCGAGCTGGCTGCGTCGCACCGGAGCCACGCTAGTGCTCACCGAACACCTGCTCGCCGCCGGCGCCACCTGCCACGTGGTGGGTCACGTGCGGGCGGCACGTCACGCCGAGCTGATCGAGCACGAATGGGCGCGCACCGGGACCGACGACCACGCCGACGTGGTGTCGGTCGCCACCCGCGGCGACGAGCCCGATCTGTGGATCGACGAGGGGGGCAGCCTCGAGTGTCTGATCGTCTCCGACCAGCCCGTGCGCGAGGTGCGTCTGCGTCACACCCGGGTGCGCATGCTCGGTCTCGTGGTCGGGCCGCTGATCAGTCTCGGGGGTCTGCTGGCACTGGCACGCATCGCCGAGAGCTGGATGCCGGCGGGCCGGCCATGAAGGAGACGCGATGAAGGGCAATCTCCCGTTCTTTGCGGCATTCGCCACGGTCGCCGGCCCGGTGATGTTCGTGCGTGGGTTCGCGGCCTGGCGCCGACGCCGGCTGATCGGCGACACGCCGCAGTCGAAGATCCGCTCGATGGCGATGGGCATCGTCGAGGTGACCGGCACCGCGCTGCCGCGCAGCGGGGTGGAGGCGCCGTTCTCTGGCAAGTCGTGTGTGTACTGGAAGGTGGACATCAGCGCGCGCTCGCGCAACGGCTGGACGGTGATCCATCACAACACCTCGGCGAGTCCCTTCTATCTGCGTGACGAGACCGGGCTGGCGCTGGTGTTCCCCCAGGGGGCCGAGTGCAAGCTCGAGGGTGGCGTCGAAGAGGTGTGCAACGGTCTCACACTGCCGGACTGCTACTCGAGCTACCTGCGCGACCACCCGACGGCACTCGGCCCGTTCGCGCGCGCCGGCATGATGCGCTTCCGCGAGTACCTGGTGGAGGAGGGGCGCCCGTTGTTCGTCCTGGGCAGCGCCATCCCCAAGGCCCGCGCTCTCGAGGTGAGCGATTCCGACGCGTTTGCCGCCACCGGCACCGACGATCCGGGCGCGGTGGCCGCGCGCGCGGCGCGTCTGCACACGCTCGACGGCGAGGTGCGCGCCTCGATCCGGCGCGGCGAGAACGATCACACCTTCATCATCAGCGAGGAATCCCAGCTGATGATGATGGCGGAGCTGGGAATCAAGGCGGTGGCGTACCTGGTGCTCGGTCCGATCATCGCGTTGATGGGTCTCGGGTACTGGCTGTCCATGTGGTCACACGGCCACACGCCGTGAGATCCGAAACACGCGGTTGAGGAGGGAGGGAACCCATGCACGTCGGAGAGATCCTGGTCACGGCCGCGATCGGATTCGTCCTGATCGGCGTCGCCGGATACCTGCTGTCCATCTACAACGGTCTGGTGTCGCTGCGGAACAACATCTCGCGGTCGTGGTCCAACATCGACGTGCTCCTCAAGCAGCGTCATGACGAGCTGCCCAAGCTGGTGCAGACCTGTCAGGGCTACATGCAGCACGAGCGGGCGGTGTTCGACAACCTGAGCGCGGCGCGTGGCGCGATCCTCTCCGCCAAGACGGTGGGTCAGCGCGCCGAGGCCGAGGGCCAGGTCACGCAGGCGCTCGGACGGCTGTTCGCGGTGGCCGAGGCCTACCCGGACCTCAAGGCCAACCAGTCGTTCCTGCAGCTCCAGAGCCGGATCAGCGATCTCGAGAACCAGATCGCCGACCGGCGCGAGTTCTACAACGACGTGGTCACCACCTTCAACACCCGCATCGAGTCGATCCCCGACAAGTACGTCGCCGGTTCGATGGCGCTGGTGCCGGCCGAGTGGTTCAAGGCCACCGACGCCGATCGCGAGGATCCGAAGATCGAATTCAAGATGGCCGGCTGAGGCGGATCGACGCCGGGTTCACGGGCGGCGCGGGGATCGTGCCCCGCGCCGCCCTCTTTTCATGCGCGCCGGCCATGGCCACGACGCCGTCTCGAAGGCGGCGGTGGCCCGATTGAACTCCCTGAGCGGTCCCGCTAGACTGCGCTCCGCTCGTGCCGCTCGACGCGGGCGGGTCGCCGCCGCACTCGCCTGGCCCACCGCCATAATCCTTTGCGGCGCATACTTTTCCCCCCATCGGAGCTCTCCCCCTCGATGCGGATCCTGGTCACCGGTGCCTCCGGCTTCATCGGCCAGTCACTGGTGCGTCGTCTGCTCACGAGCGGTCACACGGTGCGGGCGCTGGTG
>JBIOKD010000366.1:0-3176 GCA_044451485.1 Candidatus Eiseniibacteriota bacterium | reverse complement strand
GAGCACGGCCCAGATCGCCTTCTGACGCAGCTCCGAGCCCACCTTGGGGCCGACCGCCGCGGTGCCGCGGAACTCGACCTTGACGCCGCCGAGACGCGACTCCAACGCCTGCTTGATCGGGGGAAACGGGTCGGCCGAGCTCTGGCTCTTCATGCGGATCATGTACTCGTCGGTGTTCTGACCGGTGAGCTGCTGCAGCTCCAGACCCTTGAGCCCGGCCTGATCGAGCGCGGCCCGCATCTGATCGGGGGCCACGACGCGGTCGGTGCGGATCTGCAGGAGCGTGCCGCCGGTGAAGTCCACGCTGTACTTGGGCCCGCCGTGCAGGGCCAGCCACACCGCGGTGGCGAGGATCAGCGCCCCGGAGAAGAAATAGGTGAAGCGCCGGTAGCGCATGAACGGGATGTCGGTGCCGATCAGGAACTGCAACATGAACGTGGGCCTCGCGTTCTCTCAGATGCTGAGCCGCTTCACGTCGCCACGGCCGAGCATGTAGTCGAAGACGATCCGCGTGCACAGCACCGCGGTGAACAGGTTGGCGATCAGGCCGACCATGAGCGTGACGGCGAATCCCTTGATGGGGCCGGTGCCGAACTGGAACAGGAACGCCGAGCTGATGAGCGTGGTGACGTGGGCGTCGAGGATGGTGCGCAGCGCGCGATCGAAGCCGAGCTGGACCGACTGGCGCACGCTCTTCTGGTTGCGCAGCTCCTCGCGGATGCGCTCGAAGATGAGCACGTTGGCGTCCACCGAGATGCCGATGGTGAGCACGATCCCGGCGATGCCGGGCAGCGTGAGCGTGGCACCGAAGCCCGACATGCAGGCGATCAGATAGACGATGTTGAGCACCATCGCGGCGATGGCGATGATGCCGGAGAGCTGGTAGTAGATGATCATGAACACCACCACCAGGGCGCTGCCGATCAATCCCGCGGTGAGACCCTCGCGGATCGAATCGGCGCCCAGTGACGCCCCCACCGAGCGCTCCTCGATGATGCGGACCGGCGCCGGCAGCGCGCCGGCGCGCAGCACGATGGCGAGATCCTTGGACTTCTGGATGTCGAAGTTGCCGGTGATCGAGGCGTCGCCGCCGCGGATCGCCTCGCGGATGACCGGCGCCGAGTTCACGAGCCCGTCCAGCACGATCGCGAGCTGGCGCCCGACATTGTTGGCGGTGACCATCGCGAAGTCCGAGCGGCCCTTGGGGGTCATGCTCATGGTCACCCCCCAGGCGCCGGGGTTGGTCTGGTCCAGACCCAGCCGGGCCTCGGCGGTCGCGATCGAGCCGCCGGTCATCTCGGGCTCGCGCTTGACCAGGTAGAGCGAGCGTCCACTCACGCCCTGCAGACTCTGACCGACGTCGCCCCACAGGAGCTGCGAATCACCCGGAACGACCGAGTCGATCCCCGGGACGGCGAGCAGGCGCTCGACGGTGGGGACGTCCTGGTCGCGCACGAACGCGGAGCTCGCCAGATCCAGCAGGTGGCCAGTGAGCGGCATCCGGCGCAGCGTGGAATCGAATCCCATGCTGCGGGTCTCCTCGCGGGCGGCGAGCCACGAATCGAGGCGCTGGAACGCGGTCTTGGTCTCTTCGGGCGTGCGGACCAGCTTGAACTCGAGCAGGGCGGTCTTGCCGATCAGCTCACGGGCACGCTCCCGGTCGGTCAGACCGGGAAGCTGCAACGCGATGCGGTCCTCGCCCTCGCGCTGGATGAGTGGCTCGGCGACGCCGAACTGGTCGATGCGCCGCCGGATCACCTCGAGCGCCCGGTCCACGGCGTCCCGGGACTCCGCCGGGCTGAGATGCGAGCGGTCCACCTCGAGCACCAGATGCATCCCGCCCTGCAGGTCGAGTCCGAGATGGATCGCCTTCTTGCGCAGGTCGGCGAACTCCTGCGGCTTCGTCTCGGACAGCGTCGTACGCTCGGCGGGAGTCATCAAGTAGTAGCGGAAGGTCGGGTAGAGGTACCAGGCCGACAGCGCGGTCGCCGTGAGGACGGCGATCACCTTCCACGGGGCGATACGATTCATCGACACCCCCATACGTTCGACCGCCGGGATGGCCGACCCGCATACCGCAGCCTTCCCGGCGAGAGGGAAACCCAAAAGGAGCGCGGAGTTTACGGGGCCGGACCGAGGGTGTCAACGCATCGGGCGGGGTCGCGCCCCGCGCCGTCGGAAGCCCAAGGCCACCACCCGGGGCAGGGTCGTGGCGATCCCCGATGGGTGCATGCCCGCCGCACGATGGCGCCCGGCAACGCCGGGCGCCGCGTGTGGTCTCGGGCTCCAGAGGCCGGGACTTGGGACCGGTTGGCGGCCGGTCCGAGCGAACGGTTCGGACGCCGCACCTCGTGCGGCATTGGTGGGATGAGATGGTGGGACACTGAGGGGATGCGAGTGGGGTCCCGGCCCCGCCCGCGCTCGTGCCTCGCAAGTCTGATTCCACCGCTGTCGCGGCGCCATCCGCCATGCCCGCAATGGAATGCCGGCGGCGCCGAGGCGTGGTGCCGTCACCGCCGTCGACAGGACGACGACGTCGGGGTCACCAAGCTCCGAAGTCGTTGTGCCAGCGGCAACAACGACGGGGCGTGACCTTGACACCCCCAGGACCCGTTCCTATACTGCGCCGCTCATCGTACCGGGTCCACCCTAACTCCTTCCTGCTTTGGAAGAGGAGCCGCAGTCGCATGATGACGAGGATTCGCTGCGCGGTCGTCGCCACGCTCGCGATGCTCGCGCTGGCCTCGGTGTGTCCCGCCCAGGTCGCGGTGCCGCCCGCCGGCGCCAATCCCGGTACATCGGCCGCCACGCCCGTCGACTCGGCCGCGGCGCCCGCAGCCACCGCCGCGGCGCCCACAAAGCCACACCGTACCAACGGTGATGCCGCCGGACGCGCCGGCATCGGTGGTCTGATCGGTGGCTCGTACTTCTACGCCGCGGATGATTTCTCACGCGGCGCGCTGCCGCGCTGGGACTTCTCCGGTCACTGGCGCTATTCGTTCAGCGATCACTGGCGTGGACAGATGAGCGTCGGCTTCACCTGGGCGGCCTACAGCAAGAGCGAGGTGGCGCCGTTCTCGAGCCTCGACTTCCCGACCCAGACCACCAAGGAAGGCTTCATCACCGAGCTGGTGCCGGTCTCGGTCCAGGCGCAGTACCGCTTCGGCGGACCGAAG